>NZ_AP022587.1:310541-621082 GCF_010731715.1 Mycobacterium stomatepiae
CCGCACGAGCTTGTCGTGGTGCCGGTCTCTTAGGAAGGTCGCACCGCCCGCAGGTCCGCGGAGTTGTGCGCCTCCATGTCGGTGAAGGTCGCGGCGGCCTGGTATGCCTTGCCGCCGACATCGGCCACCGTTTGCCCGTGGGCCTGAAGGTTTTTCACGTGCTTGCCGTGGGCTGCGCTGACCGCTTCGTGAAATTCCTCCGCCGCGACGAAGTTGCCGAACATTCCCGACATTAACGGCCCCCGCGACAGGCGATCAGCCGCGTCTTGAGCGTGCCCGCCGGCCCGGTGAGACTGGCTTCCCCCCGAGTGCAGTAATCCCGTGTCGACGTACATGGCCCCCAGTTCCTATTGGCTCATCGTCGTGCTGCAGGCCTGGAACCAGGCCAGGTGATAGTTCGCGGATGACTTGTCACCGGCCACCAGTGCGTCGATCGCGGCCAGCAGTTGCCAGTTGCCGACCTCGTGGAAGTCGACGTTTTCGGGATAGCTTTCCAAAACGCGGGTGCTGACCTCTTTGAGATGTGTTTGCAGGAGCTCGACCTCTTTTTCCAGCACTCCAGTGCCGCCGGTCGCGGCCTTGGCCAGGGTGTGGGCCAGTCTTGGTAGGCCATCGCGCCACTGGGTTGCCTGATTGAGTTCCCAACCTAGTTCGTCGATGTCGGGCAGACGCCGAGGACGTGGCGAGGTGGGGACCGGTTCGTCTTCCTCGGCAACGTGGTGGATCGGGGTGTAGCCGGCGGCAAGAGTGACTTCGCCGAGCAGGGTCTCGATATCGCCGCGACGGCGTTCGGGGGATAGCAGCGTGACCGCCGCCGGCAGATCGATCCCCGGTGGGATCCAGCCGCTGGCGAGATCGGTTGTCAACACAGTGGTTTCGTCGGGTCGGTCTCCGGCTGCCCAGGCCAGCCGGGGCTGCTGACGGGCGACGGCCGCGACTAGTCGCTCTAGCCGGGCGCGCTCGGTGGCGTTGGCCGATGCGGCTCCGGCGATCGCGCCGGTTGCGGTGGCAGCGACGGTCTCGGTGCCCAGACTTGACGGCGACGATGGCGGCGCCGGCGGGGGTGTTTGACGGACCATGGTGGGCCCAGCGGGGGTGCCTTGTCCGGCTGAGGGGTGCACGGGCGCCGAGCTTGCCATCGCCGACGGCGGTGAGCTTGATGGAAGGACTGGGGCGGAGGCCGCGGGGATGGTCGGCCTTATGTCGGAGGCGTACGCCGGCAATGGGCCCGCGGGTGCGGGTGCGGACGGAGCAGCTGCTGCCGATGGTCCCGCGACGACTTGCGGTGCCGGGGTCGCGTCGGGGGTGGCCGCGTGCGCGACCGGGGCGGGGGCGTCGTATGCCGGCGTGTTGACCGGGACGCTGCTCATGCCGGATGTTGGCGTCGTCGGCGGGGCTTGCGGTTCCGGGGGTTGAGCCGGCGGCATCGCGCCGGCCGTCGCCGAAACCGGTGTTCCTGCTTGCATTCCCTTGTCGAAGCTGTGCATCAAGTCGGCCGGTGTGACCGGCTGGACCGGGCTTGCCGGGGCGGTTGGGGCGCCGGTCAGGG
Source organism: Mycobacterium stomatepiae (assembly GCF_010731715.1). Classification (NCBI taxonomy): domain Bacteria; kingdom Bacillati; phylum Actinomycetota; class Actinomycetes; order Mycobacteriales; family Mycobacteriaceae; genus Mycobacterium; species Mycobacterium stomatepiae. The sequence goes on from NZ_AP022587.1 coordinate 312,091, forward strand.
GGGATACCGAGGACGCGGGCACACCCGCACTTGGCGCGCCACCGACTGAGGGCATGCCGGGGCGGGCGACTGACGGAGTGGCGGTCGGTATCGCGGGAGCGGAACCCAGTGCACCACCACCTTGGACTGGAGCCGCGCCCGTGGAATTTAATGCAGGCGGTACTCGACCTTGTAGCCCGGAGGCTGGTGGTTGTGCTGGGGGGAGGGTGGGGCCCCCCGGGTTGGACGCTGCGATTACGTGGCTTGGGGGTGTTGCGCCCTGCTGGTTAAACGCTGGCGGCTCCGGCCCATTGGTTCCCACGTCGGTAGTGGGAATTGCACCTTGTTGCGGCAGGGCTGGGGGCGCCCCCGGGTTGCCGACCGACCGCCGGACCTGGTCTTCTAGCGTCTGTTGATCCTCCGGTGGTCGGAACATCTGCCCGACGTTGACACCATGTGCTTGCGCGAACTGGCGTGCTGACTGCCCGGTGCCCTCTGCATCGAGAATCCGCTGCATCGCGTCAAATACGTTGCCGGAGTACTTCGCTGCCGTGATGGCGGCCAGTGCCCGGTACTGATGTATCGCGGCGATCATCTGCGGGACTTTGGCTTCCACGGGCTGTTTGGAATGCTTGATCTCATCGATCCGTTGATTGCCTTCTGCGGCCAAACTTGTCAGGTCCTGCCGAAGGCTTACCATGCTGTCGTAGGCAGTGCCGTATGCCCCCTCTTTGATGGCGTTCTTTTCGGCCACCTGGCGTGCTTGTTGTTCACCCTGCCGGAAGGCGTCGCGTAGATCATCAGCGGTAATGCCGTGCTGATCTGCCAGCGGCCCCGTCTGGGCACTACGGAGCACGTCACCGTAATTTGTAAAGCCGGCCTTGATGTTTCCTCGGTTCGTCCTGCCATGCAAAAGTGCCGTCAAATCCGGGTCGTCGACCCATTGATCACCGACTATCGCTAACGACCATTCTCCGGGTGGCAACATTATTTACAACGACCTTCTATTGCCAAGGTTGCATCATTTCCAGCTTGCAGTGGAGCATGCATCTGTGACTCATTCAGGCCATTCAAATAATCGACTGCGAGCTCTTGGAAAAAATCTGTAAGCTTTTGTATCTTGATAGCTAGGTCGTTTGGAGTCGCCGGCTCTTCGGAAAGGACTGTTCGTAGGTACTCGCTGCCCGCCAAGAGCGCTTGTCGTCCGTTTAAGGCAAATGCTAGTTGAGCCGTAGGGTCGCTACCTCTTCTCGCGCTGCGCTACCTTTGACCGCACTGTGCGCCTTCTCGTACGCGGCGCACACCTTCGACTTCGCGTCCGCGACCTGTTGGGCTGAGTAGGTCGGAGGCAATGGAGGTTTGGGCTGTAGCGGCCGGAACCAGCCGACGATCGCGGCACCGAGCGTCAACAACAGCACAACGACCAGGACCGCGAACATTATCCCGGTTCGCTGGGGTGGGGGTGGCACCGGTGCTGGCCAGGAAGGTGGCGCAGGCGACGAGGCCGGGAATGATCGGAAGTTCGACACAATCTTAATCGTATCGCCCAGTACGGATGTTGGTAGTCACCCTACGTTCTACCTGCAGCCAATCTTAAACAGATCACTTTATTAGTTCTTTTTTCGTAACCAGATAAACATAACGATGTCGCCAAAATCGAAAGTCGGTTTCACTTGCAAATGCAGCTTAGGGTCGAGTTCGGTTCGTCGCCAGCATGTAGCGATGATTCGGTTTCAGATTGGCTCGCTTCCGCCATATAGCCGATTGCAAGCTCCTGATACGAGTTTGCCAACCTCCGAACTGCCGCTGCCACCTCGGAAGGAGTCGCTGGTTCATCAGCCAGAGTCCGAAGAAGGTAGTCGCCACCGTCGTAAAGTGCGATCCTCGCGTTTGCAGCAAGCCCGAGTACCGCTGTCTGATCAGTACCGCCGCTTCGGCCAGTGTTAACTAGCACGGCTTGGTGCACCTTCTGGTAGGTGGCACATACCTTCGTTTTTGCCGCAGCAATTTGTTGTTCCGAAAACGTGGCTGCTGATGGGGTCGGCGACGGTTTGTTGTCTGGTACAGGATGGAACCAGCTGCCGATTGCGACGCCGAGTGCCACGAGCGCAATCGCTAAGGAAGCAATTGCGACGGACCGCGACGGATGTTTGGGCACCGCTGGCGACGTAGGCCATGACGCAGGAGCAGGGGATGGCGGCGGGTAAGGCAGATTGGACACGCGGGGAGCGTACCTCGCCGGGGGCATCGAGAAACCCCGTTTCCGACCCGGTTGCCTTCGGGGCCAAAATATGAGCCTGAGCTCGACAACAATCAGCTTTGGAGAAAGCAGCCGAAACGCGTTCTCGCGCAGATGGTTCGGCGAGACTATTAGTATCAGCGGCCTCCGGCCATCCGATGCCCTAGCTGCTCCCGTCCTTATCATTTTCATCGCGCTTCTGGTCGGGCAGGATGATGCGTCGACTCGCAACCGGTTTGCCTTCAATGCGTTTGACGACTTCGGGCACCGGCGGCGGAGTCGTGATACGTCCCTGGACGGGGGCGCCGTTCTTAACTGACGGCGCGACAATGCGTTTGGTGTCGGGCTTTTCATCTTTACCCCCGCCACCGGCTCCGTGCATGGCACCCGGCGGCATCATCGGCATCGCGCCCATCCCGCCCCTCGACATATTGGTCGGTGCCACCGCACTCGGCGGCGGGATCGAGCCAGTACGCGATGACGCTGGCTCAGTTCCGGCTGACGGAGCGGGAAGTGGATTGAGGCTCCCCGTTGGGGTGGTGGCGCCCAGTCCGCCGCCACCGCCCAAACCGCCACCGCCGGCGCCGCTTGTGGAACCCGTCAATTCGCCGGGAATTGCTGCGCCCGCTGCAGCCGCTTCTCCGCTGTGCTGCATCGCGCCCATGCCGGCTTGCATCATCTGCTGCCCGATCTGAGCGGCCTGCTGCGGAAGTTGACTCAAAGGTTGGAGGAAACCTTGCATGGCGCCCGAGATGCCGCCGGCGACGCCGGAGATCATCTGTGGAATCTGCTGGGCCATTTCGGCGGGACTGCCAGCACCACCCAACTTTCCGGCCGACTCTGCTTCGTTGGCAGGGAATTTGGCCATGGCGTCACCGACTTTGGCGTCGCGCTCGGCATATCCGGTTTGAGCGTCGCCCATGTCGCGGGGATCGCCGCCATTTGCGGCGAGGCCAAGGGCTCTCAATAGCTGGCTCAGGGGAACCTGACCCGTGGCCAGCTGATCGGGTGTGATTCCCGGCGGCAGTGGACCGCCACTCAACTTGGCCAGGTGCTCGAGAATTATCCGAATTTCATCGTCACCACTCATGGCATCCTCCCGAGCGCCGTCTGAGTGCAAGTAGGCGACGCTTGGATGGATTGGGGCGCAACAGTACCCGCGCAGCACGGCGGGACCGCTTCGCCAGCGAACCCGTGCCGGTCAACATACTCAACCATCCCCAGTTTCAAGATTCTCATGTCGTCACGATCGCGAAGACCGAATCCGTTGCCCGAATGCCGCAGATCCGTCAACTCAGTATGCCCCCATGCCCTGATGGCGAGGCTAATCATGGCATAGTTGCCGATCAATTCACTGTTACAGGCAACCGCCCCAACCTGGTAGGTAGCACCCACACGGTTGGGGGTGTTGAGGACGAATTGTGGCCAACGCCCGGCCACGGCTAGCGTCGTCCCGCAACCCTTGGGTGAAGTGCGTCGACGGCCGGCCTGGGCAAAAATCTCGCGCATGCCCATCCTCGCGGTAGACCCGGAGGCGCTCTTCGCCGCGGGCAGCGCCGTGGTCGCTACCGGCGATGGTCTGGCAGCCGCAATGGCGGTATTGACGGCTGGGTTCGGGGCTAACACGGGTCTGGATGTTGCCGGTGAGCTTTTCGGGCTGTCGTATCAAGGGACAGCGGAGTCGTTGTTAAATGCCGCCGCGGCAGCAATCAATGCGTGTCGGCGCAACGGGGTCATGATCCAAGTCGACGCGTCGAACTGGTCGAAGGCGGAAGCGGCCTCGCGGGTGGGTGGGGCTGCGAGTGTGTTGCAGGCGCCAGCGGAGCCCGTCAACATCGGCGCCCCGGGGCCGCCGGGAACACTAGGCCCAGGGGAGCCACCTCCGCTGCTGTGGGCGGTGGTGCAGTCATTCGTCGACGACGTGTGGCCCAACGGCGATGTGCCGGCGCTTCATGCCGCGGCCGGGTGCTGGCGCACGTTCAGCTCAGCGGTCAGCGGAATGCGAGGTGCGTTCGACGGATCGAGGACGCTGGTCGGCACGCAGCAGATCCCCGAGGGCGAAAAGATCGATCGCGTTTTATCGCAAATCGGCGTCGCGATGGACAAGTTGGGGGCGGGGTGCGTGGCGATGGCCTACACCCTCGAGGATTTCGCCAACCGGGTTGCGACGGCTAAAAACGACATCCGAAATCTGTTGCACCGCTTGGAGTCGCTGACTGATATCTGGCATGACGTGGTCTCGGTGCTCGATGGCGATGCGTTCGAAGAAATCAAGAAGATCGCGCGTGACATCAACGCCGTATTGCACGACTTGGGTCGGGAAGCAAGAGCTTTCGAGCAGGGGATAAAGCTTCTGATGCAGATGGCCGACGGCCTTGTCGTCGACATGGAAAAGTACACGCGCGGCCAGTTCACCCACTTTCTAGGTGACGCAGTCGGAAACCAGGTCGCCACTGTTTTCGACACCTTCGTCAACGCAAATGAAGGAGTTGTCAAAGGAGTCGCCCAAGCTGCTCTCGGCATGGCGGACTTGACCGCACCGTGGTTGCTCCTTGATCCCAAAGGGGCCGAGGCTACCTGGAAGGACATGGTGCAAAGCCAGTTCGAAGCAGGCACGCTCAACCAGATTATGAATCCACGCGAGGGCGGCGCGGCAAATCTGCAGATGTGGAAATCACTTCTGCACCTTGAGGATTGGAGTACTGCTCGGCCGGGATTGGGATTCGGAGAGAACGTCTTCGATGGAGCGACGTTTTTTCTTCCTGGACTCGGAGAAGCCGGCGCGGGGGCAAAAGCAGGGTCTGCGGCTGCACGCGGCGCGGAAGAAGCCGCTGAAGGCGCTGGCGCCGCGGGGCGCGCCGGGGAACTAGGGGAATTTGCCTCGACGACCGGTGCGCTGGGCGACATCGGCAAAGTCGGCACCAACCTGACGAAAGATCTCGACAGCCTAAAACTGGATGTGCCCAAGACGGACTTTCCGCCCGGGGGTCGTTCGGTCGGCCCACCGCGAGTTGAGAATCCGAGCGGGCCGCCGCCAAGGCCTGTGGAATCCGCGCCGCCAGGCACGCCCGCACCTCATTCGCCAACGGCGCCAGATGGTTTGGCCCACGGACATTCAGAGGCAGCGGCCGGAGGCGCACGAGAGCATGCATTGGTACCGGCCGCACCCGCCGAGCCCTTGCCGTCACGCAGTCCGCAGCTAGTAGAACCCAATCCGCCTCGCCTCCCGCCAGCAGCCGATGGTGCGCCGCTTGATGCCGCACCAGCTGCTACGCCATCAGCGCAGCAGGTGCCTGCGCTGACATCTGTGGTGCCCCATTCGAGTGCGCCTTCCGCCGAACTGCCAGCACCGGCTGGTACTGGTTGGCATGCGCCTAGTGACGGCGGCTCTGCGGGTGGCGGCCCACACGATGCCTCGCCGAGCGACTCAGGCCCATACGGGCTCGGTGATGGCGGGCCCCTAGGGGGCGGCGAGTCGCCAGGACCTCCATACGACGGCAAGCCTGGCGAACTGTCGTCTGATGGTGATGGTCCGTCGGCACATGGTCATCGGGGTCCGCACGACCCTGAGCCTGGTGATCCAGTGCATTCCGATGCACCGTCGGGCGACGGATGGGAGCGGTTGCCCGACCAACCGACTGATCCGCATTATGGCGAGCCCTTGCAAGAGCATTGGGCCTTCAAGGATGACCCAACCGAACTGGGTGGTATTAAGCCGTCGGTCGCTGAGCTGATCAGGGATCCGGAGGCGCTTTTGGGACGCGATCCTCATGGGGAGGCATATACTGCGCAGCAATATGCCGAGCGTTTCAACAAGTCAGGCCCAACTGGCCAAGAATGGATGAATTTTCCTGGCAACGAAGGCGCGGTGCCTGGTACCAAGGTTGCTTTTACCGACATCGAACAATTCGCCAAGTTCTACGGTAGAGAGTTGGACCGCATTGGAAATGACTCGGGCAAGTATTTGGCAGTGATGGAAGATGGAAGACCGGCGTCGTGGGAGGAACGCGCACTGCATGTCAACAGTCTCAGCGATCCATACCACTCCTATGTGCTCGAAAATCTTCCTGGTGGCTGGAAGGTCGAAGTTTCTGAAGTCGCTCCTGGGCTGGGCCAGCCAGGTGGGTCTATCCAGGTTCGAATACTCGACAGTGCGGGAAGGGCAATGACGATCGAAGAATTACTAGAGATCGGTGGTGTGCTGAGATGATAGTGCCCGTGGAAATCTCGCCGGAACTGGAGGAATGGGGAAAACTTGCTGGTTATATGGTTGCACACGGGTCTGAGACGGAAGATGGGCGAGCAACATTCTCGGCATCACTAGGTGAGATTCAAATCTTTGTAGGCCAAATTGGGAAGGGCCTGTTTCTCATCACGGATTCCGACCGAATGGGTCCTGAACACTTTATTTTAGCCGCTCCGTTGATGGCCACTATCGAGCGATATTGTTTTGGTAGATTTGGTTTGGAAATTAGGAGTCGTCTAGGCTTGCCTCGTGTCAAAGTGCCGATCTCGGCGGACGAATTGCCTCTTAATTTTAGTATCGAGACACGAAGATTCGATGATGCCGAGCACTGGGCCTTAGTTGCGCCAGATAATACTCTCGTTGCGATTGGTAGTACGGATCAAATAGCCGGGACTGCGGACCTCGTAAAACTGTCGTTGTATCTAACAGCCACGACTGATGAGATTCGCGAATCTACCCTCGATCCAGACGGAAAACCACTGTTTGAACTCCGCAATTAGGAGCGGCGTGCTCGCCACCTCGCCTCCCAATCGGCGCAAAAATTTCAAGAGGTCGTTGCCCACACGCGTTGCAATGAGGCATGTGAGTTGCGGCTCTCGCGGGTCGGTCGTAGCTTCGGCTAGGCCCGCTGCAGTCGCGTCGTCGAGGCATGTCGTAGGCGAGAACACGATGACCTCCTGCTGAAAAGGCCGGGTAGCGATCGGGAGCCGTGATATGAGTGAGAAGATTTGTGGAAAGGTGTTTTCCACACCGGAAGAAGAGGGCCGACCCGCACCGAGCGAAGACGAGTTGGCGCGTGCCCGCCACGCGTTTGCCGATTTCCGGAAGCAAAGAGCTGCTGTCCCGCCGGAAGATCGCGTGACAGAGTTATCGCCCAAATTCTGGGATGACACTTCGGGCACTGAGTTCGAGCGCCGCGAGCCCAGCGAATAAACCGCGAAAGCTACTCGCCGCCGCGGTCGAGCAGATCTGACGAACCCAGCACCCGCTCTACCTGAACTTCGATGACCACACGTCGGGGATTGGGTCGCGGAGTGCGGTAGCGCTGCGCATACCGCAGCTCGGCATCGCGCACGGCATCGGGATCGTTGTTGACCTTGGAGCTGCCCTCAAGCGATAGCCAGCGCGCACCGTCCACCTGGCTGAGCACCGCCACCCCGGCACGATCAGCATTGACGGCCTTCTGCGAGCCCCCAGTGGTGATCACCCGCGCGATATGGGTCACCGGGTCGAAGGTGAAACCGACAGCCACCACATGCGGCGAATTGTCCACACGAAGCGTGGTCAGCATCGCCAGATGACGTTCGGACAGAAAGGCCAAAGCGTCGTTGGTCAGCCGCGTCGTGGTGTTCGCCATCACCGCTCACGCTAGCGCAGGTGATAATCGCAGCCGTGGACGACACGGGCGCAGGTCCAGTTCTAATTCTGGGTGGCCGCAGCGAAATCGGCATTGAGCTGGCGCGACGGCTCGCTCCAGGCGCGACGGTGGTGCTGGCCGCGCGCCGAGCAGATCAGCTCGACGAGCAGGTCGCGGCGCTGCACCAAGCCGGCGCGTTGGCCGTTCACACCAGAGAATTCGACGCCGACAACCTGGCCTCGCACGCCCCATTGGTCGCCGAGATCGTCGCCGAGCACGGGTCCATCGGCACCGCGGTGCTCGCCTACGGAATCCTCGGCGACCAGGCCCGCGCCGAGGCCGACGCCGCGCACGCGGTGGCCGTCGTCCACACCGACTACGTCGCCCAGGTCAGCATGCTCACCCTCCTCGCGCAAGCTATGCGCAAAGCCAACAGCGGCCAATTAATTGTGTTCTCCTCGATCGCCGGCTGGCGGGTACGTCGGGCCAACTACGTCTACGGGTCCGCGAAGGCCGGCCTGGACGGCTTCGCGAGCGGCTTGGCCGACGCACTGCACGGCACCGGGGTGCATTTGCTCATCTCGCGTCCGGGTTTCGTGATCGGGCGTATGACGGAGGGCATGGCTCCGGCGCCACTGTCCAGCACACCGCAGCAGGTGGCTGCCGCGACCGCACGGGCGCTCGCCAAGAAAAAGCGCACGCTGTGGATCCCGTGGGCGTTGGGGCCTGCGGCGGCGGTGATGCGAATGCTCCCGCAATTCATCTGGCGCAGGATGCCGCGATGATCGTCGTGGTCGGTATCGGCGCCGACGGCATGGCGGGGCTCGGCGAAATTTCTCGCATCGAATTACAAACGGCCACAGTCATTTACGGCGGAGAAAGGCAACTGAAACTGCTCGACGGTACGGTCACCGCCGAGCGCAGGCAGTGGCCGTCGCCGATGATGCCCGCCCTGCAAACGCTTCCCCTGGATGACCGCATTCACATCGTTGCCAGCGGTGACCCGCTTCTGCACGGCATCGGCGGCACCCTGATCCGGCTCTACGGCCCGGAAAGAGTCCGCATCATTCCGCATGTCTCGGCGGTGACGCTGGCGTGCGCTCGAATGGGATGGAACGTCCACGACACCGAGGTGATCAGCCTGGTCACCGCGCCGCCGCATTTGGCGGTGCGCCGCGGCGGACAGGCAATCGTGCTGTCGCAAAACGGATGCACACCCAAAGCGGTGGCCGCGCTGCTCACAAAGCACGGCCGCGGCGATTCTGAAATCAGCGTGCTCGAACAGCTCGGAGGCCCGGGCGAACGCCGTCGCGACGGCACCGCGCTCCAGTGGGCCGACGACGACATCGATGATCTCAACGTGATCGCCGTGCGCTACCTGCCCGACGAGCGCGTCACGCCACTGCCCGACGACGTGTTCGCCCATGACGGCCAGATCACCAAACAGGGCATCCGGGCGCTGACCCTGGCGGCCCTAAAGCCACGGCCCGGCGAGCGACTGTGGGACGTCGGCGCGGGCTCCGGCAGCATTTCCGTCGAGTGGTGCCGCAGTTGGCCGGGCTGCAGCGCCGTAGCCTTCGAACACAACGAGCAGCGTCGCGGCAACATCGAATCCAACGCCGAAGCGTTCGGTGTCAACATCGACGTGCGCGGGGGAGCGCCCGACCAATTCGATGGCGCCGCAACGCCCGACGCCATCTTCATCGGCGGCGGCCTGACCCACCCCGGCCTCCTCGATGCGTGCCTCGAAAAGCTGCCAACAGGGGGGCGCCTGGTCGCAAATGTGGTCACGGCAGAATCTGAATCTATTCTGGTGCAATCTTATTCGCACCTCAAAGGTGATTTCAAGCGCTTTCAGCTCTACCACGGCGAGCCGCTGGGCGCGTTCACCGGCTGGCGGCCTCGGCACCCGGTCACCCAGTGGACGGTGACCAAGTGACGGTGTACTTCATCGGTGCGGGCCCGGGCGCCGCCGACCTGATCACCGTCCGTGGCCAACGCCTGATCGAGCGATGCCAGACCTGCCTGTACGCGGGGTCGATCATGCCCGACGATCTGCTGTCCCTGTGTCCGGCCGACGCGAAAATCGTTGACACCGGACCGTTGACGCTCGAGCAGATCGTCGAGGAACTCGCCACGGCGGACGGCAAGGGCCACGACGTCGCTCGGTTGCATTCCGGTGATCCGTCGCTGTACAGCGCGCTTGCCGAGCAATGCCGACGACTCGACGCGCTGGGCATCGGCTACGAAATCGTGCCTGGCGTACCGGCTTTCGCTGCCGCGGCCGCCGCCTTGAACAGAGAACTCACGGTCCCGGGAGTAGCCCAGACGGTCACGCTGACTCGCATAGCCACCTTGTCGACGGCGATGCCGCCCGGCGAAGACCTGCCAACCCTCGCCCAATCGGGCGGCACCCTGGTACTGCACCTTGCCGCCGCTCAGATCGACACAATCGTCGAGCAGCTGCGGACCGGCGGCTATAAACCCGAAACACCCTCAGCAGTAGTGGCTTTCGCAAGCTGGCCGCAACAAATAACACTACGCGGCACCCTGGAAACCATCGCCGATCAAATGCGCGAGGCTGCCATCACCAAGACCGCCGTCATCATCATCGGCAACGTCCTCAACGCTGAGGGTTTCAAAGACAGCTACCTGTACTCAAAAGCGCGCCGCGCAAAAGGACAACACTGATGCGGGTTCTGCTGCTCGGTGGCACCGCCGAGGGGCGCGCGCTCGCCGAAGCCCTGCATCCCGGCGTCGACGTGATCAGCTCGCTGGCCGGTCGGGTGCCGGATCCGGCGCTGCCAGTCGGCTCAGTGCGCATCGGCGGCTTCGGCGGCATCCACGGCCTACAGAGCTGGCTACGGCAAGAAAACATCGACGCCGTCGTCGACGCCACCCACCCGTTCGCCGCCACCATGACCGCGCACGCCGCCGAAGCGTGCAGCCAGGCCAAAATCCCGCATCTGGTGCTGGCCCGCCCGGCCTGGGATCCGGGCCCGGCAAAAGTCGTCCCTTCCGATGCCGAGGCCGCGAAGGCCGTCGAAAACCACTGTTATAAACGGGTATTCCTCACCACGGGCCGCTCGGGGACAAAAGCATTCCAACGCGGCGACGCGTGGTTTTTGATTCGTGCCGTCACACAACCGGACGTCGACTCGCTGCCGCGCCATCACCAGCTGCTGCTGTCCCGGGGGCCTTATCGCTACGACGACGAAGTCGCCATCATGCGGGACCATCGGATCGACGCCCTGGTGACCAAGAACAGCGGCGGCGACATGACCCGGGCGAAGCTGGATGCCGCTGCGGCACTGCATATTCCGGTGGTGATGGTCCAGCGCCCGCCACTGCCGGAAGGCGTGGACAAGGTCGATACCGTCGGCGAAGCCGCGGAATGGGTTGCGCGCCAGCGCCACAACTAACCGGTCAGATCGTCACGTTCCGCGTCGGCCAGCAGCGCATCGCGAGCCCGGGCGACCCGCGACCGGATGGTGCCCACAGGGCAGCCGCACACGGCGGCGGCGTCGGCGTAGGGCAGCCCCAGCAGCTGAGTCAGTAACAGGGCTTCGCGTTGTTCAGGAGTGAGGTTGGCGATCATCGTCGTCACCTCGACCAGGTCCTCGAATCCCCGCGCGTGCCGATCGCCGTTCAACACGTGCTCGGGGTTGGCACCGGGAGCGGTGCGTGGCTTCGATTGGACGTGGCGAATGTGATCGGCGACCACGCGGCGCGCGATCGACAGCAGCCAGGTGCGCGCGGTCGAGCGGCCGGAGAATCGTTCGATCGCGCCGATCGCCCGCAGGAACGTCTCCTGGGTCAGGTCGTCGGCGCTGCCCGCGTCGGACAGGTAGGTGACGAATCGCCACACGTCTTGCTGGGTGGCCTTGATGAATGCTTCGAGCGCTCGCTCGTTCCCGCGCGCGGCTGCCAAGGCCAGTTCGGTTACGGCCTCGTCGTCGCTTGACGCGGTCATGGCCAACCACCTTAGTTCCGCAGGTTCGGTCAGTCTACGACGGGCTGTCGTAGAGCTTGCGGCGAGGTCCGACGGGGACCGGTTGATCGGCCGCAGATGGCCGCGCCGCCGACCGGCGAACCGGTCGGGCAGCTCGCTGTCGAAAGCGTCGAAATCGGACTCCTGCGGCCGTTGCCCACCGGTTCGCTCGCGCGCCACCAACACCGCGAACGCCAGGCCCAGCAGCACGGGCACGTGACTGGCGACGCGCGTCGCGGTCACCTGTCCGTCGAGGGCGTCGGCGGCGACATACCCCATCAGCCCAAGCGAATAGGCGCCGGCGATCGCCGCGACCCCGGTCGCCATCGCGGGCCAGATACCGGCGGCGACCATCGCCACGCCCAGTGCGAGCACCCACGCGGTGGATTCGTGCAGCAGATGTTGGCCAGACATCGCACCGTGCATGTGATGCGACACCATGCCGAAATTGACTCCGGCGATTTGGGCACCCGCGATCGCCACCTGGAATCCGCCCACCGCGATGAGTCCCCAGCGCGCGTAGCGGGCCCGCACGGCGCGCATCCACCCCTGACGCGCTTCGGGGTCCTCGTCGATGCTCGCCATGATTTGGGCGACCAGATCCGGTCCGTCGCCGGGCTCGATCGAGGCGAGCCGCCGCGTCTGGGTGGCCGCGCCGATCAGCCAGGTGCGGCACCCGCGGCATGTCTCCAGGTGGGCATCGACCTCCTGCGCGAGCACTTCCGGACGCTCGCCGTCCAACCGGGCGGAAAGCGCCTCGCGCGCAACGTCACACCGCATCCCTGCATCGTTGCGCATGTGTGCGCCCGGCGCAAAGACGTGTGCCAGAAACCCGGCGGGAACTAAATCGCGCCGTCCAACGACCACTAGGAACAGCCCATAACTTCCCGGAAGGCCGCCTGCAATGACCGCCCCGATCTGGCTCGCGTTTCCACCGGAGGTGCACTCCACCCTGCTGAGCAGCGGGCCCGGACCCGGACCTCTGCTGGCGGCCGCGGGAGCGTGGTCGGCCTTGAGCACCGAATATGCCGACGCCGCCTACGAACTCACCGGGCTGCTGGGTGCGGTTCAGGCGGGCGAGTGGCAGGGCCCCAGCGCCGAGCGGTACGTTGCCGCCCACGCCCCGTATCTGACCTGGCTGCTGGCCAGCTCCGCGGACAGCACGGCCGCCGCCGCACTGCACGAAACGGCCGCCGGCCTATACGGCCGCGCTGGCCGCCATGCCGACGCTGGGCGAGCTGGCCGCCAACCACGCCATTCACGGCGCCCTGGTCGCGACGAACTTCTTCGGCATCAACACGATCCCGATCGCAGTGAACGAGGCCGACTACGCGCGGATGTGGGTGCAGGCGGCGACGACGATGAGCACCTATGAGGCGGTCAGCGAATCAGCGCTCGCCGCGGTTCCGCCGTCGACGCCCGCGCCGCAGATCATGATGGCGGCCGCGGATACGTCGACCGCTCAACAGCAAGCCACCGCCGCGGCGCCGACGTATCCGTCCTGGATGGATCAGCTCGAGGCATGGCTGCGCCAGTACACCAGCGGTTTTGCGTGGCCGGTGTCGAAATGGCTCAACCCCAATGGCTGGCCGTTCCCGCCGGTGCCGTGGGTTAATAGCCTTGCCGCATTTTTCACGCAGTTGGGATTTTCGCCCACCCTCGCGAGCGCGATGGGTTGGGCGATCTTCCACACCCTGATGATCTTCTGGCCGTTCCTCCAGATCGCGATTCAGCTGGCCGTCGTCGCGATCCCAGCCATGATGGTAATTGCGGCGGCGGGTGCCGCCGGTGCCGCGGCGGGCGCGGCGGCGATCGCGGTGGGCACCGCGGTACCCCTGGCCGTCCAGCCGGTGCCCGCCCTGGCTCCCACGCCGATGCCCACCGCGCCGGCGCCGGCGGGATTCGGCAACGTGCCGACCAGCGCGAGCGCCAGTGCGCCCGCGCCTGCTCCCGCGTCCGCGACGGCCGCCCCGGCCGGTGGGGCCCCGCCGGCCGGCGGGCCACCCGGGGTTGGATTCGGCCCGACCAGCACGAGCGGTCTGGGCGCGGGCATGTCCGACGCGCTGTGGGCTGTTGGGCTTTCGGGATTGTCGGGGAGCGCCAGCGCTAAGAATCGCTCGCGCCGCAAGTCCGAGGAGTCAGCGCCGGACGACGCCGACGCCCCGGCCGCTGCCGCGTCGGCATCCGCCAAGAAGCGGTTGAAGGCCCGCCGGCGTCAGGCGCAAGACGCCAAGGACAAGGCCTACCGCTACGAATTCATGGACCTCGACGAGGCTCCCGCTGGGCCGGACGACGCTGCTGCTGGGCCGGACGACGATCCCGCCACCTCGGCCGGGGAGTCCGGCGCCGGGCCGCTCGGATTCGCCGGTGCCGCAGCCAAATCCGGTGCCGGCCAGGCTGCAGGGCTGACGACGCTGGCCGGCGACGGCCTCAGCGACGGCCCCTCGTTGCCGATGCTGCCGAGCAGCTGGGGCAAGGACTAGCCAGGGTAGCGCCGGGGTGTGAACACCCTGTCGCCGGAATCTTCTGTGTACCACTGGGTTTGAGACGATCCGACGATCAGCAGGCAGCGCATGTCGACGTCGGCGGGATCCAGGTCCGCCAGCCGCACCACCCGGACGTCTTCGTCGGGCCCGGACACGTTGCGCCCGATCACCACTGGTGTCCCCGGTTCGCGGTGAGTCAGCAAGACGTCGCGCATCGCGCCGACCTGCCAGGTCCGGCTTTTGGACGCCGGGTTGTAGATGGCCAGCACCAAATCGGCTGCGGCCGCGGCGGCCAGGCGCTTCTCGATCACGTCCCACGGCTTGAGCCGGTCCGACAACGAGATCACCGCGTAGTCGTGCCCCAGCGGCGCACCGACCCGGCTGGCGACGGCCTGGGCCGCCGTCATCGCCGGGATCACGCGGACCTGTACTCCGGGCCATTTTTTGGCCTCTTCGAGGACGGCGGTGGCCATCGCGAACACGCCCGGGTCGCCGGACGACACCACCGCCACGGCTCGTCCCCGTTCGGCCAGCGCGCAGGCCAGTCGCGCCCGCGCGGGTTCGTCGGTGTTGTCGCTGGGATGACGCTGCTGACCGTCGCGGACCGGAACGCGATCCAGGTAGTTGCCGTAGCCGATCAGGTCGGTCGCGGCGGCCAGCTCGCGTCGGCTCTGCGGCGTCATCCAATCGACGTCGCCGGGACCGAGACCCACCACCGCGACGGACCCGACCGGCGCGCGGTCCTGAAACCGCCGTCCGCCCGGCAGCATCGCCAGGGAGAAGTACGGCACGCCGTCCTCGTCGACGTCCGCGGCTGCCGAGATGCGTTGCGCGGCGGTACTGGCCCGCTCTACATAGAAAGCCTCGTCCAGCCGCCCGGATGCCGAAAGCGCTTCCCGCACAGCATGATATGAACGTCCGAGCTTGAGGACGACGGCGGCGTCGGCGTCGGCGAGCCGGCGGGTCAGCTCGGCGACCGGCAAGGTTCCCGGCAGCACCGATAACACTTCGTCACCGGCCACCAGCGGTGTGCTCAGCGCGGCGGACGCGGCGCTCACCGACGTCACGCCCGGGACGATGACGGCGTCGAACCGCTGCGTGAGGCGGGTGTGCAAATGCATATAGGAGCTGTAGAACAGCGGGTCACCCTCGGCCAGCAGCGCCACGCTGCGTCCCGCGTCGAGGTGTGCGGCGATGCGTTCGGTGGCTTCGACGTAGAAGTCTTCGATCGCTCCGGCGTAACCGCCGGGATGCTCGGTGGCCTCGGTGGTCACCGGGTAGACCAGGTGCTCCTCGATCTGGCCGGGCCGCAGATACGGTTCGGCGATGCCGCGGGCGATGCTGCGCCCGTGCCGCGCGCTGTGGTAGGCCACCACGTCGGCCTCGCCGATCACCCTGGCGGCCTTGACAGTCACCAATTCCGGGTCGCCGGGGCCCAGCCCGACGCCCCAGAGTGTGCCTCGCTGGTTCCGGGGGGCCGTCATTCGGCGTCGCTCGCGATCGCGTTGACGGCGGCGGCGGCCATCGCGCTGCCGCCGCGGCGCCCCCGCACCACCAGATACGCCATGCCGCGCGGGCGGTGGATGAGCTCCTGCTTGGACTGCGCCGAGCCGACGAATCCCACCGGTCCGCCCAGCACCGCGACCGGCGCCGCGGCGCCCTCGTCGATCAGTTCGAGCAGCCGGAACAGTGCGGTGGGCGCGTTACCGATCGCCAGCACGGCGCCGTCGAGCCGGTCGGCCAACAGCTCGACACCGGCCGCCGAGCGGGTGGTGTGCCGTCGTGCGGCCAGCTCGGGCGCGCGTGGGTCGGCTACCAGCGACACCACCTCGTTGCCGGCGGGCAGCCGGGCGGCGGTGATCCCGGCGGCCACCATCGACGAATCGCACAGCACCGGAGCCCCATTTCGCAGCGCGGCGCCGGTCCGGGCGACGACGTCGTCGGTGAAGGTGACGTGCTCGGCGACGTCGACCTGCCCGCAGGTGTGGATCAACCGGATGACGACCCGTGACACGTCGGCGGGGAATCGTGCCAAGTCGGCTTCGGCGCGGATAGTCGCGAACGACTGGCGATAGATCTCCGCCGCGTCGCGGATGTAGTCGAGCACCTGCTCACCCTAGTCGCGAAGCAGCCGGTATCCGTCCTCGGTCGCGACCAGCACCTGACCGGTGGGCGGGCTACCGCAGGCGCGCTCGCAGCCGACCAAGTGGCGATGCACGGCGGAAGCGGTCCCGACGAGCTGCGCCGCGTCCGCGCGCACGTCGGCGGCCGAGCGTGCGCAGCCGGGGCTTCCGGTGCAGGCGCTGACGTCCAGCCAGGGGGAGTTCTCGTCGAACACCAAACCGAGCGGCGCCAGCACCCGCAACGCGACGTCGGCGACACCCTCGTCGAGGTCGCACACCAGCACCGAGCGCCACGGCGTGATCACCATCGGGGCCTCGATCGCGGCGAGGTACTCCGCGACCTGCGCGGGCAGGACGCCCAGCGGTACCGCGGCGCCCAACGCAATGCGGCCGTCATCCTGGGGTATCCAGCCCACCGGCGGTTTGGCGACGGGCGCAAAGGGGGCGGCACTGAGATCGGCGCCGGGCAGTAATTCCTCGACGTCGTCCAATTCATCAATGCGCCAAGCAGTTTCGCGTATCTCGGTGAAGCGGACAGCGACCCCGACCAGCGTCGCGACCACATCCTCGGCGGCCATGCGCAGGCCGGTGTCTCGTCCCATCAACAGTAGGGCATAACCGTCGTCGCAGACATGCACCCCGACGTCGGCGCCCAGCCCGGACACGTCGGCGCGGCCGTCGTCGATGCTGAACCAGAATCGGCCCCCCAGCTCGACCAGCTTGGGTTCGGCGCAGATCGCCGCATCCAGGGCGCCCACCCAGGGGCGCACGTCCGCGCGTCCGCCGGCGCGCCCGGACAGCGGCGAGGCGACGATGTTGCGCACCCGCTCATGTGTTGCCGACGGCAGGAGCCCTGCCTCGGCGATGGCCGCGGCGACCGCCGTTACGTCGGTGATTGCCCGCAACTGCACATTGCCGCGCACGGTCAGCTCCAAATTTCCGGAGCCGAAGCCACTGGATAACCCGGCCAGCGCCGCGAGCTGCGTCGCGGTGATCATCCCGCCGGGTAGTCGGACACGGACCAGGGCGCCGTCGGCGGCCTGATGCACCTGCAGCGCGCCGGGGCAAGCGTCGGTGTCGCGGGTTCGGGCCACGCCCTCCACGGTAAGGCAGAGCGCAACACTGAAAACACCAATTGTCTGGCTACTGCTGCGCCCACACGTTGCTGCGGCGTCGGTACCTTCGGCCTCATACGGGGGAGTTGGTGGTTGGTGATGACGCTGCAGCGGGAATTGAAAGTTGCGATAATCGGTGCCGGGGCTTCGGGTCTGTGTATGGCAGTCAAGTTGCAGGACGCCGGTATCCACTCGTACACGGTCTACGAAAAGGCCAACGAGGTCGGAGGTACCTGGCGCGACAACACGTATCCGGGTCTCACCTGTGATGTTCCGTCGCGGTTTTACTGTTACTCGTTTGCGCCCAACCCGAAGTGGTCGCGGCTGCTGTCGCCGGGACCGGAATTGCAGGAGTACTTCCGGCGGGTGGCCGACGAGCGTGGGGTGCGCCGGCACATCCGATTCGGCTGCGATGTCACCAAAGCCGAATACGACGACGGAAAATGGCATCTCAGCACGACATTCGGCGAAGAGACGTTTGACGTGGTGATCATCGCGACCGGGTTGCTGAGCGCACCGAATTATCCGGACATCCCCGGCCGGGAGACCTTCGCCGGCCCGGCTTTCCACTCGTCCCGGTGGGATCACTCGGTTTCCTTGCCGGACAAGCGAATCGGACTGATCGGAAACGGCTCGAGTGGGGTGCAGATCGTTGCGGAGCTCGGCGACGGCAAGGTGCGCCAGTTGACCCTGTTCCAGCGCACCGCGCAGTGGGTCATGCCGCTACCCAACGCGCGGTACTCGAGGTTGACTCGGCACGTGCTGTCACGCTTCCCGGTGTTCGACACGATGGGCCGCTGGTTTTGGGGCACCTTCTCCCGGCGCGTGTTGGGCCGCGCTCCGGTCCAACCGGGATTGCGCCGCAGTCTGGTTCAGACCGCGTGTCGATGGAACCTCAGCAGGGTGCGTGACCCGAAATTGCGAGCCAAACTCACCCCGACCTATGAGCCGATGTGCAAGCGGTTGGTGCTGTCGGGGCGCTTCTATCGGTCGGTGCAGCATCCCACCGTCGACGTGGTCACCGATCGCATCGATCGCATCGAGCCGCGAGGCATCGTGACCGCGGACGGGACCCTGCACGAACTGGATCTACTGGTCTATGCCACCGGGTTTGACGCCAGGGCCTACGTGCGACCCATGGAGGTGGTCGGCGAGGGCGGGATCACTCTCGACGAGGTCTGGGCCGACGGTCTGATCGCGTATCGATCCGTCGCGGTGCCGCGGTTCCCCAACCTCTTCATGCTGGTGGGTCCGCATTCGCCAATTGGAAACCAGTCCTTTATTGCCATCGCCGAGGACCAAGCCGACTACGCGATCTGGTGGATCGGGCAGCTGCGCGCCGGTGCGGTGCGCGCCGCCGCGCCGACCGAAGCGGCGACAAAGGAATACAACGAGCGCCTGAAAGCGGCGATACCGCAAACTATTTGGGCGTCGGGATGTAACAGTTGGTATGTGGGCAAGGATGGCCTGCCCGAGGTGTTTCCTTGGGTGCCCGAGGCGCATACCGAACTGCTGCGTCGGCCCGATCTCGCCGACTTCGACGTCCGTACCGGCTGAGTACTAGAACGGCGGCGGCTGATTTCGTTCGGCGACATGAGCGGCGTTGAGTGAGCGCTCGGCGTTGATCCGGTAGATGCGGTCGTGCTCTCGCGTGCGCCACCTCTTGGGCATCATTATGCCGCGACCGTCGGACCGATGATCAACCCTTGGCGGCGTGGGCAATTCACCGGTGGGCATGCAGAGCGTGGGAAAGAGCAGACGGCTACCCGGCCGTGTGGTGTAGGTGTGGCCGCTGGGAGATGTCCAGACGACGGTGCCATCGGGCCGCTGCTCATCGCGCCACGCTGTCCAGAAAGTCTTGAGCAGGTGATGTTTTCGGCACAGGCACTTGAGATTTGACGGGTGCGTAGGGCCGAAGGGATGGGGGATCGTATGGTCCACATCGCAGCACTCCGCGGGACGATCGCAATGGGGAAATCGGCAAGTCAGGTCACGGCATCGCACAAACGCGTCTAGCGCTGCCGACGGCCGATAGCCCGGCTCGCCCGCGCTGGCGCCGCCGGGATGACGCACGGGCCGCACCTGCGCCCCAGTGCGAATCAGGTCGGCGAGCCGTGGCGCAGGAACCGTTCCGCCACCCGCGATCAACGCGGAAGGTCGACCGGTGCTCGACGTTTCGGGCGCATCGGGCCGCGACTCGAGCGCCGATGCGTCGGCGACGACGTGGATGACGACACTCGTCGCCCGCTCGTCGCTCGCCAAGCGCTTCGGGCATTCCGCGTTATCGCAGCCGCAGCTGAGTCGCTCGGCCCCGGCGGCAAGTGCCCCCAACGCATCGGCTCGGCGCTGGGCAAGCGTGCGTGGGTCGTCATCGAAGACGTCGTGGGCCATTTGCAGCAGCCGTCGGTCCAGGGCGGCCGCATCGGTGGAGTACAGCCGGCCCCACAGCGCAGCGGTCCCGGACTCGTCGTTGGCCAGGTCGATCACCACATCGCGGCTCCGCGCGGCCGCTTGACTGCGGCGCAACGCCCCGGGGTCATGGCGGTCGACGATCGCGTCGATGGCTTGTGCCGTCTTGCTCACCGACAGCCGCCCATACCGAACTGCATTCTCGGCGAGCGCTGTATCGACCAGCTGCAGCGTGCCCGCGTCTTTGATCAAATCCGTGTGCCACACGATGGCCGCGGCCAGCCGCGCGCTGATTGCGCCGTCTGCGAAGACGGCCGCCACCCTAGGTAGCCGGTCGCGCAACGCGACGGCCAGATACATCTGACCGGATGCCATACCGTGGCTAATGCCTTGTGCCGCAGAGACTTCGGCAGCTATCGCATCCCAGTTGTCGCATGACCACATCGCATGGTCGACGGGACCCATGGCATGGCGGCGCACCAATTCGGCGATGGCCGCCAGCCGACGCGACGAAGCGGCGGCTTCGGCACGCGTCCATTCCGCGATCGCGGCTACCACGGTCGCGTCGTCGGCGCGCACCAGCGCGTCTGCACCCTGCAATCCATCGAACATGTGTTCGAGTATAGCGAGCGACTCCGACATTGATGCTGTTAAGGCGGCCGGTCGATGATGGTCGTGGCAGCCGCTGCCGGTGGTGACTCTTGCACTGACTGACGCAAGTATCGAGATTGCGGCGGGTTGCGATGGGCACACTCTTGCAGTGCAGACGATGGAATATGCCCCGGGCCGCTCGGCCGATGTCTTCGGCGATCCAACACAACCGGCCATCCTGCTGTGGCACGGCATGCAATCCAATGCCCGCGCCGTCGTCCGGCCTCTGGCCCAGTTGCTCGCCGGCCACGGAGCCGGCGTCGTGGTGCCCGACTGGAACTCCCACGTCGGCGACGGAGGCCACGCGGACCTATTGCGTTCGGTTGAATTCATGCAGCGGCGCAGCGACAGCTTCGTGCTCGTCGGCTGGTCTATGGGAGGTCTGGCGGCGGCAGGTCTGACGCTTTCCGATCAAGTTCTCCCGGGTTCGATAATCCATACGGTCTGTCTGGCAGGTGCTTTCATGGCGCCCGACCCGATCACCGGCCGTAACCTCAGCGAGGGGATGACTCCTGAACGCGACGGTCCACCGTTCACGTTGCTGCATGGCCTGGCCGACGACGTGGTCCCGGTGACGGCCAGCCGAGACTTCGCCGCCCACCTGGAGCGAGTCGGGTGGCCGGTGGAACTGATCGAGCTGGTCGCCGATCACGGGTCGATCGCCGGCGCCGAGTACGACCCGGCCGTGGACCGCTACTACGCCGCAGAGGTGCCAGAGGTCACTCGTGAAGTCGCCGCACGGATCGCGGCGATACTCGGCAAATGAATCGGCTTTGAACCCGCGCGTTCCGCCGCCCTTTGTGGCAATGTTTGCTGAGGGGGCGTACGCACGGAGAGCTGTGATGTTCGGGATAGCGAATCGCTTGGCACTCATCGTCCCGGTCGCCTTCGCGCTGGCCGTGATCACGACCTCGGTGTCGCCGGCAGTCAGCAGAGCGGCCCAATGTGGCGAAGGCACGATTTACGACGCGCCATCCAACACGTGCATCGTCGCCGCGCCCGCGCCACCGCAAGCCCTGCCGCCTCCACCGCCACCGCCACCGCCCCCGCCGCCGACCTGGTCCGCCCCCGCGCCGCGCGTCTGGGTCAGCATCTGCGCGCCCATCCGATTTATCAGCATCTGCACCGGGACCTGAGCGGCCGCCGCGCCTCCGATTGTCGCCTTGCGGTACGAATGATGGGTGGCTGAGCCGACTATCGTCCTGCTGTCGACGTCTGACACCGACCTGATCAGCGCCCGTTCCAGCGGGAAAAACTATCGGTGGGCCAACCCGGCGCGGCTGTCCGACGAGGAGCTGCCCGACCTCTTAGCCGACGCGCAGATCGTGGTGGTCCGGATCCTGGGCGGCTATCGCGCCTGGCAAAGTGGCATCGACGCGGTGATCGGCAGTGGCATTCCGACGATCCTGGTCAGCGGCGAGCAGGCCGCCGACGCCGAGTTGACCGGACTGTCCACGCTGGCCGCCGGCATCGCGGTGCAGGCGCACATCTACCTAGCGCACGGAGGCGTGGAGAATCTGCGCCAGCTGCATGCGTTCCTGTCCGACACCGTGCTGATGACCGGCGTCGGCTTCACCGAGCCCGTGGTGACCCCGACCTGGGGTGAACTGGAGCGGCCGAATTCGCGGCACATCGATGGCCCGACGATCGCGGTGCTGTATTACCGCGCGCAGCATCTGGCCGGCAACACGTCCTACATCGAATCGCTGTGCATGGCGATCGAAGACACCGGCGGACGGCCGCTGCCCGTCTATTGTGCGTCGCTGCGCACCGCCGAACCCGAACTGCTGCAACGGCTGAGAGACGCAGACGCGATGGTGGTCACGGTGCTGGCCGCCGGGGGACTCAAGCCCGCGACCGTGTCGGCCGGCGGGTATGACGACAGCTGGAACGTCGAACACCTTGCCGCGCTGGACGTTCCGATCCTGCAGGGTCTGTGTCTGACGAGCTCGCGCGCTCAGTGGAACGAGAATGACGACGGCCTGTCTCCGTTGGACGTGGCAACCCAGGTGGCGGTGCCGGAGTTCGACGGCCGCATCATCACCGTGCCGTTCTCGTTCAAGGAGATCGACGACGACGGGCTGATCTCGTATGTCGCCGATCCGGAACGCTGCGCACGGGTCGCGGGCCTGGCCATCCGGCACGCGCAGCTGCGGCACGTCGCCCCCGCGGACAAGCGAGTGGCCCTGGTGTTCTCGGCGTATCCCACCAAGCACGCCCGCATTGGAAACGCCGTCGGGCTGGACACCCCGGCCAGTGCGGTGGCACTGCTGCGCACGATGCGTGACCGTGGTTACCGGATCGGCGATCTGCCCGGCGTGGAGGCCAACGACGGCGATGCCCTGATCCACGCGTTGATCGAACGCGGCGGCCAGGACCCCGACTGGCTCACCCACGAGCAACTGGCCGGCAACCCGATCAGGGTGCCTGCCGCGGACTACCGGCGCTGGTTCGCCACGCTGCCCGAAGAGTTCCGCGAGGCCGTCGAAACCCATTGGGGTCCGGCACCTGGCGAACTGTTCGTTGACCGCGAGCACGATCCCGACGGCGAGACCGTCGTTGCCGCAATACAATCGGACAACCTGGTGCTGATGGTGCAGCCGCCGCGTGGGTTCGGCGAGAATCCCGTCGCCATTTACCACGACCCGGACCTGCCGCCCAGCCACCACTACCTGGCCGCTTACCATTGGCTGGACGCCGGATTCGGCGCGCACGCGGTGGTACACCTCGGTAAGCACGGCAATCTGGAATGGCTCCCCGGCAAGACGCTGGGCATGTCGGCGGCCTGCGGATCCGACGCCGCGCTGGGCAACCTGCCGCTGATCTACCCGTTCCTGGTCAACGACCCCGGGGAGGGCACCCAGGCCAAGAGGCGGGCCCACGCGGTGCTCGTCGACCACCTGATCCCGCCGATGGCTCGCGCCGAAAGCTACGGCGAAATCGCGCGTTTGGAGCAACTGCTCGACGAGCACGCCAACGTCGCCGCCCTGGATCCCGCCAAGCTGCCCGCCATCCGTCAGCAGATCTGGACGCTGATCCGGGCCGCCAAGATGGACCACGATCTGGGGCTGACCGAGCGGCCGGAGGAAGACTCGTTCGACGACATGCTGCTGCACGTCGACGGCTGGCTGTGCGAGATCAAGGATGTGCAGATTCGCGACGGACTGCACATCCTCGGGCAAAAGCCCACGGGCGAAGCAGAACTCGACCTGGTTCTGGCCATTCTCCGGGCCCGCCAACTGTTCGGCGGTGAGCAGGCGATCCCCGGCCTGCGACAGGCGCTCGGCCTCGCCGAAGACGGCACCGACGAGCGGACCACCGTCGATCAAACCGAGGCCATCGCCCGCGAACTGGTCGCGTCGCTGCAAGCCACCGGCTGGAACCCCGATACTGTCGACACGATCACCGACAACGCCGACGTCGCCACCGTTTTAAGGTTCGCGGCCACCGAGGTGGTGCCCCGGCTGGCCGGCACCGCCGCGGAGATCGACCAGGTCTTAAGGGCGCTGGACGGCCGGTTCATTCCGTCCGGCCCGTCGGGCTCGCCGCTGCGCGGCCTGGTCAATGTGCTGCCCACCGGCCGCAACTTCTACTCCGTCGACCCGAAGGCGGTCCCGTCCCGGCTGGCCTGGGAAGCCGGTGTTGCACTTGCCGATTCGCTGCTGGGCCGGTATCGCGACGACCACGGCGAGTGGCCGCAATCAGTCGGGCTGTCGGTGTGGGGCACCTCGGCGATGCGCACCGCCGGCGACGACATCGCCGAAGTCCTTGCACTGCTGGGTGTGCGCCCTGTCTGGGACGATGCGTCGCGGCGAGTGGTCGGTTTGACGCCGATCCCGCTGGCCGAGTTGGGGCGTCCGCGGATCGACGTGACCGTGCGGATCTCCGGGTTCTTCCGCGACGCGTTCCCGCATGTCGTCACGATGCTCGACGACGCGGTGGGCTTGGTCGCCGAACTCGACGAGCCCGCCGACAGCAACTATGTCAGGGCGCACGCGCAGGTTGATCTGGCTCAGCATGGCGACCAACGACGGGCCACCACACGGATTTTCGGGTCGAAGCCGGGTACCTACGGCGCCGGGCTGCTGCAGCTGATCGACAGCCGGAACTGGCGCGACGACGCCGATCTCGCGCAGGTGTACACCGCCTGGGGCGGCTTCGCCTACGGACGCGATCTCGACGGCCGCGAGGCGGTCGACGACATGAACCGCCAGTACCGGCGAATTGCGGTGGCCGCCAAGAACACCGACACCCGCGAGCATGACATCGCCGACTCCGACGATTACTTCCAATACCACGGCGGCATGGTCGCCACGGTGCGAGCGCTGACCGGCACGACGCCGGCCGCCTACATCGGCGACAACACCCGACCCGACGCGATCCGCACCCGCACCCTCTCGGAGGAGACCACGCGGGTGTTTCGCGCCCGGGTGGTCAATCCCCGCTGGATGGCCGCGATGCGTCGGCACGGCTACAAGGGCGCATTCGAGATGGCGGCCACCGTCGACTACCTCTTCGGCTACGACGCCACCGCGGGCGTAATGGCCGACTGGATGTATGAACAGCTGACCGAGCGCTATGTGCTGGATCCGGAGAACCGCAAGTTCATGACGGAATCCAACCCATGGGCGTTGCACGGCATGGCCGAACGGCTGTTGGAGGCGGCCGGGCGCGGCATGTGGGCCGAGCCGCAGCAGGAAACGATTGACGGACTGCGCCAAGCGCTGCTGGAAACCGAGGGCGATCTCGAAGGCTGACCTAGATGAAATCCGACCCGCCGTCGACATTCACCGTGGCTCCGGTGACGTAGCCGTTTCGCCGGGATGCCAGGTACGCGGTGATGGATGCGACCTCTTCGGGAAGCCCGGCGCGACGAAGGTCGCAGGGTTGGTGAAAGTTGTTGTCGATCCAGGTCATCACGTCGTGCGGGTCGGTGGCGTCCAGGCCGTCGGCCGCCAGGACGTCCTTCAGGTTTTCGGTGAAGCTGGCGGTCACGATGGTCCCCGGACACACGCAGTTGACCAAGATACCGTCGGAGGCAAGGCTTTTGGAGAGATTTTTGGTGACGCTCGCCAACGCCGCTTTCGACGCCGTATAGGCGACGATGCGCGGGTTCTGTCGTTGAATCGAGTGCGCGGACAGCGTCACGATGCGGGCCCAGTCCGCCGCGCGCAGCAGCGGCAACGAGGCGCGAATCGACCGCACGCCCGACATCGTGCCCAACGCAAAGGCTTCATCCCACTCGGCGTCGTCCATCTGCTCGAAGTAGCCGTCGCCCGGGCTGATCGTATGGACCAGGCTATTGAGTCGGCCCCAGCGCTCGGCGACCATTGCGAAGCCATCCGAGATCGACTTGGCATCGGTCATATCCACGCTGATGCCCACCGCGTCGGGAGCGCCGGCCTGCAGGAGTGATCCCACGGCTGCGTCGAGTGCGTGCTGACCGCGCGCCATGACCGCCACGCAGGCCCCCTCGGCCGCAAGGGCTTCGGCAATGGCCAGTCCCATCCCTTTGCTGCCGCCGGTGACGACGGCGGTCGATCCGGCAAAGCCCAGCTCCATGGATACTCCTTCGGTCAGATCTGATCGATCGCCTCGGGCGCCACGCCCAATGCGCGCAGGCAGAACCGGAGTGCGTCGTCGCGGACCGCGACGCGATCGCAATCGCCGGTCTGCCACTGCCGATTGATGCTTGCCCATACGACGCCCTGGATGAACTCGGCTTCGGTCACCGGATCGACGTCGTGGAACACCCCGTGCTGCAGGCCGCGCCGCAACGCGTCGCTGAGCGGCTTGAGCATTTCGGCGTACGCAGGCCGAATCAGGCCGGGGGAGGCGAACGTCTGCGACTGAGCTTCCAGCGACAGCCGCCGCAGATCGGATTTGATCGTGTCGTCGAACGCCAAGTCGAGCCGCCCGTCGATCCACGCCGCAACCGCTTCGATCTCGTTGGCCGCGGCCGACATTCGGCGTTGCAGCCGCCGCCTTTCTGCCCGCGCGGTCTCCAGGAAGACGGCGGCAACCAGTTCGTCTTTGGAGTCGAAATGCCGATAGAAGGCGCGGGTACTCAACTTGGCGCGGTCCAGCACCGCGGCAATACTCAGTCCGCGAACTCCGTGCTCGCGCAGGGTTGTCGACGCGGCGGCCAGAATTTCGCGGCGCACCGCCGGGTCTGGCTCCAGCTTGTCGCGGCGTCGCGTCCGAGGCGCGCCCTCAGGCTGTTGCGTCATAGGCGGCAAGGTAGTCGGCGAACCGTTCCCGAACTCCGTCGGGGGTCAGGCCGTAGTCGGCCAGGTCGTAGTCGTGTGCGCCGCGAGAGCCGGGTTTGTGCCCCTCGGCCCACTGACCGACCGCGTTCGAGGTGGCGTCGGTAAAGCTCAACCGCAGGCGTTCGTAGCCAGCTTGCAGCGTGCGCACCGGGTCGGTCTGCAAGTCGGCGAAGGAGACGTCGGCGAAACGTTCGTCACCCATCCGAGCGCGGAAATCCATTGCCCGCCGGACGGCTTCGACCCAGCTGTCGACCTGTTCGGCACCCAGCTCCTGGGGATCGTTGCGGTCGCTGCTCCAGCTGCGGACATATTGGATCAGGCTGCACACCGAACCCATCACCATGGCCGGATCGCGGTGGCTCCACAGGAATCGGGCGTTCGGGTACGCCTCGACGAGCGCGTCGAGGGCGAACATGTGCACGGGGGTTTTGAGGTGCCACAAAACCGGTGGGCAATGCCATTGCAACAGCTTGAGCACCCGCCGGTGAAAGGAGTACGTCTCGCGCATGTCGCAGTCCATCAGCCACGCCAGGTATCCCGGAGCACGCACCGCACCGTCAAAGTGGAAGGTACGAAAGCTCATTCCCATCAGGTCCTGGCATTCGGTCGCGGCCGTCGCTTCCGAGTTGTGCATCGTCTTCATCAACGGGAACATGTCGTCGAGCATGTTCAGGCCGGCCTCGGCCTGCGCGATCCGTGGATCGCTGTGCTGCGTCGCGGCCTCCGGCGGCGGCGTGGGTGCCTGGGATTCCCACATCCGCAGCGACCGGAATTGCGGATCAGCTGCCACCAGCTGGCTCAGGGCCGTGGTGCCGGTGCGGGGTAGGCCGATCACGAAGACGGGGCCGTCGATCACCTCGTCGTCGATCTCGGGATGCCGTCGGTAGGTGTCCTCGATGTGGAGGCGCTGAATCAGCGCGTTGCTGATGGTCGCGTGCTGGATGACCCGCCCCATCTCGTTGAGGTCCGCCTCGGTGTTCAGTGCGTCGACGATGCGCTCGAGTCCTTCGCGGTAGTACGAGGATCCGAAATCGTCGAGACCGGTCGCGGCACTTGCGCCGTTTTCCAACTTGTCGGCGTCAAACGTCATCGGGCGAATCTCTCGCGGACGGCCTCGCGCCGCGCCGCGAGGATGCAGGCCCGCTGCTCGGCGGTCACCGTCGCGGTGTCGGGCGGCAATTGGGCACGAATGTCGTCGAACGGCACCACACGCGTCGTCGGGGTCGGCGCCGTTGCGGTGCGCACGCAGCGCAAGATGATCGGCCCATTGCTATGGCCGGCCGTATCAAGCCAATTCGCGACACCCGGATCCTCAGCGCAGAGCACCACTCGCACCAGGCCGTCCGAATCCGCCGCCGCCTGATAGGCATTCAGGCTGGATTGATGTCGCCCGTAATGAATCGTCTCCCACCACGGATTTCCGATGGAAAAACTCCAGTAAACCCCTTCGGGGGGAACGACTTCCACGACCAGCGCCTCGCCGGGGTCCAACTCCCAGCGACCGATCACCGGCCGGTTCTCTGCCGCCGCGCCGATATCGGAGCGGTCGATCGGCGGCAGGAATCCGTTCGTCGGCGCTGCGGCACCGAATTGCAGGAAGAATGCCAGATTGTCCTGGACGAAATCACCGAGGGCGATCAGCTGTCGTGACACCGCCACGGTCGGATCGACCGAGCGGTGTGCTGTGCCGACCGCATCGCCGAGCCGCTCGATGCGCAGCGTCGACGCAACTTCGGTGTTCCAGTCGTAGAAAAAGTGCCGCACGGTCAACGTCGGGTGATCGCCGTCGAGCCGCATCCAATTGCCGGGCCGTTCGTCGGGGGAAAGCACCACCTCAAAGTTCCCGTCGGCGTCCACCTCGAGTTCGTCGACCAGTTCGTTGGCCGTCGCGACGTTGCCGTTCATCGTCTGCAGCCCGACGTAGCGTGCTGTACCCCGATTTCCGAACAGCCGATAGCTTTCACCGCCGCGCAGCACGGCACTGGTGTAAACGCAGTCCGGACACTCCATTCCCCAGGTCACCAGGTCGTCGGTGCTGGCGGCCCGCACAGACAGGATCGGGTCGGGGTCGAACCGCAGCACCTCGTGGATTCCCGCGGTGAGCAGCACCAGCAGGTGGCGCATGCCCGAGGCGAGATCGACCCGATTTCGGCTCGCCGGATCGGATTGCACGATCTGCGCTGCCTCGTTGAGCCGTTCCTGTAGATACGACCATGCCTGGGACAGGTCCATATCGTCGTGGTCGGAACCCGCCAGCGTTGACTCGGTGATCGAAAACGGCAGCCATGCCATCGGCCTCTTCGGATCGCTCACGGGCTTCTTCGCTCCGGTCGCTTAACTGAAAACATGGTTTTCACTTAACACGATGGCACTTGAGTGCTGAGAATGTCAACGTTCGCGGGTAGGTTGAGACCGTGACGCCCACCTTCGCCGACCTCGCCAAGGCGCAATACATCTTGCTGACCACCTTCACCAAGGACGGGCGCGCCAAGCCGACTCCCATCTGGACCGCGGTGGACGGCGACCGGCTGCTCGCGATCACGCAAGGAAACTCGTGGAAGGTCAAGCGGATTCGCAATGCACCCCGCGTGACGATGGCCACCTGCACGATGCGCGGCCGCCCGACGAGCGACGCGGTCGAGGGCACCGCGGCCCTGCTCGACAAGTCGGACACGGGCACCGTGTACGACGCGATCGGTAAGCGTTACGGCATCGTCGGCTCGGTCTTCAACTTCTTCAGCAAGCTGCGCGGCGGCATGGAGAACAATATCGGCCTTGAGCTCCGGGTGCCCCAGGGTTAGAGCCCGATGGGTACTGTCCTGATCCCGATCCCGGACCGTGACTTCGATCCGACCGAGGTCGCCGTGAGCTGGCGGGTCTTGACCGACAACGGTCATCGGGTGATCTTTGCGACCGAAAGCGGCACCCCCGCCGTCGCCGACGACATCATGGTGACCGGTCGGGGTCTGGATATCTGGTCCGCGCTACCGGTATTGAGCTCCTTCCCGCTCGTCGGGCTGGCGCTGCGCGCCAACACGAATGGTCGTGATGCCTATGCCGCGATGGTGCGCTCGCCGGAGTATCGGCGTCCCGGTCGCTGGAAAGATGCCACGCTGGACGGCATCGACGCGCTCGTGCTGCCCGGCGGCCATCGCGCCCGCGGCATGCGCAGCTATATCGACAGCGACATCCTGCAGCGCCTGGTGGTGGAAGCCTTTGGCCGCGAACTGATCGTCGGCGCGATTTGTCACGGGGTGTTATTGGCCGCGCGCAGTGTCGATCCCGGCTCGGGTCGTTCGGTGCTCTACGGCCGCAAGACCACGGCGCTCACCTGGGCGATGGAGGGGCTGGCCTGGCGGCTGACCCGGATCACCCGATTCTGGGATCCGGACTACTACCGGACCTACACCGAACAACCCGGCCAGGGATGCGGCTATATGTCCGTGCAGTCGGAAGTCACTCGCGCGCTTGAAGATCCGGCGGATTTTCGCGACGTCGAGCGCGGCACGCCGCACTGGCGGCGGAAGTCTTCCGGGATGGCACGGGACACGGCCACCGACCCGCGGCCCGCGTTCGTCGTCGACGACGGCAACTACATCTCGGCACGCTGGCCCGGCGATACGCACACGTTCGCGGGTGTCGTATCGGACAAGCTAAGCCTTTAGATGCTCCCCGAAGAACGAGAAGACCCGGCTCCACGCGTCCTCGGTCGCGGCGTCGTCGTAGCCGAAACCCGCGATCCGCAACAGCGGTTGGGCAGGAAGGGTGTTCGCGAAGCTGTGCCCGACACCGGGATAGACCTTGACGTCACTGGTGATCTGCTTGGCCGCAATGACTTTGCGCAACTTCTCGGGTGCGCCCTTGCCCAGCGGGTCACGCTCGCCGAAGCTCGCCACGATTGGACACGCGCCCTGCAGCGTGTCGTTCAGATGGCGCGGCAGGGGAGCGCCGTAGAACGGCGCCGAAGCGCCAAAACCCTTGGGCGACATCACGAGTGCGAACTGACCGCCCATGCAGAAGCCGGCGATGCCGACCTGTCCGGAACAGTCCGGCCGGTTTCGCAAGTGATCGCGGGCGGCAATAATGTCGTCGAGAGCGCGGCCGCGCTGGGTCATCAGCTCACGCATGACCCGGGTGATGCACCGGATGCGCCCGCCCCGCGCGTACATATTCGGCGTCAGCGCCAGATATCCGGCCTGGGCGACGCGGTCGTTGATCGACTCTTTGTCCCGGCTGTAGCCGAAGGCGTCATGGATCACCACCACACCCGGCCAGGGGCCACTTCCGGGTGGAATGCTCAGCAGCGCATCGATAGGTCCGTCCGGGGTATCGATCTCAATCGTGGTCATATCGTCATCTAACTGCAGCCGCGACACCGATCACCAGGGGAACTCAAGTGCAGCCCGCAGACGTTGGCATCACATGGTGAGCCGGTTGTTACTCCTTTACGCCGTTGTCGAGCTGGCGGCGATTTTCGCGCTGGTCTGGACGGTCGGGTGGGGCTGGACGCTGCTGGGTCTGCTGGTCACGTTCGTTCTTGGCTGGGGACTGCTGGCGCCGATCGCCGGCTCGCAGCTGATCCGCGACATCGGGCAGATGCGCTCGGGTCTGAAGGAACCGCGCACCACGCTGGGCGACGGTGCCCTGGTGACCACGGCGACGGCGCTCGTCCTCGTTCCAGGATTCGTGACCACGGTTTTGGGCATGTTGCTGCTGCTTCCGCCGATCCGTGCGGCCGCCGGGCCCGGATTGACCAGGATCGCGCTGCGGAATTTCCAGCGACACGCACCGCTGGTCAGCTATACGTCCACCTTCTCCGGGACCTTCACCGGCTACCGTCCCGACAACGCGGGTGCGCGCGGCGACTATATCGACGGCGAGGTCATCGACGTCCACGACGTCGAGCCGGCCCCATTGCCGAAGACCCGGCCCGTCGACGACCACTGGGGTGGCCCCCGATACGCGGCCGGCCCGAACTGATCGCCCTAGGCGCTGCTCCACGTAGTTTTGCGGTGTGACACCGATTCCGACGACGCTGCTGCTCAACGGGCGGGTGCACAGCCCTACCCATCCCGACGCGACCGCGATGGCGGTGCGCGGCGGGGTTGTGGCATGGCTGGGCAGCGACGACGTCGGTCGCCGGCAGTTTCCCGACGCCGAAGTTGTGGACCTCGACGGTGGCTTCGTGGCTCCCGGATTCGTGGACAGCCATATTCATGTGACCGCGACCGGCCTCACGCTCAGCGGGCTGAACCTGCGGGGGGCCACCTCGCGCGGGCAGTGCCTGCGGATGGTCGCCGCGTATGCCGCCGCACGCCCAGGCGAGCCGATCTGGGGGCACGGCTGGGACGAGTCGTCATGGCCAGAAAACGGCCCGCCGTCCACCGCCGATCTCGACGCGGTGCTCGGCGATCGGCCGGCCTACCTGGCGCGCGTTGACGTCCACTCGGCGCTGGCGTCGACGGGGCTGCGCAGGCTGGTTCCGGAGCTCACCGCGGCGCGCGGTTTCGCCCCCGACGGACCGCTGACCGGCGACGCGCACCACCTGGTCCGGGCCGTCGCCCGTGGCCTGCTGACGGCCGCACAGCTAGCAGAAGCCAGATCGGCCGCGTTGGGGGCAGCGGCCGCGTCCGGCATCGTCGCCGTCCACGAATGCGCGGGACCCGAGATCGGTGGCCTCGACGACTGGCTGCAACTGCGCGCCCTCGATCACGGCGTCGAAGTGATCGGCTGCTGGGGCGAAGCGGTAACCACCGCAGGGCAGGTCCGCGCGTTGATGGAGCAGACCGGCGCCCGCGGGCTGGCCGGCGACCTGTTCGTCGACGGGGCCCTGGGGTCGCACACCGCCTGGCTGCATGAGCCCTACACCGACGCCCCGGACCGTGTCGGCACCTGTTATCTCGACGCCGACGTCATCGAGGCACATCTGCGAGCTTGCACCGAGGCGCAGGTGACGGCAGGTTTCCACGTCATCGGCGACGCGGCGGTCTCGGCGGCCGTCGATGCCTTCGAACGAGTGGTCGCCGACCTCGGAGTGGTCGCCGTCGCCCGCTGCGGGCACCGGCTGGAGCACCTCGAGATGGTGACTGCCGACCAAGCCGCCAAACTCGGCGCGTGGGGCGTCATCGCCAGCGTGCAGCCCAACTTCGACGCGCTGTGGGGTGGTCGCGACGGGATGTACGCCGACCGTCTGGGCGCCGAACGAGGCAGCCGGCTCAACCCACTTGCGCTGTTAGCATCCCAAGGCGTGCCCCTCGCGCTAGGTTCCGACGCCCCCGTGACGGGTTTCGATCCGTGGGGAAGCGTGCGCGCGGCGGTCCATCACCGCACCGCGGGCAGCGGAGTGTCGGCGCGGGCCGCGTTCGCCGGTGCTACTCGCGGCGGTTGGCGCGCCGGTGGTGTCCGTGACGACAACATGGGCGCCCTGGTGCCGGGTGCTCCCGCCTCCTACGCGGTGTGGGACGCCGGAGACCTTGACGTCCACGCTCCCGACGACAGCGTCCAGCGATGGTCCACCGACCCGCGATCACGCGTTCCCGCGTTGCCCAGGCTGGACCCGGCCGATGACCTGCCGCGATGCCGGCGAACCGTCCACCGGGGCGCTGTGATCCATGGCTAGTGAAGACGTCGAGGCGGAAGACGTCGACGCGCCAGACGACGAGGCCGAGCCGGAACCCGAGCACGAAGCCGAGCCCGACGGTCCCGGCCTGGCCGGTCGAATGGCCGCCGCGATGGGGCACGGCATCACGCGGCTGGGCAAGGGGGCGGTCGCACGACTCCCCGGCATGGGGGCCGCGCTGCTCCCGCGGCTCACGCGGCTGTCGGCCAGCATCGGCGGCGGAGTGCTGCTCTGCACCAGCTTCCCGTCGGTGAACTGGTGGTGGGCCGCCGTCGTCGCCACCGCACTGCTGGCATGGGTGCTCAAACATCCCGCCACGACCCTGGCAGGCGGATTCGGCTACGGATTCCTGTTCGGGCTCGCCTTCTATGTGCCACTGCTGCCGTGGATCAGCCTGCTGGTAGGCGACGTGCCCTGGCTGGTGTTGGCCACGATGTGCGCGCTGTTCCCCGGGCTTTTCGGCTTCTTCGCGATCGTGGTGCGCGGACTGCCCGGCTGGCCGCTCTGGTTCGCGGTGTTGTGGACGGCCCAAGAGTGGTTGAAGTCGATCGTCCCGTTCGGCGGCTTTCCCTGGGGCGCGGTGGCCTACGGCCAGGCCGAGGGCCCACTGCTGCCGCTGGTTCAGCTCGGCGGGGTGTCGCTGCTCTCGATGGGAGTGGTCCTGCTGGGTTTCAGCGTGACTGCGATCGCGCTGGAAATCGCCAAGTGGTGGCGAGCCGGCAGTCGCCCGCGCGCCGAGGCAGCTGACGGGGACGGCGGCGAGGACATGTCGGCGCGGCCACCCGCGGTGGTGCTACCCGGTGTCTGCTTCTGTCTGGTGTTGTTCGCCGCCGTCATCGTCTGGCCGCAGGTGCGCCACTCCGGTGCCGGATCGGGCGGCGAACCGACGGTCACCGTCGCCGCCGTGCAGGGCAACGTGCCCCGGCTCGGCCTCGGCTTCAACGAGCAGCGCCGAGCGGTGCTGGACAACCACGTCGACGAGACGTTGCGGCTGGCCGAGGACGTCCGCGCCGGGTCCGCCCCGCAACCGCAGTTCGTGATCTGGCCCGAGGATTCCTCCGACATCGATCCTTTCGTCAACGCCGACGCCGCCCAGCGGATCGCGGAGGCGGCCCATGCGATCAACGCGCCGATCCTGATCGGATCGGTGCTCGCGGTGCCGCGCCACGACCCGGGACCCGAGCAGTACACCAACACCGCCGTCGTCTGGAATCCGGTCACCGGCCCCGCCGACCGCCACGACAAGGAGATCGTGCAGCCGTTCGGCGAGTACCTGCCGATGCGGTGGCTTTTCGAGCATCTGTCGAGCCAGGCCGGCTTGGCCGGCAATTTCATCCCCGGAACAAGCACCGACGTGGTGCAGATCGCGGGTGTGCCCGTCGGCGTCGCCACCTGCTGGGAAGTGATCTTCGACCGGGCGCCGCGCAAGGCCGTGCTCAACGGCGCCCAGCTGCTGGCGGTGCCCGCCAACAACGCCACCTTCAACAAGCGGATGAGCGAGCAACAGCTGGCATTCGCCAAGGTACGGGCCGTCGAGCACGACCGATACGTCGTGGTCGCGGGTACCACCGGGATCAGCGCGGTGATCGCGCCCGACGGCGCCGAGCTGGTCCGCACGGACTTCTTCCAGCCCGCCTACCTCGACATCCAGGTGCGCCTCAAGACGAAGCTGACGCCGGCGACTCAATGGGCCCCGATTGTGCAGTGGGTCCTAGTTGCGGCGGCCGGAGCGGTCATTTTGGCCGGAATACGGCACAATGGGAGCTTCCCGCGTCCGATTCGCCTGCGGTTCAGGCCTCCGGCTGAATCGGCGGACACTGGGGCAGCCCCGGACGAACCCCGGTCCGACGAGGAAGCCCCGGCGACCATGCACGACGCTCCGCCGGACGCAGGCGGCGACTACACTCCGCTCCACCAAAAGAGCGACCGACAACCGCGTTATCTCGGGCGACACAGAGGAGATAAATGACCACCGGCGAGCAGGCGACCCGGGCCCCGGGCAATCGTCCCAGCCAGCGTGTCCTGGTTATCATCCCGACCTTCAACGAGCGGGAGAACCTGCCGCTTATCCATCGGCGCCTGACGGACGCCTGCCCCGACGTGCACGTGCTGATCGTCGATGACGGCAGCCCCGACGGCACTGGCGAACTCGCCGACGAGCTGGCCGCGTCCGACGATGGCCGTACCCACGTCATGCACCGCACGGCCAAGGACGGCCTGGGTGCGGCCTACCTCGCGGGTTTCGGCTGGGGCCTGAGTCGGGACTACGCGGTGCTCGTCGAGATGGACGCCGACGGCAGCCACGCGCCCGAACAGCTGCGCCGCCTGCTGGACGCCGTCGAATCCGGAGCCGATCTGGCCATCGGTTCACGCTACGTCGACGGGGGAGCGGTTCGAAATTGGCCCAAGCGGCGCTGGGCCCTGTCCTGGACCGCCAACACCTATGCGCGACTGGCGCTCGATATCGACATCCATGACATCACCGCCGGTTACCGGGCCTACCGCCGCGAGGTGCTCGAGGCGATCGATCTCGACGGTGTGGACTCCAAGGGCTATTGCTTCCAGATCGACCTGACCCGGCGCAGCCTCGACAACGGATTCATCGTCGTCGAGGTGCCAATCACCTTCGCCGAGCGCGAACTTGGCGTCTCGAAGATGAGCGGATCCAACATTCGCGAGGCGCTGGTGAAGGTCGCGAAATGGGGCATCGAGAGCCGCCGCAACGGCACCCGCGCCGCCCGCGCGACCAATCGCAGCTAGCTCGGAATTCCTTCGGTCAGCCGCGGCGCTTCGAGCGGATCAGCTCGAGGCGCTCCTTGAGCAGCTCTTCGAGTTCTTCGACGGTGCGGCGTTCCAGCAGCATGTCCCAGTGCGTGCGCGGCGGCTTGACCTTCTTCGGCTCGGGCAGGTCGCCCTCGATCAAGGTGCCTTCCATGCCGTTGCGGCACAGCCAGGTGCCGGGAATGTCGGCGTCGTCGGCGAACGGAACCTCGAACTCCTCGCCGTTCTCGGTGCGGTACTTCGCGAGCTGACGCGGCGCCAGGTCATGGTTGCGGTCGGTCTCGTAGCTCACGGCTCCGAGGCGACTGCCCCTCAGTACACGATCAGCCATGGCTGCTACTCCTTTTTGATTCTTCTGAGCTCTCGGCTCCGGTGACGCGATTCTATTCGCATAGCAAACGTCAAGACGTTGTGCGTAGTTCCCGAGTCGACACGCGGTGTACGCGACTCGACCGTCAATGATACCGGGATCGCGGAGTGTGGCCGACTAAAGTCGTCAAGCGTGAGTCGCCGTTCCCACCCACAACCATGCCGCTGGTGCGGTCGAGACGTGACCGAGGTCGGAATGGGTCGGCGCCGTCAATACTGTCGGCAGTCCTGCCGGCAGCGGGCCTACGAGCAGCGGGCTTCGATCAGCCGGGGTGAGGTCAGCGCGCTGCCGGTCGATGCCGTGGTGCTGTCGGCTGACGACGCATCTGACCTGTCGGATCGCGTCTACCAGGTCCGATGTGCCGCGGAGGATGTCGCCACGGCGTTGGACGAAGGCGCCCACGCGACCGAACTGCGCGAGCTCTGCGAGGTGCTGATCCGCGCGGCCCAGGCCGCCGACGGCTGGCGCCGAGCGGTCGTCTGAACGCGCTGACCACGACCGATGGCTCGCCGGGTACAGTCGCGCCATGGATGGCGTGCCAGGCGTATGGCGTGGTCAGGAGGCCGCGGCCGAATCGGGTGCGCCCACTTCCCGTTCGACATGGCGTTCCGCACGCCGAATCCGATCCTCCTTTAGCAGCCGGGAGCATCGGGCGTTTTGAAATCCTGTCGGAGTTGGCCATACTCACCAGCGACATTCTTTGGTCGGAATGCAGCACGACGTCGCTTTGTGCAGCAACTGCCGTGACTCGGCATCCGGTGGTTGGCATCCCATGTCTTGGGAGTGGCCAAATGTTAGGCAAGGGGTACTGAGGTGGATCAACTCCAGCATGCGACCGAGGCGCTCCGGAAAGCGCTGGTCCAGGTTGAACGCCTGAAGCGCACCAACCGTGCACTGCTGGAGCGTTCGAGCGAGCCGATCGCGATCGTCGGCATGTCCTGTCGCTTCCCGGGCGGGGTCGACACGCCCGAGAGCCTGTGGCAAATGGTGGCCGACGGCCGCGACGTCATCTCCGAATTTCCCACCGATCGCGGCTGGGATCTGGCCGGGTTGTACGATCCCGATCCCGACGCCCGTCATAAGACATACGCCCGCACCGGCGGTTTCGTCGACGATGTCGCCGACTTCGATCCCGCGTTCTTCGGCATCGCACCCACCGAGGCGCTTGCGATGGATCCCCAGCATCGGATGCTGCTGGAGCTGTCGTGGGAGGTATTGGAGCGCGGCGGGATCGACCCCACCGGGCTGCGCGGCAGCGCCACTGGCGTGTTCGCCGGCCTCATCGTGCAGGGCTACGGCATGCTCGCCGAGGAGATCGAGGGCTATCGGCTGACCGGTATGACCTCCAGCGTCGCCTCCGGGCGGGTGTCCTACGTGCTGGGCCTGGAAGGCCCGGCGGTATCGGTGGACACCGCGTGTTCGTCGTCGCTGGTGGCATTGCACATGGCGGTCCAGTCGCTGCGTTCCGGCGAATGCGACCTGGCCCTGGCCGGTGGCGCCACCGTCAATGCCACGCCCACCGTATTCATCGAGTTCAGCCGGCACCGGGGGCTCGCGCCCGACGGCCGCTGCAAGGCTTACGCCGGGGCCGCGGACGGGGTCGGCTGGTCCGAGGGTGGCGCCATGCTGGTTGTGGAGCGGCTCTCGGATGCGCGCCGGCTGGGTCATCCGGTGCTGGCGCTGGTGCGGGGTTCGGCGGTCAATCAGGATGGTGCCTCCAACGGGCTGACCGCGCCCAACGGCCCGTCGCAGCAACGGGTGGTGCGCGCGGCATTGGCCAATGCCGGGTTGTCGGCCGCCGAGGTCGACGTCGTCGAAGGCCACGGCACGGGCACCACATTGGGCGATCCCATTGAGGCGCAAGCGTTGTTGGCGACCTACGGCCAGGATCGCAGCGAGCCGCTGTGGCTGGGCTCGATCAAATCGAACATGGGCCACACGCAGGCCGGCGCCGGGGTGGCCGGTGTGATCAAGATGGTGCAGGCGATGCACCACGAGACGCTGCCGGCGACGTTGCACGTAGACCAACCCAGCCCGCACGTGGATTGGTCGGCGGGCGCGGTGTCGTTGTTGAGCGAGGCGCGGCCCTGGCCGGCGGCGGATCACGTTCGCCGCGCGGGGATCTCGTCGTTCGGGATCAGCGGCACCAACGCGCACGTGATCGTCGAATCAGCTCCCGCCGAGGAGCCGCGGGAGCCCGCCGCGACGCCCGCCGTGGTGCCGTGGGCGCTGTCGGCGAAATCGTTGCCGGCGTTGGCATCTCAGGCAAATCGGCTGGCCGCGCATGTGGCCGCCGACGACGCGCTCGACATCGCCGACGTCGCGTGGTCGTTGGCGGGCCGGGCGACCTTCGAACATCGGGCCGTCGTCGTCGGCGGCGACCGGGACCAGCTGCTGGCCGGGCTCGCGGAATTGGCCGGCGACGACCCCGCGAGTTCGATCATCCGGGGCACGGCGCTGCCCGCGGGCAAGCACGTCTTCGTGTTCCCTGGCCAAGGCTCGCAATGGGTGGGCATGGGCATCGAATTGCTCGATACCGCACCGATATTCGCCCAGCACATCGAGGCGTGCGGGCAGGCGTTCGCCGAGTTCGTCGACTGGTCACTGATCGACGTCCTGCGTGGCGCGCCCGGCGCACCGGGCATGGACCGCGTCGACGTCGTGCAGCCGGTGCTCTTCGCGGTGATGGTGTCGCTGGCCGAACTGTGGAAGTCGGTCGGAGTCAACCCGGACGCGGTGATCGGCCACTCGCAGGGCGAGATCGCGGCGGCATACGTCGCGGGTGCGCTGTCGCTGCGCGATGCCGCGCGGGTGGTGACGTTGCGCAGCAAACTGCTGCGCTCGCTGGCCCACTCCGGTGGCATGGTGTCGATCGCGTGCAGCACCGAGCGGGCGCGGGAACTGTTGGCGCCCTACGGTAATCGGATCAGTATCGCCGCTGTCAACGGCCCGTCCGCGGTCGTGGTGTCGGGCGAGCTCGACGCGCTCGAGGAGCTCATCGGCTTCTGCGCGGACCTGGATCTGCGCACCCGCCGCATCGATGTCGACTATGCGTCGCATTCGATTGAGGTCGAGGCGATTCGCGACGAGTTGACCGCGGCGCTGGCCGGCATCGAACCGCGTATTTCGCGGGTCGCCTTCTTCTCCACGGTGTCCGGAAGCCGGTTGGATACAGCAGGTTTGGATGCCGCGTACTGGTATCGAAACATCCGGCAGACCGTGCAATTCGACCAGGCGGTGCGCACCGCGTGCGAGCATGGGTACCGGACGTTCATCGAATCCAGCCCGCATCCCGCGTTGATCGCGGGCATCGAAGCGACCTTCAACGACTCGGGCGCCGGCGGCGACGCCGAGGCCATCGTCATTCCCACCCTCGGCCGCGATGACGGCGGACTGCGGCGGTTCCTGCTGTCCGCCGCGGTGGCTTACACCGCCGGCGTGCACGTGAATTGGCGCGGGGTGTTGGGCGGCGCCGGCTTTGTCGAGCTGCCCACGTATGCCTTTGACCGGCGCCGGTTTTGGCTGTCCGGCGAGGGCATCGGGACCGACGTCGCGGGCTTGGGGCTGGGCGCCAGTGAGCATGCGTTGCTCAGCGCGGTCGTCGAGCTGCCCGCCTCGGGCGGGGTGGTGCTGACCGGCCGCCTGTCGCCAAGCCAGCAGGGTTGGCTGGCCGATCACGCCGTGTCCGGCACGGTCGTGTTCCCGGGTGCGGGCTTCGTGGAGCTGGCCATCCGCGCCGGAGACGAAGTCGGATGTTCGACGGTCGACGAGCTGACGCTGCAGGCCCCGCTGATGTTGCCGGTCGCCGATTCCGGATTCGGTTCGGTGGCACTGCAAGTCGTGGTGGGCGCGGCCGACGACTCGGGTCAGCGCAGTGTCGCGATCTTCTCGCGCGTCGACGCCGACTCGGCGTGGGTGTGCCATGCCGAGGGGGCGTTGAGCTCCGCCCCGGTCGAGCCGAGCGCCGATCTCTCGGTGTGGCCACCGGCGGGTGCGGTCGCCGTGAGCGCGGCCGACGGCTATGAGCGGCTGGCGGCTCACGGGTACGGCTACGGCCCGGCGTTCCAGGGATTGACCGCCGCCTGGATCCGCGGCGACGAGGTGTTCGCCGAGGTGCGGCTTCCGGACGCGGCCGGAGGCGTCACCGGATTCGGGGTGCACCCCGCATTGCTCGATGCGGCAATGCATTCCATGGTCATGGCGCGGGCGGCCGACGAGTCGGCTACCGACGTGGTGTTGCCCTTTGCCTGGCAAGGCATTTCGTTGCACGCTGCCGGGGCGTCGGCGGTCCGCGCGCGCATCGCGCCGGCCGGTCCTCCCCCGCAAGCGGGAGGTACCCCCACCGGGGTCTCGATCGAGCTGGCCGACGGGCTGGGCTTGCCGGTGCTCTCGGTCGCGACGATGGTCGCCCGCCCGGTCAACGAGCAGCAACTGCGCGCCGCGCTCTCGAGCTCGGGCCCGGACCGGTTGTTCGAGGTGGTGTGGTCACCGGTGCCGGAGGTCGCCGCCACCAGCCCGGCATCATCGCACCAGCTGTTTGAATCCGTTGCAGGCGAAGATGATCCGGTCGCGGCTACCTATCAGCGCACCCACCAGGCGCTGGCGGCCGTGCAGTCGTGGTTGACCGAGCGCGACTCGGGAGTCCTGGTCGTGGCCACCCGCGGCGCGATGGGGTTGCCGGGGGAGGAAGTCACCGATCTGGCGGGTGCCGCGGTGTGGGGTCTGGTGCGATCGGCGCAGACCGAGCATCCCGGCCGGATCGTGCTGGTGGATTCCGATGCGCCTCTTGACGATGAAGCGACCGCCGCCGTCGTGGCGGCCGGCGAGCCGCAGGTGCTGCTGCGCGGCGAAACCCGCTACCGCGCCAGGGTCACCGGCAGCCGCGCGGTCGACGGGATCTTGGTACCGCCCGCCGATGGGCCCTGGCGGCTGGGCATCAGCAGCGCGGGCACCTTCGAAAATCTCTGCCTGGAGCCGGTTCCCAATGCGGGCGCGCCGCTGCAGCCGGGCCAGGTTCGCGTCGCCCTGCGCGCGATCGCCACCAACTTCCGCGACGTCATGATCACGCTGGGCATGTTCACCCACGATGCGCTGCTCGGCGGCGAGGGCGCGGGCGTGGTGGTCGAGGTCGGGCCGGGTGTCACCGAGTTCGCGGTCGGCGACTCGGTGTACGGATTCTTCCCCGACGGTAGCGGCACGCTGGTTCCCGGCGATATCCGGCTGTTGCAGCCGAAGCCCGTCGACTGGTCCTACGCCGAAGCCGCCGCCATCTCCGCGGTGTTCATCACCGCCTACATGGCGTTCATCCATCTGGCCG
Source organism: Mycobacterium stomatepiae (assembly GCF_010731715.1). Taxonomy (NCBI): domain Bacteria; kingdom Bacillati; phylum Actinomycetota; class Actinomycetes; order Mycobacteriales; family Mycobacteriaceae; genus Mycobacterium; species Mycobacterium stomatepiae. The sequence goes on from NZ_AP022587.1 coordinate 354,043, forward strand.
ACGTCAAGCCGGGCCAGCGGGTGTTGGTGCATGCCGCCGCCGGTGGTGTGGGCATGGCCGCCGTGCAGCTGGGCCGCCATCTCGGTCTCGAGGTATTCGGGACCGCCAGCCGTGGCAAGTGGGACACGTTGCGCGCCATGGGCTTTGACGACGACCACATCGGCGACTCGCGCACCTTGGAATTCGAGGAAAAGTTCCGCGCGGTCACCGGCGGCCGCGGCATGGACGTGGTGCTGGATTCACTGGCCGGCGAATTCGTCGACGCTTCGCTGCGCCTGGTGGCCCCGGGCGGCATGTTCTTGGAGATGGGCAAGACCGACATCCGCGACCCCGGCGTGATCGCCCGGGAGTACCCGGGGGTCCGCTACCGCGCGTTCGACCTGTTCGAGCCGGGCCGTCCGCGGATGCACGAGTGGATGCTGGAGCTCGCCGAACTGTTCGACAGCGGTGTGCTGCGGCCCTTGCCGGTGACGACTTTCGATGTGCGACGGGCCCGTACCGCGTTGCGGTACCTGAGCCAGGCCCGCCACATCGGCAAGGTCGTCATGACAGTTCCTTCTGTGCCAGCGGGCCCAGCGGCGGCCGGAACCGTGATGATCACCGGTGGCACCGGGATGGCGGGTTCGACGCTGGCGCGCCACCTGGTGGCACACCACGGTGTGCAGAACCTGCTGCTGCTGAGCCGCAGCGGGCCGGACGCTGCCGGATCCGCCGAGCTGGTCGCCGAATTGGAGGCGGCCGGGGCCCGGGTGACGGTGGCGGCCTGCGACGCGGCCGACCGGTCCGCCCTGGCCGCGGTGATCGCCGACATCCCGGCCGAGCACCCGCTCTCCGGGGTCATCCACGCCGCGGGTGTGCTCGACGACGCCGTGGTCACATCGCTGACACCCGAGCGGATGGACGCGGTGTTGCGGGCCAAGGTGGACGCAGCATGGAACCTGCACGAGCTGACCCGCGACCTGGATGTGTCCGCGTTCGTGATGTTTTCGTCGATGGCCGGCCTGGTCGGTTCCTCGGGGCAAGCCAACTACGCGGCCGGCAACACGTTCCTCGACGGGCTGGCCGCACACCGGCGGGCACACGGGCTGCCGGCGATCTCGCTGGGGTGGGGGCTGTGGGATCAGGCCAGCGCCATGACCGGCGGGCTCGACGCCGCCGACCGGGCCCGGCTGGGCCGCGACGGAATCCTGGCGTTGTCGTCGGACGAGGCGATGGAATTGTTCGACACCGCGTTGATTCTCGACGAGCCGTTCGTCGCGCCGGCCCGCATCGACTTGGCCGCGCTGCGCACGCATGCCTCCGCGGTGCCGCCGATGTTCACCGACCTGCTCAACGCGCCGGCTCGCCGTCAGGTCGACGAGTCGCTGGCCGCCGCGAAATCGAAATCCGCTCTGGCGCATCGGCTGCACGGGCTCTCCGAGCCCGAACAGCACGCCGTGCTACTGGACCTGGTCCGTTCGCACATCGCGACCGTGTTGGGCAATACGACCGTCGAGGCGATCGATCCGGACAAGGCGTTCCAGGATCTGGGCTTCGACTCGCTGACCGCGGTCGAAATGCGCAACCGGCTGAAAACCGCGACCGGACTGGCGCTTTCGCCGACGCTGATCTTCGACTACCCGACGCCGAACGGGCTGGCCGGCTATATCCGCAAGGAACTCGCCGGGGTCCCGCAGGAAATCGCGCCTACCCCGGTCGCGGCGGTTACCGGCGACGACCCGATCGTGATCGTCGGTATGTCCTGCCGCTACCCAGGCGGGGTGAGGTCTCCCGAGGACCTGTGGGAGATGCTGACCGAGGGCCGTGACGTGCTCACCGAGTTCCCGAGTGACCGCGGCTGGGACCTGGCCGGGGTGTACAACCCGGACCCCGACGTTCCGGGAACGTGCTACACCCGCACCGGCGGCTTCGTGGACGACGTCGCGGACTTCGATGCCGCCTTCTTCGGCATCGCGCCGAGCGAGGCACTGGCTATGGACCCGCAACAGCGGATGTTCCTGGAGCTGTCGTGGGAAGCCTTGGAAAGGGCGGGGATTGAGCCCGGCGCGCTGCGCGGCAGCGCCACCGGCATGTTCGCCGGAATCTACACCCAGGGGTACGGCATCGGCGCCGCACCGATCGCGGAGGGTTTCCGGTTGACCGGCCAATCCTCGAGCGTGGCGTCGGGCCGGGTGTCGTATGTGCTGGGGCTGGAGGGCCCGGCGGTGTCGGTGGACACCGCGTGCTCGTCGTCGTTGGTCGCGCTGCACATGGCCGCGCAATCGCTGCGTTCGGGCGAGTGTGATCTGGCGCTGGCCGGCGGTGTCACGGTCAACGCCACGCCCGACATCTTCGTGGAGTTCAGCCGGATGCGCGGGTTGTCGGTGGACGGTCGGTGCAAGGCCTACGCCGGAGCCGCCGACGGTACCGGATTCTCCGAAGGCTGCGGCATGCTCGTCGTCGAACGGCTTTCGGATGCGCGTCGGCTCGGTCATCCGGTGCTCGCGGTGGTCCGCGGATCGGCGATCAATCAGGATGGCGCTTCCAACGGGTTGACCGCCCCCAACGGCCCATCGCAGCAGCGGGTGGTGCGCGCGGCGCTGGCCAACGCCGGGTTGTCCACGGCCGAGGTCGACGTGGTCGAAGGCCACGGCACCGGAACCACATTGGGCGATCCGATTGAGGCCCAGGCTTTGTTGGCGACCTACGGGCAACACCGCGCCGAGCCGCTGCTGCTGGGATCGATCAAGTCGAACATGGGTCACACCCAGGCCGCCGCCGGTGTGGCCGGGGTGATCAAGATGGTGCTCGCGATGCGCCACCAGCTGCTGCCGGCGACATTGCACGTGGATCAGCCGAGCCCGCACGTGGATTGGACGGCGGGCGCGGTGTCGTTGCTCACCGAGGCGCGGCCCTGGCCGGCCGATCACCCCCGGCGCGCGGGGGTTTCGTCGTTCGGCATCAGCGGCACCAACGCCCACGTCATCATCGAGGCTGTCCCGTTTGAGGCCGCGCCGAATCCAGACCAGGCCGTCGATCACCCCACGACGCCGGTACTACCGTGGGTGGTATCGGCAAAGTCCTTGTCGGCGTTGGTCTCTCATGCGTCCCGACTGGCCGTGCACCTGCGTGCCGCCGGCGAGCTGGACGTCGCCGATGTGGCATGGTCCCTGGCCGGCCGGTCTGCCTTCGAGCATCGCGCCGTCATTGCCGGCACCGACCGCTCCCAGTTGTTGGCCGGCCTCGACGAATTGGCCACCGGCGAGGCCACCACGGTGATCAGCGGGAGCGCAATAGCAGGCAAGACCGTCTTCGTCTTCCCGGGCCAAGGCTCCCAAATTCTCGGCATGGGGCGGGGATTGCACGCCGGGTATCCGGTATTCGCCGCGGCGTTCGATGCCGTGGTGGCGGAGCTGGACCGGCATCTGCTGCGTCCCTTGCGCGACGTCATCTGGGGCGACGACGAAGACCTGTTGAACACCACCGAATTCGCCCAGCCGGCGTTGTTCGCCGTGGAAGTCGCGCTGTTCCGGCTATTCGAATCCTGGGATGTGCGACCCGACTTCGTGATGGGCCACTCGATCGGCGAGTTGGCGGCCGCACACGTCGCCGGCGTCCTGTCTCTCGAGAACGCCGCGGTGCTGGTGGCCGCCCGGGGCCGCTTCATGCAGGCGCTGCCGGCGGGCGGGGCGATGGTCGCGGTGCAGGCCACCGAAGATGAGGTGCGGCCGCTGCTGGTCCCCTCGGAATACGCCGGCGTCGGAATCGCGGCGGTCAACGCACCTGGCTCGCTGGTGATTTCGGGCGAAAAAGACAGGGTCGACGCGATCGCCGAGCGGCTTCATGCCGAGGGCCGCCGCGTGCACCGGCTGGCCGTCTCCCATGCGTTCCACTCCCCGTTGATGGAACCGATGATCGACGAATTCGGCACGGTTGCGGCCGGACTCGCGATCGGCAAGCCCACCATCCCGATTGTGTCGAACGTGACCGGGCAGCTCGCCGGCGACGACTACGCCACCGTGGCCTACTGGAAGCGGCACGTGCGCGAGGCAGTACGCTTCGCCGACAGTGTGCGCTTCGCTCACGCCGCCGGCGCGACCCGCTTCCTCGAAGTCGGGCCCGCCAGCGGACTGACGGCGTCGATCGAGGAATCGCTCCCCGACGCACCGATCGTCACGTTGTCCGTGCTGCGCAAGGATCGCCCGGAGCCGGAAACTCTGACCGCCGCGATCGCGCAGGGATATGCCGTCGGGATGGGCGTGGACTGGCGCGCGGTGATCGGCCGGGCCGATTTCGTCGAGTTGCCCACCTATACCTTTGAGCGACGGCGCTTTTGGCTCGCCGGTAACGGTGCCGCGGCCGACGCGGCCGGCCTGGGCCTGGCGGCCAGCGAACATCCGTTGGTGGGTGCGGTGGTCGAGCTGCCGGCGTCGGGCGGCGTGGTGCTGACGGGCCGGTTATCGCCTGGAGTGCAGAGCTGGCTGAACGATCACGCCGTGGGTGGTGTCGTGCTGTTCCCCGGAGCGGGATTCGTCGAGTTGGCGATCCGCGCCGGCGACGAGGTGAACTGCGGGGTCGTCGAGGAGCTGAATCTTGCGGCGCCCCTGGTGTTGCCGCCCGGTGGGTCGGTTGCGGTCCAGGTGGTGGTCGGCGGCGCTGACGAATCCGGCGCCCGGACGGTGTCGGTGTTCTCCCGGGCCGAGGCGGGATCCGGCTGGTCGTTGCACGCCGAGGGCGTGCTGCGCACGGGGTCGGCCGAACCGAGCGCGGACCTGTCGGCATGGCCGCCGATCGGTGCGGTTCCGGTCGACGTCGGCGACGGCTACGAGCGGCTGGCCGAGCGTGGCTACGGCTACGGGGCCGCGTTCCGCGGTCTGACCTCGATGTGGCGGCGCGGCGAGGAACTGTTCGCCGAGGTGACGTTGCCGGCCGATGCCGGGATGTCCGTCGCCGGTTTCGGTGTGCACCCGGCGATGCTCGACGCCGCGTTGCACGCGGTGATCCTGGCTTCGGAGGACGAGATCGCCGAAGGTTCGATGATGGTGCCGTTCTCCTGGCAGCAGGTGTCCCTGCATGCCGGGGGCGCGGCGGCGGTGCGGGCACGGATCGTACCGGTGGGCGATCAGGCGGTCTCGATCGAACTCGCGGATGGCCTTGGACTGCCCGTGCTTTCGGTGGCGTCCATGGTGGCCCGGCCGGTGACCGACCAGCAGTTGCTGGCCGCGGTGTCGAAGTCCGGCCCGGATCGCCTCTTCGAAGTCGACTGGATCGTGCAGCCGTCGTCCTCGGTGCAGGCCGTATCGGTGTCGGCCTGGGGCGCAACGGAACCCGAGGTTGTCGAGGGGCAACGGTCGGCCGTGGTGTTCGAGTCGGCGCCGGTCGCCGATGACATCCTGGCCGGGGTGTACGGCGCCACCCGCGCGGTGCTGCCGGTGCTGCAATCATGGCTGGCCCGCGAGGGGAACGGGACGCTGGTGGTGGCGACCCGGGGTGCGATGCCGTTGCCGGGGGAGAGCATCGCCGATCTGGCGGGCGCCGCCGTGTGGGGTCTGGTGCGTTCGGCGCAGACCGAGCATCCCGGGCGGATCGTGCTGGTCGATAGCGACGGACCACTCGACGACGAGGCGGTGGCCGCGGTCCTGGCCGCCGGTGAGCCGCAGGTGTTGTTGCGTGGCGCAAAGGTTTACATCGCGCGCGTCCACGGCAGCCGCGCCGCCAGCAGTCTGCTGGTGCCCCCGGGCGACGGCCCGTGGCGGCTGGGTATGAGCAGCCGCGGCACCTTCGAGAACCTGCGACTGGAACGGATCCCGGACGCCGACGCCCCGCTGGGGCCCGGGCAGGTTCGGGTTGCGCTGTCCGCCATCGCCGCCAACTTCCGCGACGTGATGATCGCGCTCGGTCTCTACCCCGACCCGGACGCCGTCATGGGTATCGAGGCATCCGGCGTCGTTGTCGAGACTTCTTCGCCGGATGACCGTTTCGCGATCGGCGACCGCGTCATGGGCCTGTTCCCCGACGGAACCGGGACGATCGCCGTCACCGACCAGCGGCTGCTGGCCAGGGTGCCGGCCGGATGGTCGCACACCGCTGCCGCGACCACCACGGTGGTCTTCGCCACCGCCTACTACGCGCTGACCGATCTGGCCGCGGCCAAACCCGGCCAGCGGGTGTTGGTGCACGCGGCGGCCGGCGGCGTCGGAATGGCCGCGGTGCAGCTGGCCCGGCACCTGGGCCTGGAGGTCTTCGCGACTGCCAGCCGTGGTAAGTGGGACACGTTGCGGGCCATGGGCTTTGACGACGACCACATTTCCGACTCGCGCAGCCTCGAATTCGAGGACAAGTTCCGCGCGGTCACCGCGAGGAACGGCATGGCCGGGATGGACATCGTGCTGGACTCGCTGGCCGGCGACTTCGTCGACGCGTCCCTGCGGCTGGTGGCCCCCGGAGGGATCTTGCTGGAGATGGGTAAGACCGACATCCGGGAGCCCGGCGAGGTCGCGCAGGAACATCCAGGTGTGCGATACCGCGCCTTCGACCTGTTCGAGGCGGGACCCGAGCGCATTCAGCAGATGCTCGATGAGCTCGCCACGCTGTTCGGCGACGACGTGCTACGCCCGTTGCCGGTGACCAGGTTTGACGTGCGGCGCGCTCCGGCGGCGTTGCGGTACTTGAGTCAGGCCCGCCACGTCGGCAAGGTCGTGATGGGCATGCCCGACGGATGGCTGGCCGGCACCGTGCTGATCACGGGCGGGACCGGGATGGCCGGCTCGGCGCTGGCCCGTCATGTGGTGTCTCGGCATGGGGCACGCAATGTTGTGTTGGTGAGCCGGCGTGGCCTGGATGCTCCCGGGGCCGCGGAGTTGATGACCGAGCTCAGCGCGACCGGCGCCCAGGTGCAAGTGGTGGCCTGCGATGTGGCCGATCGCGAGGCGCTGGCCAAGGTGATCGCCGATATCCCGGTGCAGCGACCGCTGTCCGGCGTGATTCACGCGGCCGGGATGCTTGACGATGCCGTCATTTCCTCGTTTACCCCGGAGCGGGTGGATGCGGTGTTGCGGGCCAAGGTCGATGGCGCCTGGAACCTGCACGAGTTGACCCGCGATCTGGATGTGTCTGCGTTCGTTCTGTTTTCGTCGATGGCCGGGCTGGCGGGAGCGTCGGGTCAGGCCAACTACGCGGCCGCCAACTCGTTCCTGGACGGGTTGGCCGTGCACCGGCGCAGGGACGGGCTGCCGGCGATGTCGCTGGGCTGGGGCTTGTGGGATCAGACCAGTGCGATGACGGGGGCGCTGGGCGCCGCCGATCGTGCCCGGTTCGGCCGGGACGGCATCGTTGCGATGTCGTCGGATCAGGCACTGGAACTGATGGACACCGCCCTGATTGTCGACGAGCCGTTCCTGTTGCCCGCCCATATCGACCTCGCGGCGCTGCGGGTGAAGTTCGACGGGGGAACGTTGCCGCCCATGTTCGTTGATCTGATCAACGCGCCGACCCGGCGCCAGGTCGACGATTCGCTGGCCGCGGCCAAGTCGAAATCAGCTCTGCTGCAACGCCTTGAGGGGCTGCCCGAAGACGAGCAGTACGCCGTGCTGCTGGATCTGGTGCGCTCCAACATCGCCACGGTGCTGGGCAACTCCAGCCCCGAGTCGATCGATCCGGACAGGGCGTTCCAAGAGCTCGGCTTTGACTCGCTCACCGCCGTCGAGATGCGTAATCGGTTGAAGTCCGCCACCGGCCTGGCACTTTCGCCGACGCTGATCTTCGACTACCCGAACTGCGCCGCGCTGGCCGGCTACATGCACGCCGAACTCGTCGGGACGCCGGAGGAAAGCGCTCCCGCCGCCGCGCCCGGGGAGGCCGACATTCAGCGTGTGGTGGGGTCGATTCCGGTGAAGCGGCTGCGGCAGGCCGGCGTGCTGGAGTTGTTGCTCGCCCTGGCGGCCGAGGACGGTACCGCGCAGGCGGCACCCGCGGCGGAGAGCACCGAAAAGGACATCGCGGACATGGACCTCGAGGCCCTGGTCAATGCCGCGTTGATGGACGACGACGAATAGCCATGAAAATCGGAACTCAGTGAGAATCGCGGTCACCGGCGCCAGCGGTGTGCTCGGCCGCGGTCTCACCGCCCGATTGCTCAGCCAGGGTCACGAGGTCGTAGGAATCGCCCGGCGCCGGCCGGAAAGCTGGTCGAGTGCGGCCGATTTCATCGAGGCGGACATCCGGGACGCGGGCGCGGTCACCCGCGGGATCGCCGGCGCGGATGTCGTCGCACATCTCGCGTGGGCACGCTGCCCCGGGCCCGACGAGCGTATCGGCCACGAGGTCAATGTGGGTGGCACGCGCAACGTCCTGCAGGCGATGGCCGAGACCGGTTCTCGGCGTATCGTTTTCGCGTCGTCCGCGCACGTCTATGGCCGCGCCGATACGCGGAAAACCGAACAGGAGCCGATGGTTCCGGTGTCGGCCGACGGCGTGCACCAGGCCCGCGTCGAGGGCCTGCTAGGCGCCTCGGACGCCGAATGGATCGCGATCCGCTCCGCGCTCATCGTCGGCCGCAACGTCGACAATTGGGCGCGAGCACTGCTGGCGTCGCCGGCGTTTCCCGACGGGTCGAGCGATCGCCCGATACAAGTCGTCCACCTCGACGACGCGCTGCGGGTATTCACCCGCGCCGTCGTGGACACCGACATCGCCGACGGGCCAATTAATCTCGCCGCCTCCGGTGAGCAGACGTTCCGTCAGGTCGCAACCGCGCTGAGGCGCCCGATCATCCGGCTTGGCGGACCGTTGCGGGTGTGGGGACGACACGCGGAGCTGGATCTGGTCCGAAGCGCCCCGCTGATGGATACTTCGCGGCTGCGGGAGCAGTGGGCATTCCAGCCGGCCTGGGACTGCGACGAATGTGTCGAGGACTTCGCGCTGGCGGTGCGCGGCCGCGTCGCGCTGGGCAACCGAATCGTGGCGTTGCCGTGGCGACTGGCCAACATACCGGACCTGCCCGCCGTCGACGCGGCAGCAGACGATGGTGTGCCGCCCAGATTGGCTGGCCCGCCGGGAGACAACGGCGAATTCGACACCCCGATCGACCCGCGCTTTCCCACCTTCCTGGCCACCAACCTGTCCGAGGCGCTACCGGGACCGTTCTCGCCCGCCTCGGCGTCGGCGACCGTGCGCGGGTTGCGTGCCGGCGGCGTCACGATCGCCGGGCGGCTGCGGCCGGGCGGGATGGTGCAGCGCGAAATAGCGATGCGCACCGTAGCGGTGTTCGCGCATCGGCTGTACGGGGCGATCACCTCCGCGCATTTCATGGCCGAGACCGTGCCGTTCGCCAAGCCGTCGATGATCGTCAGTAACAGCGGGTTCTTCGGCCCCAGCATGGCCTCGCTACCGATCTTCGGTGAGCAGCGGCCGGCCGAAATCGGCTGGGCGCGAAGGCAACTGCGCAATGGCCGCAATATCGGGGTGTTCGGTGTCAATCTGGTGGGCTTGAGCTCGGGCGCCCCGCGCGACACTGACGACTTCATCGCCGACGTCGACCGGCTGGAACGGCTGGCCGACGACGTGACCCAACTCGACGATCGCCGGCTTGCCAGCCTGATCGTGTTGGCGCGCGATCACGTTGTGCACGGTTGGGTGCTGGCCTCGGCCTCGTTCATGCTGTGCGCGGCGTTCAATGTGTTGCTGCGCGGCCTATGCGGGCGAGACACCTTCGGGCCGGCAGGGCCGGAACTGGTCAGTGCCCGTTCCGTCGAGGCCATGCAGCGACTGGTGATTGCGGCACAGCGGGATCCGAACGTGGCTCGGATACTGAACGAACCGGGGGAGCGGCTGGACAAGTTGGCCGTCGACGCGCCAGAGTTTCATTCCGCGGTGCTGGCCGAGCTGGCGTTGATCGGGCACCGCGGCCCGGCAGAGCTCGAGATGCTGTCAACCAGCTACGCCGACGATCCGGAGCTCTTGGTCCGCATGGTAGCCAGAGCGATGAGTGCACCTGGCTCGTCGCAGCCGCTGCACCCGCGGATTCCGTTGCGGGCCAAGCCTGTAGCGCTGATGGCCGCACGCCAACTCCGTGACCGTGAGGCCCGTCGCGACAAGGTGGTGCGGGCCAACTGGGTGCTGCGTGGTCTGCTGCGCGAGTACGGGCGCAGGCAGGTCGATGCCGGAATCTTTCGCAGCCCCGACGATGCGTTCTATCTGTTGGTCGACGAGCTCGACGCCCTGCCAGCCGACGTCGCGGCCCTGGTCACACGGCGCCGGGCCGAGCATCGCCGACTGGTCACCATCGCTCCTCCGACGGTGTTCAGCGGGGCCTGGGAACCCACCACGACGTCGTCGCCGGCTCTCACCAGCGGCGGGACCCTACGCGGTGTCGGCGTGTCCGGGGGCCGGGTGCGTGGCCGGGCTCGGATCGTGCGGCCCGAAACCATCGACGATTTGCAGCCCGGCGAGATCCTGGTCGCGGCTGTCACCGATGTCGGCTACACGGCGGCATTCTGTTATGCGGCAGCCGTCGTGACCGAGCTCGGTGGTCCGATGTCGCATGCGGCGGTGGTGGCCCGCGAATTCGGCTTCCCTTGTGTGGTGGACGTCGAGGGAGCCACCAAGGCGTTGCCGTCGGGCGCGCTGATCGAGGTCGACGGAACCACCGGTGAAATTCAGGTGCTCTGAGCCAGGATTCGCAGCGGCAGCCGCGGCAACGTGCTGGTCGTGCCGACATCACCCGTCGTCCACTGGATGACGCGATACGTCATGGATGCGGCGCCGAATGCTGTTGTGCGGCTTGACGAGCCAGTCTGTCGTTGTGGATGCGGACCAGTTCGCGAAAGCCCAGCCGGTGGTATTTCGGTATCGGCTGGATACCCCACACGTCCTGGGCGGTGGCCTTACCCTCGGCGCCCTCGGGCGGGCCGAACGGCGGGTAGGGGTACTTGCACTCCAGGGTGTCGTTGGAGTACCGAATCTTCAGCAGCTCACTACAGATCTCCGTCAGGCTCAGCGTCGGGTAGCCGTAGTACACCGCCATGAACGGCAACGTGAAGGCGCCTTCGATCACGAGCGCCACCAGGCATACCAAGACGGCCCGTTTGATCCATTTGTGCATGCGCGCGTAGTACGGCGTAGTGCCCGGCTCGAGGTCGGCGGCCCGTTCTTTTTCGTCGGTGGGTGACGTGGTGGTCATGGCTTACCTTTCTAGGCTCCGTCGAGCCAGCTTCAGTCCGAGAAGATTTCGCGGTTGACCGTGTGCAGGTACGGGATCGCGAGGAACGGAGTGATGTAGAAGATGTCGTAGAGCCACCAGCCGACGACCGGGAACACCACGCCGGCGTAGCGCACGTCGGCAAACATCGTCATGTTGAAGATGTAGGCGGACCAAATCACCACGCCCATCCAGCAGGTGATGACCATCCACTGATGACCCCACCGCTTCATTTGCAGGAAGCCGATCGCCGCGGCCACTCGCATAGCGAATACGGTGAGGATCAAGCCCGCCACATAGGCCTTTTCACCGGGCCCCGCCGCGCCGCCGACCCAGGGTTCGTTGTAGTGCCAGAAATAGCCCGCGTCGAACATGTTGCCCCAGCCGACCATCAGCACCCGGTTGATCAGCGTGTGGTTGGCGATCAGGTCCAGTGACCAGCCCAGACTGTTGAGCATGCCGTCGATCAGGGTCAGATAGCCGATCAGGGTCACGATCATCGGCCGTACCGACAGACCGGCGCGCAGTGCTTGACGTTGCAGCCATACGCCGCGCATGAAGATGGGAAATCCGATCAGGCCCGGAGCCCACATGCCCATCAAGGCGGCGCCGACGATCATCCATTTGTCGGCACTCCGCTGCGCCAGCCGGGATTCGTCGTGATGCTCCTCCAGGCCGACGGAGCCACCCGGTTCTGGATTGCTTTTGAGCAGAGGCAGATTCATAGGTCCCACCAGCCGCGCGCAACTGACATGTAGAGCTGGACCCCGAACATCACCAGCAGGTAGCCGTAGATGACTATTTGAAAGACGATCAGCGCCCTCTTGCGTTTCTGCTCCTGTTGGTTCATGACGAGTACTTCCTTTCTCAGCTTCTCGAGGTGGCCGGCGGGCCGCCGCGACTTCACGCAGCCCGTCGTTGATGGCGCCGTCGCTGCTCAGCGGTGCCAGGATGCACGCGTCGGCGGCTTCCAATTCGCTTGCGCCCGCGGCGATCAACTGTGCCGCGGTCACCAGTACCCGGGTGGACGGCGGCTCGAAGTGAAAAGCGTCGTCCGCGGTGCGGATGGCGATCGCGCATTGCACCAGTCGCACGGCCGTCGTCATTGTCACGCCGGTCTCGGCGACGATTACCTCGGCCTCGCGATTGGCGGGCAGATAGTTCATCCCCAGCGTGACGAACCGCTGGCGCAAGGATGGTTTGAGTTCCTTGAGCGAGCTGCGGTACGCGGGGTTGTACGAGCACACCAGATGAATGTCGCTGGCGCGCTGACCACTTCGTCGGCCCGGTCCAGATACAGGGCGCGACGGTGATCGGTGAGCGAATGCAGGATCGCCAGCGAGTCGTGCCGGGCCTCGACCACTTCGTCGAGGTAGCAGATCGCGCCGGCCTTCACCGCCCGGGTGAGCGGCCCGTCGGTCCACACGACGTCACCCCCGGTCACCATGAAGCGGCCGACGAGATCCGAGCTGGTGAGGTCGTCGTGGCAGCTGATCGTGACCACGGGGCGTCGCAGCAGCACGCCCATGTGCTCGACGAACCTGGTCTTGCCGCAGCCGGTCGGACCGGTGAGCATCACGGGCAGGCGCCGCTGAAATGCCAGCTCGAAAAGCTGGACTTCGTTGCCGTTCGCGAAGTATGTGTCGGTGCTCATCGGTTCCCCTGTCGGACGTGGCTCATGCGGCGACCAGCTCACGATGCACGTGGGCTAGCACTCGCGGGAGTTCTTCGATGCGTCGGATCCGCTGGGATCGACGGGGCCCGAACACTTCCGGGAGGGGATCGACCCGGGTAGCTCCGACCCCGACGTAGTACAGCGACACGCCCGCGTCGTTCGCCTCCTCGACCGCGTGCGCGGCATCGGCCCAGGCGTAGCGGCCCTCGTAACCTTCATCGGAGATCAAGCCGTCGCCGATGACGATCAGCAGCCGTCGCTCGGACGGCTGGGCGAGCAGCCTGCTGGTCAGATGCCGAAGTGGCGCACCCAGCCGGGTGTACCCGCCGGTCTGCAGCCCGAGAGCGCCCGGCCGCACGAAGCGTCGATCCTCGAAGTCCTTCAGGCAGCGAACTTCGACGCGGTGCCGGGTGTTTCCGGTGAAGACAAAGATGCCATGACGCTCGCGAGCGCGGTTCATCGCGCGGGAAAGTGCGTCGGCACACGCCAATTCCAGCCGAAAGACCCGGCCGCCGTGCACGCCCAATGACGAACTGCCGTCGAGCAGTAACGCGGTGGTGACGTCGCGGCTGCTGGGCAGCAAGTCGCGGAATACCCTCGGTTCCTTGGCCTCGCCGGTCGTCAGGTCGATGTAGTGGTTGACGTATTGGTCGACATCCAGATCGGAGCCGTCTTCGAGTCGATTCTTCATCGCACAATGCGTGTGTTCTTCGAACCATTTGCGTACGTCGACGGCTATCGGCGCCGCGCGGCGGCTGCGCCGGCCGTCGGCGTGTTCTACGACGGCAACGTGGTCGCGCATGAAACTCTTTGTCCACGAGTTCCATTCGGGATACGGAATCCCCGGCCGGTGGTCCGGTGTGATATCGAGATTGTTGTCCTGCGGGCGGCTCGGCGGTGGCAGGTTCGGATTGCGGACACCGCCGTCGCCGCCGACGGCAACCGAGTACGGTCGCGGCAGACGCTTCTGCGTGGTGGTCCAGGGCATCCGGCCGAAGCTGCGTCGCAGCTTGTCGGTCAGACCCTGCGGCGCCGTGTAGGCCATTGGTAAGTCGCCAAGCAGAGCAGGAACGGTCAACGGTCGCCCGGTGGCCGCCAGCGCAAGCGCGCGGTCGAGCATCTCCTGGCCAGGCATCTCACCGTCATGCGCATCCAGTTCCGGTAGTGCGCGCCGGATCTCGGGTACCAGCCCCGGCCACTGGGATGTGATCCAACCCAGGGCGACCTCGGCTTCGACGAGGGTGAGCGCGCTCAGTTCGCGCGCCGACAGCTCGTTCAGCCGATACTCGGTAACACGCTCTTTCGACGGCGAACATTGCAGGGCCACCCCACATGTCAGCGTTCTGCGGGTCCAGTCGGGCGGCGTGGGGTAGGGGACGTGAACGAAGGTCAGCGCCGTATTGAGCCCGAATCGGCGCCGGCCACCCGTGACCAGCCGGGCACCTTCGCGGCGTTGCCCACTGAATGCGACGGCGGTCACCGCGCAACTTCGTTCCAGTGACATGGCGCGGACATCGGGGCCGTCGGTCATCGCTCAGAACGTGCCGATGTTGGAGAACATCCAGTACCAGAACCAGATGATCAGTCCGGTACCGCCCCAGGCGGCGACATAGCGAAGGATCTCCCATTACATAATCCATGATCTGACCGCTTTCAGTCGGTGAAGAGCTCGCGGTTGACGGTGTGCAGGTACGGGATCGCGAGGAACGGAGTGATGTAGAAGATGTCGTAGAGCCACCAGCCGACCACCGGCAGCACGACGCCGGCGTAGCGCACGTCGGCGAACATCGTCATGTTGAAGATGTAGGCGGACCAAATCACCACGCCCATCCAGCAGGTGATGACCATCCACTGATGGCCCCACCGCTTCATCTGCAGGAACCCGATGGCAGCGGCGATCCGCATCGTGAAGACGGTCAGGATGAGGCCGACTTCCATGGCCTTTTCGCCGGGACCGGCCGCGCCGCCCACCCACAGCTCGTTGTAGTGCCAGAAGTAGCCCGCGTCGAACATGTTGCCCCAGCCGTTGAGCAGCACGCGGGCCAGAATCGTGTGGTTTGCCACCAGGTCGAGTGCCCATCCCACGGTGTTGATGGCGGCGTCGATGATGACCAGATAACCGAGCAAGGTGACCAGCATCGGTCGAACCGAGAGCCCATCGCGCTGCGCGCGGCGCAGCAACTGCACACCCCGCAGGAACAGCGGCAGCCCGAAGACACCCAAGGCCGCCGTGCCGATCAGCAGGCTGCCGGAGATCAGCCACTTATCGGCTCGGCGCTGCGCGAGCTCCGATCGCTCCAGATGCTGATCGAAACTCAGGTCCGCCGGGGCAGCCTCGCTTGCGGCGACGGCCGTGGCAGGGCCGCCCACATCGCGCTGGCGCGGCTTCGGCAGGTTCACGAACCCTCCGAGTCGTCGAGGCTGGTTGAGTACGCTTCCGGGCTATAGCACTGACTTAAGTCAGCAATATAGCTATCGAGCTGTATATGACTACGCCAGTCCTGACCGGACACTGGTTGCCTGCAGCTGATTAACGACGCCGTTGCGCCGGGTCAAGGATGGTAACGGTACAAGTAATCTGATTGAAGTCAGCCTGGGTCACGGCCGAAGACTGCGCAGGTTTCTCGCGACGTAATCTTCCAGCAGGCTGTGGCCGGTCGGCCAGTGGTTCGTGGTGATCAACAGCGCGTAGAGCCCGAGCAAGAAGAAAACCGCGCTGTTCATCGGATTGGCGTGCGGGTCCGCCTCGCCGCGCTCTTGGGCCAGCGCGATCTCCTGCGCCACCAAGACGACCAATGGATGATCCCCGCCGTCTTCGGTAGGCGGACGGGTTTGCGAGAAGTGCAGCGCGAGAAAGTCATTGAAGAGCAGGTAGCCCAGTCGGTGTTCCAATCCGACCACCAGGCGAACCGCCTCGTCCAAGGCGGAAGCAAGGTCGTGCTCGGACTTCAGGAATTTCGCGAACTGTTTGGCAATGCGCGCCTCTTCCCGGTGTTCAAGCTCCAGCAGTACGTGTTCTTTGGTGGGGAAGTGGAAGAAGAAGGTCCCGTGGGCCACTCCTGCGGCGGCAACGATCGCGCTGACGTCAGCCTCGGCAATCCCGGCGCGGGCGAATTCGGCGATCGAGGCGCCCATCAAGCGCTCCCGCGTCTGCAAGCGCTTGGCCTCTCGCGCAGACACCCGATCCGTGACAGCCATTTCTTTCCTCACGGTTGACCTGACTCATGTAAGAGTGTTGTGGCTAACCAGAACATTATGCCGTGCCCCTTCTAAAAAGGCTTGCTACTTGGAGATTCTCGATCTCCCCGCGATATGGCACATGACTACCCGATATATTGAGTGACTTTAGTCAGCATGGCTTTCAGAGGTTGAGCGGCGCGGACGTCACATGCGACCAGAGGAGCCCGGCATGGCGTTGGACAATTCCGGCTGGACGGCCAGGTCGCGATCGTTAGGGGAGCCGGGAAAGGTGTCGGAGCGGGCATTACCCGGGCATCGACTCGAATTCGCCGCTGCCGATACCCGATTACTGACCCTGCGCCAGACTGAAATCGATACAGTATCGGCCACGGGAAGATGAGGTAACGATGCGCAGAGTCATTCAATTCTCGACCGGAAACGTGGGCCGGCATTCGTTGCGGGCGATCATCGGGCGGCCGGACCTGGAACTGGTCGGCGTGCACGCCGCCAGGCCGGACAAGGTCGGCAGGGACGCAGCGCAGCTGTGCGGCCTCGACGCGCCGACCGGCATTGTCGCCACCGATGACGTCGACGCCCTGGTGAACCTCGGCGCCGACTGCGTGGTGTACACGTCTCAGGGTGAGACGCGGCCGACGGAAGCGATCGAGCAGATGTCCAAGTTCCTCGCTGCGGGCACCAACGTCGTGGGTACCTCGATGGTCTGGCTGGTCACGCCACACCACGCCGAAGACTGGTTGCGCAAGCCCCTGCAGCGCGCCTGTGCGGCCGGCAACACCTCGCTCTACGTCAACGGCATCGACCCCGGCTTCTCCGGCGACACACTCGTGCACGCGGCGGTCAGCCTGACCACCCGGGTGGATTCGATCACCGTGCAGGAGATCTTCGACTGCGGAAACTACGATGATGCCGAATTCACCGGCGCTGCAATGGGGTTCGGATCAACTGAAGACGACGATACGCCGATGATGTTTCTGCCCGGGGTGATCGTGTCGATGTGGGGTGGTCAGGCCCGGAGCCTTGCGGACAATCTGGACATCAAGCTCGACGAGGTGCGCCAGCGGGTCGAACCCTGGTATACGCCGGAACGAATCGACTGCACGATGATGACGGTGGAGCCGGGACAGATGGGCGCGGTGCGCTTTGCGACCGAAGGCGTGCGTGAGGGCAAGCCGGTGATCACCCTTGAGCACGTCACCAGGCTCACCACCGCCGCGGCGCCGACTGGGAGTTTCCACCGGAGGGTCACACCGGTGTGCACCGCGTCGTCGTGGAGGGGGAACCGCGGGTGGAGATCAACACCCATGTGTCCCATCCGCTCTTCGATTCCACCGATGCCGGCTGCATCTCGACGGCCGGCCGTGCCGTCAATGCGATCGACTGGGTGTGTCGCGCGCCGCAGGGCCTTGTCGCGGTGGAGGACATTCCGCTGTCCGCGACGATGCGCGGGGCGATGTGGAGTCAGCACTAGGTGCGCGTTGCCGGTGACCGCAATCTGATTACCGATGCCGCCCGAGGTATCGGGCCGGCGCAGCCAAGCGCTACGGCTGGCGCAGGAGGGAGCGGACGTTATGTCTGGTCGACATCTGCCAATCCCTGCCGCGGATCGAATGTCGGTTGGCCAGGTCGATGCCGGGCTGACGATCAACCGATGCTTACAGAGCAGGTTATAACGGCCAGCTATCCGGCTCGGACATGTGGTAGGGAGCCGCCGGGGGCAGCGGTTGCCGTTCGCCGGTCGATATCGCGTCCAACATCAGGGCGACATAGCGGCGCCAGCCGTCACTGTTCGGGTCCATGGTGGAGAGCACGCTGTAGAGCATCGCGATCAACCGCAATATGTCCTCGGCGACCAGATCGGCGCGGACGGCACCGGCGCGCTGGCCCCGGCGGACCAATTCGGTGAGCGCATCGTTGAGTGAGTCCGAGATATCGGCGGTCAGCGATCCGGCCCGCTGCGCAGCGATCAACAGGTTCTGGTTATGAGCGCCAAGCGATATCGCGGCTTCGATCAGCTGGGTAAGGCCCCGCAGGGCGTCTTTGCTGCCGCGAGCAGTTGCGATGGCCGGCGTGAGATCCTGGGCAATGCACTGATCCAGGGCGGCGCGGACGAGATCACCTTTGGTCGGGAACCTACGATACAGAGTCCGTTCACCGACACCCGCGCGGTGCGCTACCGCTTCCATGGCCGCATCTGGGCCCAATTCGCCGTAGACGTCGCGCGCGGCGCGAAGAATGCGCTCGACGTTGCGCGCCGCGTCCGCCCGCAACTGCCGATCTTCCAGCGCTGTCATCGTCACAGCCTAACTGACAGTTGACTGGCGACAACGGCGGTTCTAGGCTCGCATAATTGGCAGATAACTGCCAGGTAACGGGAAACATGGGTTATGTCAACAACTTCCGAAGTGCGCCCTGACGCCGACCTTCCCGTACTGCCCATTCCCCGGGCCGCGCGGGGCCCGCTTGCGCCACCCGCCGAGTTCGGGGACTTGCGGGAACAGCCCGGGTCGCACAAGGCGATGTTTCAGGGCAGCCCGATCTGGGTGGTCGGCCACTACCAGGACATGATGATCGAGAAGGGCGCACCGGCCGATGTGGTGCTCGAATTCGCCTTGCCGGTACCGTCATTGGTGATCGGACGTGGATCCGAACACCCGAAGGCAAGCTCAACGATCGGGAGACTCCGCTGATGTCAACATCTTCCGATCTGAATCCCGACACGGATCTTCCGGTGATACCGGTACCGCGCGCCGCGCACTGCCCGTTGCATCCGCCTGCTGAGTTCGCCGACTGGCGCCGCGAACCCGGACTGCGACGGGCCGTGTACCACGGCCAACCGGCCTGGGTGGTGAGCCGGTACCACGACATCCGGGCGGCGCTGGTCGACCCGCGTCTGTCCGCCGATACCATTCCGGAGTACCTGCGGCAGAAGAACACCGACAACACGCCGGTCATGTTCGCCCGGGTCGACGACCCCGAGCATCATCGGTTGCGGCGCATGCTGACCGGCGACTTCACCTTCCGGCGTTGCGAAGCGATGCGGCCCCAGATCCAGGAATTGGTAGACCAGCACCTTGACGAGATGATCCGCACCGGCGCGCCGGCCGACCTGGTGCGTGAATTCGCCTTGCCGGTACCGTCATTGGTAATCGCCCTACTGTTGGGGGTGCCGTCCGAAGATCTCGCGTCCTTCCAGCAATACACGGCAGTCGGGTTGGATACCAGGGCGTCCGACGACGAAAAAGCTCAAGCCGGTGCTGCGATGTTCGGGTACCTGCTGGAATTGGTGGCGCACAAGGAACAAGATCCGGCCGACGACCTCATCAGCCGCTTGGTCACCGACTACGTCGTGACCGGCTAGCTCAACCGCGAGACGGCGGCCTTCTCCGGGATGACCCTGCTGGTGGCCGGCCACGAGACCAGCGCCAACATGATTTCGCTGGGAACGGTTGCACTGCTGGAACGTCCCGAGATCTTCAAGCTACTCGGCGACACCGATGATCCCGCCGTCGTCGCCAACATCGTCGAAGAGCTGATGCGTTATCTGTCCATCGTGCACAGCCAGGTGGATCGGGTGGCGACCGAGGACTTCGAACTGGGCGGCCAGTTGATCCACGCCGGCGACATGGTCCTGATGAATCTTCCCGCCGGGAATTGGGACGCCGAGTTCACCGACAATCCGGAATTCTTCGATGTGGAACGAAATACCCGCGGTCACCTGGGCTTTGGTTACGGCGTACACCAATGCGTCGGTGCGAACCTGGCCCGCGTCGAAATGCGGACCGCATTCACCACATTGGCGAGGCGCTTGCCCGGGCTGAGATTGGCGGTATCGCCGGAGGAGCTGAAATTCAAACAGGCCGATATCTATGGCATGAAAGAACTTCCGGTGAGCTGGTGACGACGTTCGCAGGCCAATTGAGATTCGACGGTCAGGTCGCCGTCATCACGGGCGCCGGTGGCGGCTTGGGTAAGCAGTACGCGCTGCTGCTGGCCTCTCGTGGTGCGCGCATCGTCGTCAACGACATCGGCGGCTCGGTGTCCGGGGATGGATCGAGTACCGAAGCGGCGGATGCTGCCGCACAAGAGATCCGCGATCTGGGCGGTGACGCCGTCGCGGACAGCCACAGTGGGACCAGTCCGCAAGGTGGACAGGCGATTATCGACACCGCCTTGATACCGGGCGAGTCGACATTCTGATCAACAATGCCGGAATCGTTCGCGATGCACTGTTCGAGGAGATGGCCGCCGAGGGCGCGAACCACGACATCAGGGTCAACGCCGTGGCCCCGATCGCCTATACGCGGATGCTGACACACTCGATCGACGGTGCCGCGCCCCGGCCGGCGCGGTAGCGCAGGCCGTGCTCGACGACCTGACGACCCAGTACCTCAAGAAACTGGATCCGAGTCTGGTAGCTCCGGTGGCGGCGTATTTGACCCACTAGGATTGTCCGGTGTCGGGTGAAATCTATACCGTTGGCGCAGGGCATGTTTCGCGGTTCTTCGTCGGACGGACGAAGGGCTTCTACAGTCCCGAGCTGTCAATCGAGGACGGCCCAGCAAGCGAATTAGCGGCCCTACTCGCGCCCTGCCGACACCCAGCTGAGGTCCTCGAAGCGGTCGCCGGTAACCACGGACCCGGCAGAGTCCAGCGCCGCCATTTGTTCTGGTGTCAGGGTGACCGCGAGCGAGCCGGCGTTCTCGTCCACTCGCGTTGCCCGACGAGTACCGGGGATCGGGACGCTGGTGACGCCCAGCTGTTCGCCGCGCTGACGCAGCCAGGCCAGTGCTACCTGCGCGCCGGTTGCGTCTTGCTCCTCCGCGATGGACGTCACCACGTCCACGACTGCGAGATTCGCATCCAGGGCACCCTGCGCGAATCGTGGCATCCGGCTTCGGAAGTCGGCCGACGACGACAGGTCGGCGACAGAGCGGACCGTCCCGGTGAGGAAGCCGCGCCCCAGCGGCGAATACGGCACGAACCCGACGCCTAACTCGGCGGCGGCCGATACCACATTGCGCTCGACGTCGCGGCTCCGCACCGACCATTCGCTTTGCACGGCCGCGATCGGGTGTACCGCGACCGCCGCGCGCAGCTCGTCGGCGGTCACCTCGGACAATCCGAGATGCCGCACCTTGCCGGCGGCCACCAGCTCCGCCATTGCGCCGACCGTCTCCTCGATCGGGACGTCGAGGTCGCGCCGGTGCATGTAGTACAGATCGATGACGTCGGTGTTCAGTCGTTGCAGGCTTTCGTCGATGCACTCATGGACATACCCGGCGTCTCCCCGCACCGCCCGGGAACCGTCCAGCGGATTGCCGGCGATACCGAATTTCGTTGCCAGAGTTACCTCGTCGCGGCGGTTCGCCAGCAGGTTGGCGATCAGCCGTTCGTTCTCCCCGCCGCCGTAGATGTTGGCGGTGTCGATGAAGGTGACGCCCCGGTCGAGGCAATGATTCAGGGTGGCAAGTGATTCGGCGTCGTCGACCTCGCCGTAGACCGGCGTCAGCGCCATCGCGCCGAATCCGATCGCGCTGACGCTCAGCCCGTCACCAAGGTCGACGGTGGGAATTGCAATAGGCATGGCTGTCCTCCTCGCCCGGGTCCGACGTGATGAACACCGGCACTGCGTCAAAAAATCCTCAGCAGCCGAACGCGATCCCGATGCCGTCGGGTGGCGGCACCGACCGCAGGCAGCCGAACTGCTGGATCCCCGCGCCGCCGAACCGCGCGGCCGACTGGCGGGCGTAGTTCACGCAGAACAGGCCGGCCTGGTCGGCGCGGCAGCGGTAGTCGTCGTAGGACAACGTGTCCCCGCTTGCCAACTCGGCGCCATTGCCGTTGACGAACGGACCCGGATCGGCGCGGGCGGCCCCGACCTGCAGGTTCGCTCCGTCGAAGGTCACCCAGCCGCCCTTCCATTCGCCGTAGGCCGTGTCCGGCCGGGGCGGGGGATTGGCCAGGTCGACCAGACAGATCAGCGCGCCGCCGGTATGCGCGGAATCCGTCGTGCACGCGACGGGGCGGCCTGGCGGGTTGGCCGCCACGGTGAACGCGACGTCGTTGCCGAGTTGCGTGGTGACTCCGTCGCGGGTAACGGCGTGATAGCGGGCCGGATCGGTGGGATGACCTGCCTCGATCCAAGCGATGACGTCCGAGATCGGCGCGCCCGCCGCCGGTGCGGCAGCGGGCCCTGGCGGCTTGTTCCCCGGCGAGACCGTGCTGGTCGGGGAGAAACCCGACACCGCCGTCGTGTTCGGGGTCTGGCTCTGCGCGGATTGGCCCCCGCCGCCGTGCGAGCATCCGGCCACCAGTACCGAGAGTGTGACCAACGCGGCCATTCGCATCCCAACAGGCTATCCGTCACACTGCGGATTTAGTCGCTCCGCGCGCCCTACATACGTAGTGTCGGCTACCGTCGGCGTATGCACGAGCGCACTATCCGCGCACGCACCGCCAACGGCATCGTCGAAGGCTTCAGCCGAGATGGCGTCAACCGCTGGCGTTTCATTCCCTATGCCCGCCCGCCCCTCGGGCGGCTGCGCTTTCGGGCGCCGCAACCGGTGCAGCCCTGGTCGGGTGTGCGTCATTGCCACGGGTTCACCAGCTGCGCGCCCCAACAGCGGCGTTACACGATGCTCGGTGTCGGCAGATACCAGCCGATGAGCGAGGACTGCCTCACCCTCAACGTCGTCGCGCCGGAAGCAGACCACGACGGACCCCTGCCGGTCATGGTCTTCATCCACGGCGGCGGGTACATCCTGGGCAGCTCGGCCGTCCCGCTCTACGACGGTGCGGCACTGGCCCGCCGCGGTTGTGTGTACGTGTCGGTCAACTACCGGCTGGGCGCGCTGGGATGTCTTGACCTATCGTCCTTGTCCACCGCGGACACCACCATCGACAGCAACCTCTACCTGCGCGACCTGGTGATGGCGTTGCGGTGGATCCGCGAGAACATCGCGGGATTCGGCGGTGATCCCGGCAATGTCACCATCTTCGGCGAGAGCGCGGGCGCCTGCATCACCGCCACGTTGTTGGCCGTGCCGGCCGCCGAAGGCCTGTTCGCCCGGGCGATTTCCGAAAGTCCGGCGTCCGGGCTGGTGCGTTCGAAAGAGGTTTCGGCCCAGTTCGCGGCACGATTCGCCAACCTGCTCGGCGCGCGCCCCGAGGATGCCGCCAACGCGTTGATGCAGGCATCGCCGGCCCACCTCGTCGAGGCCCAGCACCGGCTGATCGACCAGGGCATGGAGAGCAGACTGGGCGCCTTCCCGATCGGCCCGGTCATCGGCGACGACTGCCTGCCCGAAGACCCGGTCGAGGCGATGGAGTCCGGTCGGGCGCATCGGGTCCCGCTCATCGTGGGCACCAACGCCGAAGAAGGTCGGCTGTTCACCCGGTTCCTCAAAATGCTGCCCACCAATCAATCGATGATCGAAGAGTTGCTCGCCGACGCGGAACCGGCTGCCCGCGAACGCATTACCGCGGCATACCCGGGGTACCCGTCGTCCTCGGCGTGCATCCAGCTGGGTGGTGACTTCGCGTTCAGCTCGGCGGCCTGGCAGCTCGCCGAGGCGCACAGCGGCCATGCGCCCACGTACTTGTATCGCTACGACTACGCACCGCGGATGCTGCGCTGGTCGGGGTTGGGCGCGACCCATGCCACCGAGCTGCTGGCCGTGTTCGATTTCTATCGAACCCGACTCGGCTCGTTGCTGACCGCGGCGGCCGATCAGCGCGCCGCACTTCGGGTTAGCAACCAGGTGCAACGCCGGTGGCGAGCGTTCAGCCGCACCGGTATTCCGGGCGACGACTGGCCCGCCTACACCGTCGACGACCGCGCGGTGATGGTCTTCGACCGTAAGAGCCGCATCGAGTTCGATCCGCACCCGCTTCGCCGGATGGCATGGGCAGGCTTCTCTTTGGCGCAGTGACCTGGCACGCTAAACCGTCAGCGAAATTCGGCAGAGGACGTCAATGCAGACCCAGCCAGTCGAACGACCCAGTGATCTCACGGCTTCGTGGCTGACCGCCGCGATCGGCGCCGGAGAGGTCGCCGCATTCGAAACCGAGCGCATCGGCACCGGCCAGATGAGCGAGTGCTACCGCGTGCGCCTGCGCTACTCCGACGGCGCCGCGGGACCCGAGTCAGTGGTGTTGAAGGTCGCGGCCAGCGATCCGGTGAGTCGGCAAACCGGGCTGGCGCTGGGCCTCTACGAGCGCGAAGTTCGCTTCTACGGCGACATCGCGCCCCGCCTGGGCGGCCCGATCGCGCCGTGCTATCACGCCGCGATCGACACCTCGACGGGAGTCTTCGATCTGCTGCTCGGCGATGCCGTTCCGGCCGTCGTCGGCAACGAAATCGCCGGTGCCACAATCGAACAGGCCACAATCGGAGTCGTCGAGCTGGGCCGGCTGCACGGCCCGCTACTCGGCGATACGTCGCTGGCCGACGCGTAGTGGCTCAACCGCGACACTCCGCTCAACCAATCCATGATCGCGCCGCTCTACGCCGGTTTCCTCGACCGCTATGGCGACCAGATCGCGCCGTCGCACCGGATGGTGTGCGAGCGCCTGGTGGGCGCGTTCGACGCCTACCAGGCCGCCGAAGCGCAGCGCAACGCGATCCAGGGCCTGGTTCACGGCGACTACCGGTTGGACAACATGTTGTTCGGCGCCGAGGGGGCCGACCGCGCGTTGACCGTCGTCGATTGGCAGACCGTCTCCTGGGGCCCGCCGTTGACCGACTTGGCCTATTTCCTGGGCTGCGCCTTGCCGGCGGAGGATCGCCGGGCGCACTACGACGCGTTGCTGCGGGCCTACCACGAGGCGCTCGGGCCGCAAGCGCCGATCACGCTCGCCGACATCGCCGAAGGTGTTCGCCGGCAGGCCTTTTTCGGCGTGATGATGGCGATCGTCTCGTCGATGCTGGTGGAACGTACCGAGCGCGGCGACCAGATGTTCATGACGATGCTGCAACGGCACTGCGATCACGTGCTCGATACCGACGCTTTGGCGACGCTGCCGAATGCCGTGGCCCCGGAGCCGCTCCGGCCGTCGGAAGACGACGAACTCGCGCATGCGCCGACGGACGAACCGTTGTGGAGTGAGAGCTGGTACGCCGACTTCGTCGATGCGGCACAGGGATTCGGCGGCTGGTTCCGAATCGGTCTGGTGGCCAACCAGCGGGCCGCCTGGGTTCAGGTGCTGCTGTGCGGACCCGACCTTCCGACCGTGGCCGTGCTGGATTACGAAGTTCCGCTGCCCGAGGATCCGTGGGTGTTGTCCACCGATGCCTTGGAAATCGCCCACTCCGCCGACGTGCCGCTGCGGACCTACCGTGTGGACGTGCGGGCGCGGGGTCAGTCCTACGCCGACCCGTCGGCGATATTGCGCGGCGAGCCGGGAACGCCCGTCGACATGACGATGAACCTGGTGTGGGCCACCGACGGCGCTCCTTACAAGTACCGGGTGACCACCCGCTACGAAATCCCTTGCACGGTAACGGGAACCGTCACCGTGAATGATAAATTCTACCGCATGGATTCCGTTGCGGGACAACGTGATCACTCGTGGGGCGTCCGCGATTGGTGGAGCATGGACTGGATGTGGAGCGCGCTGCACCTCGGCGACGGCACGCACCTGCACGGGCTGGACATCAACATCCCGAATGTTCCCCCGGTGGGCATCGGCTACATCCAGGACTCCGACCGAAACGTCACCGAACTCCACACGGTGACTAACCCACGATCCTTCGGCGCCAACGGTTTACCACTCAAGATGACGTTGGGCCTGGACCCCGGCGGGCTCACCGGTGAGGTGGATATCCGTGGTCATGCGCCGGTGCTGCTTACCGGCCCTGAAGGACAGGTGAGCGAGTTCGCCCGGGCCTGGGTCAGCATCGACACCGCGGACGGCCGCACCGGCGTCGGCTGGATGGAATGGAACCGCAATCTCGCGCGACAGACCTAGGTTGATCCCGATCCCGGCGGCGGGCCCGTGGTGGTGATGGGTGTCTCCGGATCGGGCAAGTCGACGGTAGGTTCCGCACTCGCGCAACGGTTGTGTGTGCCCTTCGTCGACGCCGACAGTTTGCATCCGCCCGCGAAGGTCGCGAAGATGACGGCCGGGCAACCACTTGACGACGAGGATCGCCGTCCGTGGCTCGAGCGAGTCGGAGAGTGGCTGGCCGATCACCGCGACGGCGGGGTAGCGAGCTGCTCAGCGCTCAGGCGCGCCTACCGCGACCAGTTGCGGGCACACTGTCCGCGTGTCGTGTTCCTTCATCTGAGGGGTTCACCGCGTCTCATCGGCGAGCGGTTGGCGTCCAGGCCGGACCATTTCATGCCGCCCGCGTTGTTGCGGTCACAATTCGACGCGCTGGAACCGCTGGGCGACGACGAGTTCGGGGTCACCGTGGATATCGGTCAAGGGGTCGGCGCGATCGTCGACACGTTTCTGACGGGCTCGGCGATTACCAGGGACGCTTGCGGCGACGAGTCTTGACCTGCCCGCCGACTCGTTCGCGCGCCGCGTCGGCCAGCTCCTCGCTACGTACCCGCGCCTCGCTGGCCAGCTTCTCGCCGCGCTTGCGCGCCTTTTCGGCCCGCTCGGCCAACTCGTCGGCCAGCTTTTCGCCTCGCTCGCGGGCCTTCTTGGCCAGCGGAGCTCCACGCTCGGCGGCGGCGCTGGCGAGTTCGCGGCCCCGGTCCAGGGCGACCTCGGCGTACGGCGCGCCCCGTTCGGCTGCCGTGCTGGCCAGTTCGCGACCGCGTTCGGCGCCGACGTGCAGTCCGGTGCGCGATCCGTTCGCCGAGCTCACTGAAATCGGCGTCATCGGATCCCGGTAGCGAAGAGGACACCCGCTCAGAGAGACGCTCGGCCGCTTGACGCCCACGCCATCCCAGCGAGGGCTTGCCCGCGGTATCGGCGGAGGCGATCATCAACCCGCCCACCAGGCTCAGGTCCTTCAAGAACCCGCGACGCAGCTCGGCTTTGCGCTCGGGGTCCGTCTCGGTCCAGAAGGAGTAAGTGCCGAGGTTCGCCGGTATCACCGTCAACGCCAGCACCGCCGAGGCGACGCGCGGCAGTTTCCCGGTGGCGAGCAACAGCCCGCCCCCGATCTGCACACCGGCGGTGATCTGGGCGAAGGTTTGCGGGTCGGTCGGCGCGTAGCGGGCCGCCTGATCCGGCAGCGCCTGTAGACCGTCGACCGCCGGCGCCGCCGCTTCCGCGGCAGCTTTGGGATTGAGCAGCGATTCAACTCCTTGGCCGATAAAGGCAACCGACAACAGGGGGCGCGCGATTCTGCGGATGACCATGGCAGGAGGGTTACCCGGGGAGTCGGCAAACAAACCGATCCGCCCGTCGCCGCTGTTAACGGCTATATGGTGGAGCGCGTGCGAGCGTTGATCATCGTCGACGTGCAAAACGACTTTTGCGAGGGTGGCTCGCTGCCCGTCGCCGACGTGGCCGGTGCCATCAACGACTATCTGTCCCGCGGGCCCGGCTACCAGCACGTCGTGGCGACCAAGGATTTCCGCATCGACCCGAAGGGCCATTTCTCCGACCAGCCGGACTATTCGTCGTCCTGGCCGCCGCACTGCGTCGCCGGAAGCCCAGGAGCGGAATTTCGTCCCGACCTCGACACCCGGCCGATTGAGGCCGTATTCCGCAAGGGTGCTCACGAGGCGGCCTACAGCGGCTTCGAGGGCACCGACGAGGACGGGACGCCGCTACTCGAATGGTTGCGGCAGCGCGATGTCGACGAGGTCGACGTCGTCGGCATCGCCACCGACCACTGCGTCCGGCGAACCGCCGAGGACGCGGCCCGCAGCGGGCTGCGCACGCGGGTGTTGGTCGACCTCACGGCGGCGGTTGCGCCCAGGTCGGCCGCGCAAGCTCTGGCCGAGATGCAAGATGCCGGAATCGAATTGGTAGAGGGCAGCTGATGGTGGTCCCACTGGATCGAGAGATTCTGCTGGCCGCGGTGGAGCGGTCGCCCCGGACGGCCGCCGCGCACGACCGCGCCGGCTGGGTGGGGTTGTTCACCGAGGACGGGCGCATCGAAGACCCGGTCGGCTCGCGACCACACCTGGGCCGGGTCCAGATCGGGAGCTTCTACGACACCTTGATCGGCCCCCGCGAGATCAAGTTCCACCGCGATCTCGACATCGTCTTCGGCACCGTCGTGCTGCGCGATCTCGAGCTCGAGGTGTCGATGGGTTCGGCCGTCACGATGTACATTCCCGTTTTCCTGCGCTACGACCTTCGAGAAGCCAACGGTGAGTGGCAGATTGCTCATCTGCGGGCGTACTGGGAGCTGCCCGCCATGATGCTGCAGTTCCTGCGCACCGGATCATCGGCAATGTGGCCGGCCGTGGCACTGTCGCGAGATCTGCTGGGCAATCAGGGATTGTCGGGGACGGCGGGCTTCATGAGCGGCTTTCGACGGCCGGGTGCACGGCACAAGAGGCTTGTGCAGACGTTCCTCGGTGCGGTTACGCGCGGCGATACCTTCGGCGCTGCACACGCGCTATCATCCTCGGCCACAATCACATTAGGTGACAACGATCCGCTCGACGTCGCCGAGTTCGCGACGGAACTCTCTGGCGCGAACTGGACCAAGATGAACGGTGCGGGGTCCACGGTTGCCGTGTCGCTCAATTCGAATCACGGCCGCGGCATCATTTTCGCCGACCTCGGCTTACGCGCCAGGGCGATCAATCAAATCCGCTATTTTCCGGCCTGAACGGACGAAGGCGGCCTGCGCCATTTGACGTGGCGATCACGCGACCGCGCGGGTAAGCCCTTATCGTCATTGCGTGGTGACGGAGGTATTCGGGCATTACGAGCTGCGTGAGTTGCTGGGCCGCGGGGTATGGGGCAGGTTTTTCGGGCTTATGACACCAGCACGGATCGGGTGGTTGCGCTCAAGGTGCTGCCCGCGCATCTGGCCGACGACGCTGAATTTCAGCAGCGGTTCCGGCGCGAGGCGCGCATCGCGGCGAGCTTGAGCGATCCGCACATGGTGCCGATCCACAGCTACGGCGAGATCGACGGGCGGCTCTATGTCGACATGCGGCTGATCGAGGGCCGCGACCTGGCCGCCTACATCGGCGAAAACGGGGGCCGGCTCAACCCCGAACGCGCCGTCGCGGTCGTCGAACAGGTTGCCGCAGCACTGGATACCGCCCACGGAGTCGGGCTGATCCACCGCGACATCAAGCCGTCCAACATCTTGGTGTCGGCCCGCGATTTCGTCTATCTGATCGACTTCGGGCTCGCGCGCACCGCCGCCGACACCGCGCTGACCCACACCGGGCACACGATGGGCACGATGGCCTAAATGGCCCCGGAGCGGTTTCGGGGGATGACGGATCACCGCGCCGATGTCTACGCGCTGGCCTGCGTGCTCTACGAGTGCCTGACCGGACGCCTGCCCTACCCCGGCGACAGCTTTGAAGAGCAGCTCAACGCGCATTTGAACACCGCCGCCGCGGGCCTCGTTCATCGCGCCCGGCGTCCCGCCCGCCCTCGACGACGTGATCGCCCGGGGCATGGCCAAGGACCTCAACCACCGCTACCAAACGGCCATCGAGTTCGCCCAAGCCGCCAAAGCCGCACTGGCAGGCCGCGAAACCGCCGCGACGCCCACCCCACCACCACCACCGCACTACCCACCGACAGCGGCCACCCCGGCGCCCCCGCAAGCCGGGCTCACGCTGAGCCAAGTGGGTGTCTCGCAGATTCAATCGTCGCCACCAAACCCGGAGTCAGGATCTCGGCGTTTGGTCCTCGGGATCGTGGGCCTGTCGGTCCTCACGCTGGTCGCCGTGATCGCCCTGGTCGTTGCCCTGGTGACGCGCAACGGCAGCGACAACCCTGCCAGTAGCACCGAGTCGCGGCCGCGACCCCACGCCAGGGTGCCCGGTAGCTCGCCATCGTCCTCGGCTTCTCCGTCGATCTCCGCTGGGCCATCGGGCGACTACACGAACTTGCTGATCCAGGCGAGCGACATCGGTGCGGATAAGACACTGGGGCCGCCGCAGCAGAATCCCGGCGCTGTGACGGGAGCGGGAGTGACCTTCAGCAACGACGACGGCACCCATACCGTTGACGACCTGCTCATCGTCTTCGCCACTCCGGGAATGGCCGCCCAGGCGGCCAAGGAGCGCCCACCCGCTTTGAGCCAATATGTCACGGGTGCTCCGCAACCATTCGCGGTCGGGACGAACGGAGTGATGGTGGTGGGTTCGTCGCCGGATAACACCAAATCGGTGACGTATGTGGTGTTCGCTGAGGGCAGGGTCGTTGTTGACCTCGAGTTCGACAGTAGGCCCAACGACATCACTCCGCAGGACGTGGTGCTTGACCTGGCTCGCAAGCAAGATGAGGCCATCAAGAATCGAATGCCTAGTTCGTAAAAGTCCGGCGGCAGCTGGGGTTCCGGGCGGACTTCGGCTATCGCTCACTGCCACAACAACTTTCGCACGATTTTGCCGGGGTGTCCCGGTGCGAGTCAGCGGCCAGTTAGCGGATTTCGAGCTTGAGCGCGCGTCCGGCCTCGACCAGCATGGCCGCCGCTGACGGCGAGCGTGCGGGTCGCCGCCGCTGGCGTGACGCCGCGTATCCCACGGTTGCATCTATTGCCGAGCAGCTGAAAGGTGCCGTAGAAATAGCTGCCATGGAACGGAAACAAGCGATGAGTGTGGTACGAACCGTCGGCGTTGGGGTGGCGATCACCGCATTGCTGACCGTCACGACAGGCTGTGGCAAAGACGAAAAGCCAGCTCCCTCATCGTCGACGTCCTCGTCGACCTCCGCCGCGTCGTCGAGTTCGGCGGCACCCTCATCCGCTTCGAGCGCGGCGCCGTCGGGCACCGCGCCGCTCGCCGACTACTCCAACCTGCTGATCACGGCCGCAGACATCGGCGCCGACACCACTTTGGGTCCCCCGGAGCAGAACCCCGGTGGCGCGGCCGGGGTGGCGGTGACCTTCAGCAACACCTCCAAGACCCACACCATCGAGGACCTGCTCATGGTCTTTACCGACCCCGCTGCGGCCGCCGAAGCGGCCAGCAACAAACAGTCGAAGCTCGGCAAATATGTCACCGGTGGTCCCCAGCCGTTCTCGGTCGGGACGAACGGGGTCATCGTCGTCGGCCCGTCGCCCGACAACACCAAATCGGTGACCTACGTAGTGTTCTCCGAAGGAAAGGTTGTCGTCGATCTGGAGTTCGACAGCGGACCCAACGATGCCGCTCCGCAGGACTTCGTGCTGGACGTGGCCAAGAAGCAGGATAACGCGGTCAAGACCCGCATGACCAGCTAGTAAGCCTGGATCACCAGCAGCGCCAGCGACGCTGCTGACAGGCACAGGAACGCGCCGGGAAAGGCGGTGTTGTACAGCACGTGTGCTCTGACGTGAGTCAGCACCGCGCCGACGAAGAAGAGGACCAGGCCGGCCGCGGCCGCGATACCTAACGCCGGCAGACCCACCAGCCCGGCAACCAACCCGACGGCCCCGGCCAGCTTGGTCACCGCCAGCGCCGGTATCCACGAACGGGGCACGCCGACCTCGGCCGAATTTGCCAGGACGAATTTCGCGGGGATCAGGTCGGCGACGGCGATCCCGCCGGTTGCGATCACGGTGATCAGGGTGACCACCAGGTATGCGGCGTGCATGCGAATCACGTTCTCCATCGTTGTATCCGTTGCGTTGCAGCTGTTTCCGCATCGGCGAGCCGCGTGGCTCGTGCGCGCGCTGCGGCGCAGAATCGGTATGGTCATGGTGCTGGTCTCTTTCGCGCAGAGAGTTCGATCGATGCGGTCACCTTCTTGACGACTCCCGTGCGGAAAAGGTGACCGATGACCGAAAACCCGGTGGACCTCGCTGATCTGGCGCAGCGGTTCGACGCCGACCGACCGCACTTGCGGGCGGTGGCCTTTCGGCTGCTCGGCTCGCTCGCGGATGCTGACGACGCGGTGCAGTCCGCCTGGCTGAAGGCCAGTCGCGCAGTCGGCATCGGGGGCATCGTCAACCTGACGGGTTGGTTCACGACGATCACCGCGCATGAGGCGTTCGACCAGCTGCGCGCACGCCGGCGCCGCGCCGAGCAGCCGATGGCCGATCCCGAGGACTTCGACCGGCTGGCCGCCACCGCACCGGCCGACGAGGAGGCGTTGCTGGCCGACTCGGTCGGCAGCGCGATGCTGGTGGTGCTTGATCGTCTCTCGCCCGCACAGCGTGTCGCGTTCGTCCTGCACGATGTTTTCGCCGTGCCGTTCGAGACGATCGGTGACGTGCTGGACCGATCGCCGACGGCCGCGAAGAAGCTGGCGAGTCGGGCGCGAGCGCGCCTGCTCGACGGCTCCCCGACCCGAGCCCGCCGCGTGACCGAGCACCTCGAGGTCACGGAGGCATTTCTGGCCGCATCCCGCGGCGGCGACATCGCCGCGTTACTCGAGCTGCTGGCCCCCGACGTGGTGCGCAGGGTCGATCGCGTGCTGATTCCCGACGACTTCGCGACCGAGGTGCGCGGGGCTCGCGAGGTCGCCGAGGAGACGCGTCACTTCGCCCGGCGCGCCCGGGCCGGCGTGGTCATGCTGATCGACGGTGTCCCCGGCATCGTGATCGCGCCGCGCGGGCGCGCGCAGATCCTGCTGCAGCTCGGCGTCGGCGCTGACCACCGTATCCATACCATCGACATCACCGCCGACGTCGACCGCGTGCGCCGGGCGGCTCTTGCGTTGCCGGGGTGGGCGTCTCAGGCAGATACCAGTCCCATCGGGTACCAAGGACAGGGAACACGGCTGGGAGGGCCGACGGAGACGGGGCGAGAACGGGAGCACGATGCTCGATAAGCCGTTCGGGCGGCGGAGCTTGATGCGGGGCGCTGGCGTGCTTACCGCGGCGGCTTTGGCGCCGTGGCCCGGCGGGTGTGCTTCCGACGACGACGCGTTGACGTTCTTCTTCGCAGCCAACCCGGACGAGGCCGCCGCGCGACTGCGTGTCGTGGCCGAATTCGAACGCCGCCATCCCGACATCAAGGTGCGGGCGGTGCGGTCCGGGCCGGGAGTGATGCAGCAGCTGTCCACGTTTTGCGCCGGCGGCAAATGTCCCGATGTGCTGCAGGCGTGGGATCTGAGCTATGTCGAGTTGGCCGCCCGGGGAGTGTTGCAAGATCTGAACGACCCCTTGGCGCGCGATCAAGGCTTCGCCACTGCATTGAAGGCGGACAGCGTTGGGCCGCTGTACGACACGTTCGCCTACGACGGGAAGCAATCGGCTTTCCCCGAACAGTGGTCCGGAAATTTCTTGTTTTACAACAAGCAGCTCTTTACCGATGCCGGCGTGGCGCCTCCGCCCACGGCCTGGGGCACGACATGGACGTTCGCCGAATTCCTGGACGCGGCCCGGGCGTTGACCAAGCGGGACGGATCGGGACGGGTCACGCAGTGGGGTTTCGTCAACACCTTCGTCTCGTACTATTCGGCGGGGTTGTTCGCCCTCAACAACGGCGTGCCGTGGTCGACACCGCGCCGGAATCCGACCCACTTCAATTTCGACAATCCGGCGTTCATGGAGGCGGTGCAGTTCTACGCCGACCTGGCCAACAAACACAAGGTGGCACCCAACGCTTCCGAGGTGCAGTCGATGTCGACGCCGGATCTGTTCGCGGCAGGTAGGGCGGCGATGGCGCTGGGGGGTCACTGGCGATACCAGACCTTTATCAGCGCCCAGGGGCTGGATTTCGACGTAGCTCCATTGCCGGTAGGGCCCGCCCTGCCCCGCGGGCACAGCGCCTGCTCCAATATCGGCACCACCGGACTTGCGATCTCGGCGAGCAGCCGCCACCAGGAGCAGGCATGGCAATTCGTCAAGTTTGCCTGCGGCCCCGTCGGCCAGGCGATCATTGCCGAATCCAGCCTTTTCGTGCCGGTGTTGCGGTCAGTGCTTGCATCGGACGGATTCGCCAAGGCACACACGAGGATTCGTAACCTCGCGGTGCTCACCGAAGGGCCGTCCTATTCCGAGGGCCTACCCATCACCCCGGCATGGGAAAAGATCGTCGCGCTGATGGACCGCAACATGGGACCCGTCTTGCGCGGATCTCAACCCGCGACGTCGCTGAAAGGGCTGTCGGACGCAGTTGACGAGGTGCTACGAAACCCATGACATCGCTGAACGAATCGTCGGTACTGTCCTCGGCCACCGCGAAAAGCCGCCCCCAGGGTCCGTATCCGTCCCGGCGACGAGCCTGGGCGGGACGCATGTTCGTCGCACCGAACCTGGCGGCGGTCGCGGTGTTCATGCTCTTCCCGCTCGGGTTTTCGCTGTACATGAGTTTTCAGCAGTGGGACGTGTTCGGGTCACCCAAGTTCGTGGGGTTGAAAAACTTCGAAGGCCTGTTCACGTCCGACCCGTTGTTCCTGATCGCCATCCGCAACACCGTGGTCTTCACCGTCGGAACGGTCGTACCCACCGTGGTGATCAGTCTCATCGTTGCTGGTGTGCTGAATCGAAAGGCCAAGGGAATAGCCATTGTTCGGACCATCGTCTTTATGCCCTTGGCGATCTCGTCGGTGGTGCTGGCGGTTGTCTGGCAGTTCGTCTTCAATACCGACAACGGGCTGCTCAACATCATGCTCGGCTGGGCGGGGATCGATCCGGTCCCGTGGCTTGTCGACCCGGATTGGGCGATGGCATCGCTCTGCGTGGTCGCCGTGTGGCGCAGCGTGCCGTTCGCGACCGTTATCCTGCTTGCCGCGATGCAAGGAGTGCCACAAACCGTATACGAGGCAGCCAAAATTGACGGCGCCGGCGAGATACGGCAGTTCTGGTCCATCACCGTGCCACTGATCCGCGGCTCGGTGTCGCTTGTCGTCGTCATTTCAATCATCCACGCGTTCCAGGCGTTTGACATGGTCTACGTTCTCAACGGTGCCAATGGCGGTCCGGAGACGTCGACCTACGTGCTGGGCATCATGTTGTTCCAGCACGCCTTCTCCTTCCTGGAATTCGGGTACGCCTCGGCGCTGGCATGGGTGATGTTCGCTACCTTGCTGGTGCTGACCGTGGTCCAGTTGCGGCTGACGCATCGGCGATCTTGGGAGGCTTCTCGTGGCCTTAGCTGAGGGAGTGTTCAAGCGCAGCGCTATTCGCGCCGTGGTGGTGTACGCAGCGTTGATCACCATCGCCTGGTGCTGGCTTTTCCCGGTCGCCTGGGCGGTGTCGGGTTCGTTGAAGAGGGAAGGCGAGATCAGCGAGCCGAAGCTGCTGCCGTCCCACCCGCGGTGGTCGAACTACGCCGAGGTTTTCCACGTAATGCCGTTCTGGCGAATGTTTTTCAACACCGTGCTGTACGCCGGATGCGTGACGGCCGGGCAGGTTTTCTTCTGCTCACTGGCCGGATATGCGTTTGCGCGACTGCGATTCCGTGGCCGCGATACGCTGTTCGTGCTGTACCTCGGGACGCTGATGGTGCCGCTGACCGTGACGGTGATTCCGCAGTTCATCCTGATGCGGACGGTGGGATGGGTCAATACACCGTGGGCGATGATCGTGCCTGGGTTGTTCGGTAGCGCGTTCGGGACCTACCTGATGCGGCAGTTCTTCCAAACGCTGCCGGGCGATCTCGAGGAGGCCGCGATTCTCGACGGTTGTTCGCCATGGCAGATCTACTGGAGGATTCTGTTGCCGCATGCCAGGCCCGCCGTAATGGTGCTAGCCGTGCTCACCTGGGTCAACGTCTGGAACGACTTTCTGTGGCCGCTGTTGATGATTCAGCGCAACAATCTGGCCACGCTGACGCTCGGGCTGGTGCGGCTGCGGGGGGAGTACGTTGCCCGCTGGCCGGTCATCATGGCGGCCTCGATCATTATCATGGTGCCGTTGGTGATCATCTACGCGGTGGCACAGCGTTCCTTCGTGAGGGGCATCGCCGTGACCGGGCTGGGTGGTTGAGGCGTGGCTTCAGTCAGCTGGGAACAAGCGACGCGACAATTCCCGGGCACGGACCGCCCGGCCCTGGACGGTCTCGACTTGGTCGTCGGTGACGGCGAATTCGTCGTTCTGGTCGGACCATCGGGATGTGGCAAGACGACCTCGCTGCGGATGGTGGCGGGCTTGGAGACGCTGGACTCCGGATGCGTGCGCATCGGTGAGCGCGACGTCACCCATGTCGATCCGAAGGATCGTGACGTGGCGATGGTGTTCCAGAACTACGCCCTGTACCCGCACATGACGGTCGCGCAGAACATGGGCTTCGCGTTGAAGATCGCGAAGACCCCGAAAGCCGAGATCTACGACCGGGTTCTCGCCGCGGCGAAACTGCTTGATCTTGAACCATATCTGGATCGCAAACCCAAAGACCTCTCCGGCGGGCAACGCCAGCGGGTGGCGATGGGACGCGCGATCGTGCGGCGCCCGCAAGTGTTCCTGATGGACGAGCCGTTGTCCAATCTCGACGCCAAACTGCGGGTGCAGACGCGCAATCAGATCGCGGCGCTGCAACGGCGGCTGGGGACGACGACCGTATACGTCACCCACGACCAGGTCGAGGCCATGACTATGGGAGACCGCGTGGCGGTCCTGCGCGACGGCGTGCTGCAGCAGTTCGCGGCGCCACGCGAGCTGTACCGCAATCCGGCGAATGTCTTCGTGGCCGGATTCATCGGGTCGCCGGCAATGAACCTGTTCACGTTGCCGATCGTCGATTCTGCCGTGTCGCTGGGGGATTGGCCGATCCAGCTACCGCGTGAGATCGCCGACACCGCCAACCAAATCGTGGTCGGGGTCCGGCCCGAGCATTTCGAGCTGGGTGGTCTCGGCGTCGAGATGGAAGTCGACGTCGTCGAGGAGCTGGGCGCCGACGCCTACCTGTACGGCCGAATCACCGGCTCCGCGAAGGCAATGGCCTCCGACGTCGTCGCCCGCGCCGACGGCCGCAATCCGCCCCAGAAGGGCAGCCGGGTGCGGCTGCACCCGGAAGTCGGGCATTTGCACTTCTTCGGGGTCGACGGGGGCCGCATCTCAGTTTGACGTCGCTTCCAACCGCCGGCCGACGTCTACCCGTCGAGTTGGGGCCATCGCTCTCACGTATAGAATACAGACGATAATATATGATCGTCGAATGACGCGACCGCAGTGCTAGTCAGTATCGATTCGCGAACGAATAGATGCGATTGTGGCCGACGTCGACGCGAATCTAACTGCCAGGTATCCGGGCGACCTTCGATGCGGATCACAGCCGATTCACACCGTTTACGTCAGCGCGGCCGAAGGGCGCGCTGATCTCGTTGAGTTGTGGGGACATCGGGCGCGGAGCCTGGCCGAGGTTCATCTGGATCTGCTGACAGAACTGGATACTCATGGCGTACTACCGAGCGTGCTCAACGTGTTGGCAGACAGGCCGATACAGGACCTGCGTCTGGACTTCGAAGACGGCTATCCCAATCGTTCCGACAGGGGCGAAGACCGTGACGCGCGTTCGGCAGGAGCCATCCTGGCAGCGTTTGCATCCGGTACCGGTGCTGTCGCGTGCGGCATTCGCATCAAAGGCATTACCTCTGCCGAGTTTCGGCGCAGCCTGCGAACGCTGGAGCTCGTCTTGGATGGCGCCGGTGGTCTACCTAAGGGTTTCGTCTTCACGATCCCTAAACTTCGTGCCGAACAACAGGTTCGGGCCGCGGTATTGCTCTGCGAAGAACTTGAGTCGGCGCATGGGCTGCCGGAAGGGTCCATGCGCTTCGAGCTGCAGATTGAAAGCCCGCAAGCGGTGATCGCCGCCGATGGCACGATACTTGTTGCAAAAGCAATCGGAATATCTGAGTCACGTTGCAGTGCACTGCATTACGGTGCATACGACTATAGTGCCGCTTGCGGTATCGCCTCGCCTTTTCAGTCATTGGATCACCCGATTGCCCATCATGCGAAAGCCGTGATGTCGGTCGCGGCCGCGCAAACCGGGGTGTGGGTATGTGACGGCTCTACCCAGGTGGTGCCTGAGGGGTCTTACCAGCACCAGCAGACCGCATTGCGACACCATTACGACCTGGTGACCCAGTCGCTGTCCCGGGGCTACTACCAGGGCTGGGACCTGCACCCTGGCCACTTGATTACCCGATGGCTGCAACATTTGGCTTCTACCGCAGCATCTTGGAAACCGCGGCGCCCCGGTTAGAGGCGTACCTGCATCGTAAGAGGGGGGCGGTGATCGACGAGCCGGCAACTGCGGCCGCATTGGCGTCCAGCGTCATACGCGGGATGGGTTGCGGGGCGTTCAGCAAAGATGACATAACCGAACTGGCGCCCAATTGCGACTCCGACACTCTGCTTCGCTTGCTGGAACGTCGGATCGAGCGGTCATGATCGCGCAGTTTGATCCCGAGTCGCTCCCGGGTTTCACGGCGCTACCCGACCTGGCGCTGCGTTCCCTGGGCGGGGCAGTGATCTGGGCTAGCGACGAGTTCTTCGCGGAAAAAGAGAAACTGATCGTTGCGGAGCCGGCGGTCTATCGAACAGCCACTTTCGGTCATAAGGGGCAAATCTATGACGGATGGGAAACGCGCAGGCGCCGCGATCACGGCTACGACCAGGCGATAGTACGTCTGGGGGTTCCTGGTGTTGTCCGGGGAGTGGTGGTCGACACCGCCTGGTTCAAGGGCAACTACCCTCCGGAGGTATCCGTGGAGGCGACGGTGGTTGATGGCTACCCCCCGGCTGCAGTTATTGCGGCACATAGCAAGTGGGAGTATCTGCTACCCCGCGTGAAGGTATCGGGTGACACTCAGAACTTTTTCGAGGTCAGTTCAGACAAGCGGTGGACCCACGTGCGGCTCAACATCTACCCGGATGGTGGGGTTGCCCGCTTCCGGGTGCACGGCGAAGGCCGCCCCGATCGGAGGTTGCTTGGCCTGGGAGCTTTTGATCTGGCTGCCTTGGAGAATGGTGGGCTGATAACCGGCTGCTCCAATCGCTTCTACAGCGCGCCCCAAAACCTGTTGTTTCCAGGTAGTGCCCGTGTGATGGGCGAGGGCTGGGAGACTGCGCGGCGCCGTGACGGCGGCAACGACTGGGTGCAGGTGCGACTCGCTGGTGAGGGTGTGGTCCGGGTCGCCGAGATCGACACGTCGCATTTCCTTGGCAACAGCCCCGCGCAGGCCGCTCTGACCGGTCGTGGTCCATCGCGCACTTGGGTGCCCTTGCTGGCTCGCACGGATCTCCTGCCCGACACCCGGCATCGATTCGAAGTAACCGGTTCTTACCCGGTCACCGAGGTGCGGCTTGATATCTACCCCGACGGCGGCCTGGCCAGGCTACGGCTGTTCGGCGAATTAACCGCAGCTGGACGCAGCAATGTCGAACGTTACTGGGGATAGTGCGGGCGCCGTGACGGAAACGGTTCGCGACATGATCGGCTATGGGCCGACGCCCCCCGACCCGCAGTGGCCGGGCAACGCCCACATCGCGGTCCAGTTCGTACTCAATTACGAAGAGGGCGCTGAGAGCAACGTGCTTGACGGGTCGGCGGGCTCGGAAACGTTTCTGTCCGAAATGGTTCCGGTCGAAGCGTTTCCGAACAGGCACATGAGTATGGAATCGCTGTACGAATACGGATCGCGGGCCGGGTTGTGGCGAGTATTGCGGGTATTCGAACGGCGAGAGCTGCCATTGACCATCTTCGCTGTCGCCCGGGCGATGCAGCGCAATGGCGAAGCGGTCGCTGCGTTCCGCGAGTTGGGTCATGAGATTGCCTGTCACGGGTTGGCATGGCAGTCCTACCAACTGATCCCACCCGAGGTCGAGCGTGAACACATGGCGCAGGCTGTCGAAATCTTGCGGGAATTGACTGGGGCGGCCCCACTTGGCTGGTACACCGGCCGTGACTCCCCGCAGACCCGGCAGTTGCTGGTCGAACACGGCGGGTTTCTCTACGACTCAGACTCATACGCCGACGACTTGCCGTATTGGATGCCGATGGTGGACCGCGGCATCCGTATCGACCACTTGGTGGTTCCGTACACGTTGGACACCAATGATATGCGGTTTGCCTCCCCGGCCGGATTTGCTAGCGGTGAACAGTTTTTTGTACATCTACGTGACGCATTCGACTGCCTCTATGCAGAAGGGCAGGCAGGCGCCGCCAAAATGCTGTCGGTCGGCCTGCACTGCAGGTTGGTGGGTCGCCCGGCACGAACAGTCGCGTTAGAACGCTTCCTCGACCACGTGCAATCGCACTCGGATGTTTGGATCACCAAACGTATTGATATCGCCAATCATTGGCGGCGTGTGCATCCGCCATGCGACGGGTCTCGGCTGTGAAACTGCCAACCACAAGGAGGTTCTCAAGCCGATGCGGGTAACTGAGACCGTCACTAAGAACGCATCGCCCGGGACCGCTGCCGGTGCCGGCGACTTGGTACACACCGCGGACGATCCGAATGCGAGAGGACCGGTTAAGCCGGGCTACGATCCGCGCCTAACCAACGGGGACTTGGTGCCGCTGCCCGAGCAAAAGTGGGGCTCATATCAGATCTTCGCGTTCTGGATGTCGGACGTGCACAGCGTGGGCGGCTACGTTACCGCGGGTAGCTTGTTCACCTTGGGCTTGTCGAGTTGGCAGGTGCTGGCTTGCCTGGTGACCGGCATCGCTATCGTCAACGTGCTGTGCAATCTCGTGGCCAAGCCCAGTCAACGGGCGGCGGTACCCTATGCAGTGATCTGCCGCAGTGTTTTTGGTGTGCGGGGCGCAAATATCCCGGCGTTCATCCGCGGGTTGGTCGCGACGGCGTGGTACGGCATACAGACCTACCTGGCATCGTCAGCGTTGAATATTGTGCTGCTGAAGCTCTTTCCAGCGCTTGCCGCGATCGATGACCTACGTGGGCACGGCTTTGTGGGGCTGCCGTTGCTGGGTTGGATCAGCTTTATGGTGTTGTGGAGCATGCAAGCTGCGGTCTTTTGGCGCGGCATGGAATCCATCCGCCGGTTCATTGACTTCTGTGGACCCGCGGTATACGTCGTGATGGTGCTGTTGTGTGCATACCTTCTCTACCGGTCGCATTGGCACGTCGGATTCGATCTGGGTGGCACGAAGAACGGAAGCACCGTTGCGGTAATGGCTGGAGCCGTCGCGCTGGTGGTGTCCTACTTCTCCGGTCCGATGCTCAATTTCGGTGACTTCTCCCGCTACGGAAGCAGTTTTTACGCGGTGCGGAAGGGCAATTTCCTGGGGTTGCCGGTGAACTTTCTAGTGTTCACGCTACTCGTGCTTTTCACCACGGCAGCCACGGTGCCGGTCTTCGGTGAACTAATCACCGACCCGGTGCAGACTGTTGCGCGCATCGATAGCACCACGGCAATCGTGTTGGGTGCGTTGACCTTCACGATCGCCACTATCGGTATCAACATCGTCGCCAACTTCATCAGTCCGGCGTTCGATTTCTCCAATATCCGCCCACAGCTGATCAGCTGGCGTGCCGGTGGCATGATCGCCGCGATCGGTTCGGTGCTCATCACGCCGTGGAACCTCTACAACAACCCGGAGGTCATCCACTACACCCTGGAGTCGTTGGGAGCGTTCATCGGTCCGCTGTTCGGCGTTCTCATCGCACACTACTACCTGGTGCACAAGCAGAAGATAGTCGTTGACGACTTATTTTCGATGAGCGCCGACGCGACGTATTGGTACCGCAAGGGGTACAACCCCGCGGCGCTGGTGGCCACTGTGCTCGGTGCGATCGCCTCTATCATTCCGGTGCTGGCCAACAACATTGGCGGAGTCCATGCGCTCGCCCAATACAGTTGGTTCGTTGGAGCTGGGCTAGCTCTCGGGGTCTACTACGTGCTGGCCACTCGCGGCAACCTGAAGGTGCCGTCCCCGTCATGAGTCGAATCTGGTTGATCAATCCGAACAGTACCCGCGAAATGACTCAGCGCATTGCGGCCTGCGCCCAGGCAGTGGCCGGCACCGATACTGAAATAACCGGCATCACATCGCAATCCGGCCCGCCTTCGATCCAGAGCTACCGCGATAGCGGGATGAGCGTCGCCGGTGTCCTGGCTGCGGTGGCCGACGGTGAGCGCAACGGTGTCGACGGCTATGTGCTGGCCTGCTTCGGTGACCCCGGCTTAGACGGCGCTCGCGAAATTGCCAGGGGGCCGGTGACTGGCATCGCTGAAGCTGCCATGCAAACAGCGAGTCACCTTGGACGCGGGTTCAGCGTCGTAACTTCCCTTGCCCGCACGATCGGGCAGTCTATTGATCTTGCGGAACGTTATGGAATGCAACGGTTCTGCCGTGGAGTCCATGCCTGTGATATCCCCGTGTTGGCCTTGGACGGTGCAGCGGATGCATGCGCAAGGGTGACCGAGGTCTGCCGAGAGGCTCTGCGATCCGATGGTTCTGATGTCATCGTCCTCGGGTGCGCAGGGATGGCGGAGATGTGTACGCCGATTGCCACGGAGCTTGGAATCCCCGTCGTCGACGGCGTCACAACTGCGACCTTGACCGTGCAATCATTGATCACTCTCGGGTTGGGCACCTCCAAGTATGGCGGGTACGCGTACCCGCCAGGTATTGCACAAGCTAGTAATAGAATGATATGTTCCGCCGGAACATATATGATCAACCAAGCTCCTGGTTGCGTGCGGAGCCTTTCTTCTGAGGTGTGAAAAGCCGTGTTAGACAAGCGGTGTTAAGGGCGAGCCGCAGCTGTGACGCGCGCTTCGCTGGGTGTGGATCCGTGGTGGTGGTGACGCGTCGCTTACCTAATTGAAACGTTGAGAAGCGGACCTGTAGCAATAGTCTCCTAGGGTTACTGTTCATATCGGTTGATATAGCGCATATTTCGTTCAATCGCGCGCTGCACCGACTGAACTGACAAGGAGATCATGGACTTCTATTTGCTACCGCCGGAGATTAACTCGGCGAGAATTGTTGCGGGCCCGGGAGCGGCGCCGATGTTCGCCGCGTCGCTGGCGTGGCGGGGGATTGCTGAGCAGTTGCGGTCTGCGGCGGCTTCTCATCGTGCGACGGTCAGGACTCTCATTGACGTTGCGTGGCAGGGGCCTTCAGCGGTTGCGATGGCTGCCGCGGCGGCGTCCCTAGTGCTGTGGATGGACACCGCTGCAACTGGTGCTGAGGAGACCGCTACAGCGGCCGCGAGTGCGGCGGCGGCGTATCAGACGGCGGTGACGGAAATGGTTCCTCCCGAAGCGATTACGGATAATCGGGTGCGGCTGGCCGCATTGGTTGCGGGCAACCTGCTGGGTCAAAACGCGGCGGCGATCGCCGCGACAAGCATTGAGTACGAAGAGATGTGGGCTCAGGATATTGTCGCGATGTCGGGCTATGCGCAAACTTCGCTGGCGGCTACGCAGCTGACTCCGTTCGAGACACCGCGCCACGTGGTTGATCCAAGCAAGTTGGCGGATCGCGCTCTGAAGGACGCCAAAGACACAGAGCCCCAAAAGCATCCGATTTGGTGGCTGATGAATACGAACTTCGTTGACGCCGCGATCGGATCCGCGGCTTATACGCCGGGGGCCACGGTGGGACCCTTTTTTGGCCTGATGGGCAGCATCGCGAGTATTGCTGGGGTGATGCAAGCCGAGGGTGCTCCGGCATTGGCTAATCCGTTGGCGGGGGTGCCGGCCCTTGGTGGGTTGGGACGTCTGGGGGTGGCGGCCGGTTTGGGGCAGGCGGGCAGGCTCGGTCGGATATCGGTGCCGCCAAGCTGGGCTAACGCCGCGGCAGTGACGCAACCGTTGGCGTCGGCATTAGGGAAGACACCACTGGTTAGCCCCGGGTCGATGACGGCTGCAGGACTGCCTCCCGCTCCCTTGAGTGGGCTCGGTGGCCACGGTTGCAAGAGTTGCAGTGCTCCGAAGTATGGATTCAGGCCGCTGGTAATGGCGCGCCCACAT
Source organism: Mycobacterium stomatepiae (assembly GCF_010731715.1). Taxonomy (NCBI): domain Bacteria; kingdom Bacillati; phylum Actinomycetota; class Actinomycetes; order Mycobacteriales; family Mycobacteriaceae; genus Mycobacterium; species Mycobacterium stomatepiae. The sequence goes on from NZ_AP022587.1 coordinate 398,026, forward strand.
GACGCCGGCTCGGACGATTGGCAACCGTTACCGCGCGTTGCGACTGCCACGTCGCAACCCGGCCTCGCCGATTGGCACGGGTCTAGCTCCGGGCACAACCGATCGCATCGAGCCGATGCTCAACGCGCTTGATGTCGTCAAACGAGGGCATCGCGTTGGTGATCCGAAAGATTGCGACTCCGATATCGACGGAGCTGACCGGGGCCGGCCGCCGGTCCACGAATTCGCGTGTGATGGTCACGATTTCGTCATCGGTCACCCGGCGGCGCAGCAGCGCCACCAGCGGCAGATATCCGGTCGCCGGCATACCGGTCGGGTAGCCGGCGCGCAGAAACGCGACAGCCCTCGACGCCAGATCCGTCATCCCCATGACTCCACCTCGTTAACCGCAGCGCGTGAAGCGCTCCCAGTAAGGTAGCAGTGACCACGTCGTTTGTGCGTAAGGCAACGTATTCCTAACACAGATGATTTAGATCTTTGCGAATCATTGACGCCCGCCCGCGCCGCATCCCGGGCGCGCCGATCACGAATTTTGGCCGCCAGCGTTCCTAGTATTGCCGCGTGACGGATCGCTACGGAACCGACGTCCTGGCCACCGGACGGCGCAAACCGCGCTCGACTGAACATCCCGCTGACCTGGGTCTCGTCGTCGAGGACGCCGAGACCGGTTACGTGGGCGCGGTCGTCAGGGTCGAGTACGGACGGGTCGACCTGGAGGATCGGCACGGCCACGTCCGTGGCTTTCCGCTGGGTCCCGGTTACCTGCTAGAGGGCCGTCCGGTGATCCTCACCGAGCCGCGCCGGGCGCCGGCTGCTGCCGGCCGTACCGCCTCGGGTTCCGTTGCGGTACCGGGTGCGCGCGCCCGAGTCGCGCGCGCCAGCCGGATCTACGTCGAGGGCCGCCACGACGCGGAACTCATCGCGCAGGTCTGGGGTGATGACCTGCGCATCGAGGGTGTGGTCGTCGAGCACCTCGGTGGCGTAGACGACCTGGTGGGCATCGTGGCGGAGTTCGCTCCCGGGCCGGGGCGTCGACTCGGTGTGCTCGTCGATCACCTTGTCTCGGGATCGAAAGAGGCACGGATCGCCGAGGCCGTGCGCCGGGGGCCAGGCGGGCCCGACACCCTGGTCGTCGGACACCCCTACGTCGACATCTGGCAGGCGGTAAAGCCGCAGCGGCTCGGCCTGGCCGCCTGGCCCGAGGTGCCGCGGCACATCGAATGGAAGCACGGCGTCTGCCAGGCACTTCGCCTCCCGCACGCCAGCCAGGCCGACATCGCCCGGGCGTGGCAGCGCATCCGGTCGCGGGTGCGCGATTGGAACGACCTGGAACCCGCGCTGATCAGCAAGGTCGAAGAACTCATCGACTTCGTGACCGAGCCCGGCCGCTGACCTACTTCGGCCCGGTTGACCGGCTGGGAAGAGCCGGCGCCGCGGAGCGGAGCCGCTCCGGCCATCACCGGCGAGCAGGGCTTATTCGCGGCAGAAAGTTAGGGTAGGCTAAGTCGAACGTCGTGATCCACGGGATGGGAATCGGACGCATGCAGGGCGTATTCGGCGTTTTCCTCGGCACATTCCTCATCGGCCTGCGCGAAGGCCTGGAGGCGACGCTCATCGTGAGCATCGTGGCCGCCTTCCTCAAGCGGAATGCGCAGTCGACCCGTCCGATGCTCGCCGGCGTGGCCTTGGCGGTGCTGATCAGCGTCGCGGCCGGCATCGGCCTGGATCTCTTCTCTGCGACGTTGCCACAGGCCCAGCAGGAGATGATGGAGACCGTCATCAACGCCATCGCCGTGGTGTTTGTGACGTCGATGATCATCTGGATGAACCGCAACGCCATGCGGCTCAAGGGCGAACTCGAGCGCGAAACCCAACAGGCGCTCAACCGCGGCGGTGCGCTGGCGCTCGTGGTGATGGCGTTTCTTGCCGTCCTGAAGGAGGGCTTCGAGACCGCGGTGTTCCTGCTGGCGGCCGCGCAGACTTCGCACGGCAACCGGTGGTTCGCCGTGCTGGGCGGCGCGCTGGGGATCGGGGCGGCGATCCTGCTCGGCATCGGCCTGTACTTCGGCGGCCTGAAGCTCAATCTCGGCCGCTTCTTCCGGGTGACCGGCGTGTTTTTGGTGCTGATCGCCGCCGGATTGGTACTGGGGGCACTGCGTACCGCACACGAGGCGGGCTGGGTAACGATCGGCCAGCAGCAGGTGCTTGACTTCTCCGCCTGGATACTTAGTCAGTCCGTGCTCGGCGCGCTGCTCGCCGGGGTGTTCGGCATACCCACCGACCCCCGCCTGATCGAGGTGCTGGGCTGGTTGCTCTACGCGGTTCCGGTGCTCGTCGTCTTCCTGTGGCCCGCCCCCTTTGCCGCGACGCCGCGAACCCGCTGCCGGCACCGCACCGGCCACGCGGATTCGGACCGTCACCGACCGGGCCGACCACACCGCGCAGGTGTGGATGACGACCGGACCGCACGGACGCGAGCTGGCGGTCGCCCCGGGGGACACCTCGACCGTCCGTAGCATCCCGCTCGTCCCGGCCGGCGACCAAACCGTGGACGGCTTGCCGGTGCAGGAATGGCAGGCCTCGGAGATCGCAGCCGACGGAGCGCCGGCGGTCACGCTGGAACAGTTGCTCGGCATGACGGGCGGCCGGCTGCCGGTCGGTCTCGCCGCCGCCCGCACCCCGGGCCCCTTCCTGGGGCAGTGGACGACGACCACCGCGTATACCGTGCTCACCGAAGGCGATTCCGTGGTCAGTGCGCACGCGACGAGCAACCGGACGGCGCTGCTGACCGGCGGTGGGCTGTCCGGAGCCAAGACCGTCAGCCTGGGCGCGCTACCGACGGACTGGTCCACCTCGGATACCGAAGACCACGCGACCGCCGCGGCGATCGTCGCGAGCCACCGCAACCGTGGGGAGAGCCAGCTGTGGCGTGTCTGGCTTCCGCTGGTACTGGCCTGCTTTGCGCTGGCTGGTGCTATTAGCGCCATAATCTCGATGCGCAGCGACGCGCGAGCCGAACAGGAGAGGAATGCGAGTGATAGCGAATCGCACCGCCAGGGCAAGGTTGCGGTCTCGTGAATTCTGGCTGACCGCACCGGTTTTGGTGGCGGTCACCGCGCTGGCCGCGACCGCCTGCAGCCACTCGAATGGCTCGTCGAGCCCGTCGACATCTGGGCAGGCCGGTCAACCCGGCGCACCCAAGGCGGTCAGGGTCACGATGGCCAACAGCGGCGGAAAAGACGGTTGCGCGCTGGACACCACCAGCGTGCCGGCCGGACCGGTGACCTTCACCGTGGTCAACACCAGCGCGCCGGGCATCACCGAAGTGGAGCTGCTGCGCGACCAGCGCATCGTCGGGGAGAAGGAGAACCTCGCGCCCGGCCTGGATCCGGTGTCGTTCACCATCACCCTGGACGGCGGTGCGTACCAGCTGTATTGCCCCGGTGCGAGCGCCGAATATCAAACCCTGACGGTGACGGGCCAGGCCCCGGCCGGGCCGAACGGCACGATGGCGAGCATCCTCAGTCAGGGCACCAAGGACTACGCGACCTACATCGTCGCTCAGATCGGTCAGCTCGGCGACGGCGTCAAGGCACTCGATGCGACGATACAGTCGGGCAACCTCGACGGCGCCAAGGCGGCCTACGCCAAAGCCCGATTGTTCTACGAGCGTGCGGAATCGAGTGTCGAGGGTCCACTCCCGTCGACGCCAAGGTCGGGTGGAAGGGCTTCCACGCCATCGAGCGCGACCTCTGGCAAGGCGGCGCGATCACACCGAGCACCAAGGCCTTGAGCATCGAATTGGTCGCTAACGTCGGCAAATTGAAGGATGTGGTCGCTGGCCTGCAGTACAAGCCCGAGGATCTGGCCAACGGCGCCAGCGATTTGATCGAAGAGGTGCAGAACACCAAGATCACCGGCGAGGAAGAGGCGTTCAGTCACATTGACCTGGTCGACTTTTCGGGCAACGTCGAAGGCGCGCAACAGGCTTACGCCTCGCTGCGGCCGGGGCTGGAGAAGATCGACGCCAACCTGGTCAATCAGATCGATCAGCAGTTCCGGGCGGTGCTCACGGTGCTGGACGGCTACCGGGACCCGTCGGCACTGGGCGGGTACCGGACCTACACCCCCGCGCTACAGGCCAGCGACGCACCGAAACTGACCGCGGTGATCCAGCCGCTGCACCAGAGCCTGTCGACCGTCGCGCAAAAAGTGGTCTCGCCCAACTGACGATGGCTGACGACGAGCTGGCCGAACCCGCCGGCGGCGCTGAGACGCCGCCAGATTCCGCATCGGTATCGCGGCGGCGGATGCTCGGCGGGGCGATGCTGGCTGGTCTCACCGGGACGGCGGTCGGCGCCGTCGGCGGCGGGTTCGCCGGCTATGCGTCGGCCGCGGCGCACCACGGCAGCCCAGGCGATGGTGACGATACCGTGGACATGCGCCGTAGCTATCCCTTCTACGGACAGGTCCATCAAGGCGGAATCGCCACGCTCCCACAGCGTTACGCCGTCTTTATGTCGTTCTCGCTGGCGCCGGCCGCCGGTCGCGCCGATCTGCAGGCACTGCTGGCGCGCTGGTCGGCGGCGGTCGCGGTGCTCCAACAGGGCAAGCCCGTCGGCAACGTCCAGCCGCAGGTCGAGGTGCAGCCTCCCACCGACACCGGGGAGGCCTACGGGCTCAGCCCCGCCAGTCTCACCGTCACGATCGGGCTGGGGCCGTCCCTGTTCGCTGATCGGTTCGGACTTGCCGCGCGGCGCCCCGCGGTATTCACCGATCTGCCCGCGCTCAACGGGGACAACCTGGATCCGCGGCTGCACGGCGGCGACCTGTCGGTGCAAGCCTGCGCCGACGACCCGCAGGTCTGCTACCACGCCGTGCGAAACCTGGCCCGTCTCGGCCGCAACATCGTGTCGCCGTTCTGGGCGGTGCTGGGCTTCGGACGAGCCTCCGCCGGTCCCGGTCAGCAGACCCCACGAAACCTGTTGGGGTTCAAGGACGGTACCCGCAACGTCAGCACCGAAGCGGAGTACGGGCGGTTCGTCTGGGTCGACAACAGCGACCAACCGTGGATGAACGGCGGAACCTATCAGGTCGTCCGCAAGATCCGGATGCTGCTCGAGACGTGGGATGTCGACCGGATCGGCAATCAGCAGAAGATCTTCGGCCGCACCAAGCAAGAGGGGGCGCCGCTGAGCGGGAAGGCCGAATTCGACACGCCGAACTTCACCGCCACCGGCCCGAACGGTGAACCGCTGATCGATCCGTTGTCACATGTCGGCCTGGCTGCGCGGGAAAACAACAACGGCATCATGATCCGGCGCCGCTCGTACAACTACACCGACGGCCTGGACCCGAATGGCCAACTCAACGCGGGATTGCTGTTCATCTCCTATCAAAAAGATCCGCAAGATTTTATCCGTTTGCAGAACCGGCTCGGCGCCAATGATCTCCTCAACGAGTACATCCGTCACATCGGATCAGCAATCTTCGCGGTGCCGCCCGCGCCGGTGGAAGGCCACTACATAGCGCAAACACTGTTCGGCTGAGCAAATCTCGCCGGCGCCAGGCGGGCGCCGGAGGCCGCGGCGTTTCAGGCGTGTGATGTCTCGTGTCGCCCGGGTAAACGAATCCGGCCCGCCGTCACGCGTCGGTGCCCGCCGAGCACTAACGACATGAAGACCACTGTCAGCGAGAAAACGGAGGACCTCTATGACCGACGCGCTCGTCATCGACGCGGAAGGGCTCGACCGGCTGTCCTGTAACGCCAAGGCCGATCCCACCACCGGCAAGAAGACCCTGAAGGCCAGGACCGTGTGCGAGGCCGGCTTTCGTAATATGACCTACGTGCGCGACCTCGCGCCGCTGCTCGTCGGTGAGCCACCCGCCCTGCTCGGTGACGACTCAGCGCCCAATCCTTCCGAGACCGCCCTGGCCGCCCTGGGCTCCTGCATCTCGGTCGGCCTGTTGGCCAACGCTACTCACCGCGGCGTGACACTGACCAAAATCGAGGTGGAGATGGAAGGCGACATCGACATTTCCGCGGTGTGGGGAGTCGGCGATACCCCCGACGGCAAGGTGCTTGGCTTCACCGCGGTCCGGTGCAAGGTGGCGTTGGCCGGAGACACCGACGACGAGACGCTCAAGCAAATCCACGACAACGCCATCGCCTGGTCGCCCGTGGTGAACTCGTTCCGCCGCCCGGCCAGCGTCGACTCGACTCTCGTCGTCGACTAATCCGGGCACCACACCGAACAGGAGATCCTGCCGTGACCGCAACCGCGGATACCGCCGTCGAGCGGCTAGACCCAGAGCTACTGGCGGACATTCGAGCCCACGCCAGCGCGCTGGACCGCGGCGAGGAAACCTCGCGCCGCAGCTTCACCAGTCTGGCCGCCGCCGGCCTGCTTGGCCTCGGCGCCCCGGGAAACACCGATGGGCTACTGCCGCAGATGGCCGACATCATCGGCCTAATCTCCGGCGAGTGCATGAGCACCGGATTCTCGGTGTGGGCCCATCGGATGGCCGTGGAGTATCTGCTCAGGGCCGCAACACCATTCAGCCTCGCGACGGCCCGGCCGTTGCTCGCCGGGACCACGCTGGGAGTGACCGGAATGGCGTCGGCGTTCAAGGAGGCGGCCGGCTGCGGCAGCCTGGATCTGACCGCGGAAACGGTCGACGGCGACTACCGGCTGAGCGGCTCGATCAGGTGGGCGAGCAACCTCTACCCCGACTCGACGATGGTGACCGCGGCGCGCACCGAGGCGGGCGAAAGGTTGATCGTGGCTCTTCCGCTGGATACCCCTGGCGTCGTCCTCGGCGATCACTTCGACCTGTTGGCCCTGGGGAGCACCGCGTCGTCGTATCTGAAATTGGAGAACGCAGGTGTGGGTTCAGAACAGGTGCTGTCCACAGACTTCGAGGCGTTTCTGCAGGCGGTGCGACCGACATTTCTCGTTCTGCAGTCGGCGATGTGCCTGGGGCTGACCAGGACCACCGTCGAGCAGAGCAAGCTCGGGCTCACCGGCGTCAACTCGGTGTTCACCGCCGACGTCGACGCGATCGCGGACAAGCTCGCGGCGGCGGAGGCGAGGTTGGCCACATTGGCGAGTGCGGTCGGCGGGGCGAACTCGCCGACCAAGAAGGAGTTGCTGTCGCTGCGCCTCGAAGCCGCCGAATTATCCAGTGCCAGCGCAGATTTAGAGATCCGCACCGCCGGTGGCAAGGGGTATGCGAGCCGGACTGCGGCCAGCCGTCGCTACCGGGAGGCGGCGTTCATCCCGGTGCAGTCGCCGTCGGAGGCACAACTGCGCTGGGAACTAGGACGATGCGCTTGAGTTCGGGCCGGCGGTGAGTCCGGTGGCGATGCCACCGGAGGATACCGCGCATCTGGTCGGCGGGATTCCGCTGGCGAACCTGGTTCGCGATTTTCACCGGCCGATGGTGAATTTCGCTCGCACGATGGTGGATTCGGCGCCGGTAGCCGAAGAAGCGGTGCAGGAGGCATGGGTGCAGGTCCTGCAGTCGTCGGGTTCGTTCGAAGGCCGCTCTTCCGTGGGCACCTGGTTGTTCGGAATCGTCAAGAACACCGCCTCGCGGCACCGGCGCCACGAGTCGCGGATCCGCGACCACGAGGTGCTGTCCGCCGCCGAGGCCGACCCGCTGTCGGGCCGGATGCATCCGGCCGGGCACCCCGACGCCGGGCATTGGAGTCTCCCGCCGTCGCGGCGCTTCCTTCCCGAGGACCGCACTGTGGCCCAGGAGCTGATCGGCTATGTGCGGGCGGCGCTGGACGCGCTGCCCGAACGGCAACGCCAACTCGTCATCCTGCGAGATCTCGTTGGAACTCCGGCCGAAGGGGCCGCGGAGATTCTCGGCCTCTCCGCGGAGGGCCAGCGTGCGCTTCTGTACCGCGCCCGGGGCAACCTTCGCAATGAACTAGAGAAGTGGTACCGGCAATGACCCTCCACGACAACACAGTTCCCGCGATCGACTGCGTCGACTTCGTCCGGCTGGTCGACGACTTGGTCGACTCGGATCCGGCGCGGTGGGGCCCGATCGTGGCCAAGCATCTCGACGAATGCCCGCCGTGTCTGATGTATCTGCAACAGATGGTCGACCTCAAGGTCCTGCTCAACCACGTCTTCGAGGGGGAGAGACTCACCGACGAGCACGTCGCGGGGGTCGTCAAGGCGATCAACGACTTCAAACGACACCAACACGGATGAGAATCCAGACGCGCCATTGGGGTTTGCGCAGGATGCGTTAATTACGCCAACCTCGAACGTCTCGACGCGGCCAGCCAAGGTCCTCCGTCCCGGCGGTTGGGGACTAAAGTCTCACGACCGGCGTTTCGCCGGTCAATAGCGTTACTCCTGACGAAAGGAGTACGAAATGTCGGCACCTGTCAAACAACTCGGTATTGTCGTCGCAGTCGACGGCTCTCCCGCATCGAACGACGCCGTCGTCTGGGCGGCCCGCGCCGCGGCGCTGCGCAATATTCCGCTGACCCTGTTCCACGCGGTGGTGACTCCCACCTCGACGTGGCCGCCCGTTCCTTACCCCGACTCGCTGCTGGTGAAGTTGGAAGACGACTGCCGCCAGCAGCTTGCGCACGCGTTCAAGCTGGCCGAAGACGCGCTACCGGACAACCACAAGGTCGCCATCACGAAGGAGTTCGTGTACTCGAGTCCGGCGCTGGCCCTGATCAAGCTGTCCGACGACGCGGAGATGATCGTCGTGGGCAGCTCGGGTCGCGGATTGCTGGCTCGGGGTGTGCTGGGCTCGGTCAGTTCGACCGTCGTACGCCACGCCAACTGCCCGGTCGCGGTGATCCGCGACGAAGATGTGCCGGACCCGCAGCACGGCCCGGTCTTGGTGGGCGTCGACGGGTCACCGGCGTCCGAACTTGCCACGGCGATCGCGTTCGAACAAGCGTCTCTGCGCGGCGTGGATCTGGTGGCGTTACACGCCTGGAGTGACGTTGCGGTGCTGGGACTTCCCGCATTCGACTGGGAGGCGGTCGAGGACGAGGCCGAGCGCAGTCTCGCCGAAAACTTGGCGGGCTGGCAGGAACGCTATCCCGATGTCACCGTGCGCCGGTTGCTCGTTCGCGATCTGCCGGCCCAACAGCTCATTCAACAGTCGAAGTCCATCGAGGCGCAGCTGGTGGTCGTGGGCAGTCACGGCCGCGGTGGTCTCACCGGTCTGATCTTGGGCTCGGTCAGCAACACGGTGCTGCATTCGGTGCGCGCTCCCATCATCATCGCGCGACCGAGGTAGCGTCCCGGTCGAACGGGCCTTCGACGACGCCGGTCGCCCACGCGCACAGCGTGGAGACGTCGCGCCCGGCGCGTGCGACCGTTCGATCGGGGCGGATCACTGCGGCCGTGGCGCGCCCGTCGCGCAGCCAACGCGTGAGGGCGTCGCCCGGCCGGGCCACCAGCACGACGAAGCCGCGCCGGCGCAGAGCGGCTTCGTCGGCAGGGCCCAGCTTGCGGGTGGTGATCAGGGCGAAGCCGGTACCCAGCACGTCGTCGAGCCGGCGACCATCGCGCAGCCGCGGGTTCGGGCACAGCGTGCCGCCGAGTCGGCCGCGCGCTCTGCACACCAGCGCCGAAGACGCCAGCGCCGGCGTGGTCGAGTCGACGACCTTATCGCGCAGGCCCGGGAGCAGCCGCAGCCGGGGCAGCACCGCGCGGCGCAGCGCGTTGCCCACCCGGGCACCGCCGGTCATCGCGCGGCCGACGTTGAGCGCCAAGCGAATCAGGCTTCGGGTGTGCGGTTTCCGTTCCTGCTCATAGCTGTCCAGGACGGCCGGGGCCAGCGCGCCGTGCTGCACCCCGGCGATCTTCCAAGCGAGGTTCATCGCGTCGCGCACCCCGGCCCCCATGCCCTGCCCGATGAACGGGGGAGTCAGGTGCGCCGCGTCGCCGAGGAGGAAGACGTTTCCCCGGCGCCAGTTTTGGGCGATCTGGGCGCGAAACGTGTACTCCGCGACCCGCAGCAGCGTCAGATCGCGGTCCTCGACATCCGCGGTCCAGGGCCTGATCAGCGGCCGCAAGGCCGTCACGGAAGCGAAGTCGTCGGCACATTCGCCGGACAACAATTCGAACTCCCAGCGGTAGCGCGACGTTCCGATGCGCATGTAGGTCCCCGCGCGAGCCGGGTCGCACACCTGATGCACGCCCTCCCACTGGCCCAGGTCGGCGTCGGTGGCGACGTCGACGACCAGCCAGCGTTGGTTGAAATTCAAATCTCTTATCGCTGAGCCTATTTGGGTGCGCACCAGGCTATTGGCCCCGTCGCAACCCAACAGGTAATCGGAATCCACCTGGTGCACCGTGCCGTCGGTACGGTCGGTGAAGGTGACACGGATGTATTCTCCGGTGTCGGTCACGTCGGTGACCTCGGCGTGGCCGCGCAGCTCGGCGCGCGGGTAGCGCTTCAGGTTGGCCCGCAGCACGGCCTCCAGCTCGGGCTGGTCGAACATGTTGGCCTGTGGGAAGCCATTTCGGCTGCGGGAGGTGTCGCGGGTGAACTCGGCCAGCACGCGGAATCCATTGTCGAGCAGTCGCAAGCCCAGCGTCGGCCGCGAGATCGCCGCGAACTCGTCGGCAATGCCGAGCCGCGCGATGATGCGGTAAATCTCGTCGTCCAGGTGGACGGCACGTGGCTGTTGATACACGCTAGGCCAGCGATCCAGCACCAGGCTGTCCACGGCGTATTGCGCCAGCAGGGTGGCGGCGGTGATGCCGGTCGGCCCGGCGCCGACGATGACGACCGGAACGCGGCTAATAGCCTTAGGGCTCACGCGAATCGGACTGCATTACGCTGTGTTCCGAGGTCGATGGCTCCGTCGTCGGTGGCTACCGAGGCCTCTACGGTGTCGCCGTGCTGTAGGTAATTCGGATTGGCGGCCTGACGGCTGAAGAACACCTTCCATTTGAGGGAGGTCGGCAACAGGTTCCCGATCATGGCCAGGGGTTTGGGTGGCGCGCTGAGGGCGGTGCTGGCGGGTGTGCCGGTGAGCACCAAGTCGCCCGGCGCGAGTTCCTGGAATTGGGTGAGTGATTGGAGCGCCTGCAGCGGCCGATACAGCATGTCCCCATCGACCAGCGCGTTCTGCCGTTCTACGCCACTGACGCTCAGGCGCAGCCGCAGATCGCCGAAACGGGCGAGCTCGTCGGCGGTCAGCAGCACCAGCGCCGGCCCCACCGGAGTGAACGACGGATACGACTTGGCCTCGTAGAACTGGGTTTGCGGCAGCTGGACGTCGCGAGCCGACACATCGTTGGTCACGACCAGGCCCGCGATGTACTCGATCAAATTCGCGTCGGAGATGGTTGTGCCGATCGGAACTGCGCGCCCGATCACCAATCCGATCTCCACCTCGTAGTCGAGCAACTGGACGTGCGGGGGCTTGACGATCTCGTCGAACGGGCCGTTGATCGATGCCGAGGCCTTGCGGAAGAATGTCAGCGGAACCGACGCCGGATCCATGCCCGCGTCCCTGACGTGCGACTCAAAGTTGGTCATTTGAGCTACTACCCGGCACGGACGGGTCACGGGCGAGAGCAACGTGAGGTCCTCCACCGCGACGGTGTCCGCGGTCGCGGCGGCCTCGATCGCTGCCCGATCCGGCAGCAGCGCACCGGTCGTGGTCGCGGTCGTGTCGATCTTCGCCGCACCTGTCCCGGTTTTGAGCCACCAGGCGTCGGCAGTGCGCAGCACGGAAACGGTCATGATGTGGGTACTTTCAGTAGGCCGACGAGGCGGCTGATATCGAACTCGTTGCGGGCGCGAAGAGCGGTGATCATCGAAAACAGTTCGTGGCGAGCCGATTTCAGGTCGGTTCCGAGGAAGTCTTTGGTCGCTGCCGGCCCCCACTGGGCCAGGCCCGACGCACTGAACGGCGCCCAGCCGGGTTCGACCGTGTTGTCGAACAGGTCGCCGTCGGCGAAGTGCTCGACCAGCAAGCCGTCGGGATCGCGCCAATAGTCGAAGATCTGGCTGCCCTGGATGTGTCTGCCGATTCCCCACGACCGGAAGTAACCACGCTCGCGCAAGTATTCGCCGCCCGCCGCCAGGGCATCGAGATCGCTGACCTGATACGCCGAATGGACGTAACGGTTCGCCGGGCCGAGTGCGAGTGCCAGCGTGTGGTGGTCGGCGGGTGTCGATCCCCGATCGCAGCGGATGAAGCTCATTGTCGGCCCGCGCTCGCGCTGCCCGGGAAAAAACAGGAAGTCGCTGACGACCATCCCCAGGTTGTCCAGATACCAGCTGAGGGTTTCCAGATATTTCGTCGTCTGCAGCACCAGATGGCCCAGCCGCTGTACCCGGGCGGGGACGCGTGCCGGACGCTGGCCGGTGTTGATGCGTTGCGGGTGTTCTCCGAAGTTGAACGGGTGGGGCTGTTGGGCGGGTAGCTCCGGCAGCTGGTGCATGCCGGCGACCACGCGGACCGGCATCCCGCTCGGGTCGATCAGGTCGACCGACAGGCCGCCGAGGGTCTCCGGCAGCGGCCGCGCGCGAGTGTCGCATCTCTCGGCCAGTCGCAGCACGTCGGCTTCGTCGCCGGCCCGAAAGGCCGTGGCGCGCAAGCGCGTTCGCGACCCCTGCCGCACGATAACGCACGGTGCGCCCGCCTGGGTGCCGCGCAGCTGAACTTCGTCGGGAGTGCGCTGCGCCGCCTGAAACCCGAAGGCGCGCGCGAATGCCTCGGAGCGGGCCAGGTCCGGCTTCTCGAATTCCAGCCACGCGATGTCGACGACCCGGATCACCGGATCGCGGGACCGGCCGGTGTGCTCGCCGGGGAGCGCGCCCTGCTCACTGTGCAGGTCCCGGTGCTTGCTTGCTTGAGCAAACATAACTGACAAAATCGTCACATACGAGATAACGCTCGGTCAAGGGTTTCTGACGAATTCTTCAAAAGTGATGCATACTCTTTGGGATGAGCGTGCTGCCCGAGAAAGCCGATCCGCCCAATCGCTTGGGGCGGCGCAAGCAGCGCACCCGGGCGGCACTGATCAGGGCCGCGCAGCGGCTGATCGCCGAGGGAAAACTCAACGTCCCGGTGCTCGAGATCACCCAGGCCGCCGACGTCGGGATGGGCTCCTTCTACAACCACTTCGACAGCAAGGAGCAGTTGTTCGAGGCCGCCGTCGCCGACGTGCTCGATGCGCACGGGGCGATGCTGGACCGGGTCACCGAAGCGATCGAAGATCCGGCCGAGACCTTCGCCGCGAGCTTCCGGTTGACCGGGAGGCTATTTCGCCAGCGGCCGCAGGAGAGCGAGATCCTGCTGACGCACGGACCGGCATTGCTGTCGTCCGACCGTGGTCTGGCTCCGCGCGCGCTGCGCGACATCAAGGCCGGCGTCGATGCCGGCAGGTTCGACGTCGACGACCCGGAACTCGCCCTCGCGATGGCCGGCGGGGCGCTGTTGGGGCTCGGAAAGCTGCTGCGTGACGACCCGCGCCGCGACGACGCACATGCGGCCGACACCGTCACCGAGAATGTGCTGCGCGTGTTCGGGCTCAGTGCCGACGAGGCCCGCGAAATCTGCCGCCGTCCGCTGCCCGACGCGTTCACCGAGGCCTGAGCCGTGGATCACATGTAAATCGGTGTCACGTCGAAGAAGACGCGATAGTCGTCGATTTTTCCGTCACCGTTCGTGTGATAGATCGTCGCGACGGGAAGGCTCACCTCAGTGCCGTCCTTGCGTTGATACGTAGCTTCGACGTGAGCGATCGTGTCGTCGCCGACCTCCCAGACGCGCATCAGCGTGTGCTTGAGTCCCGCGATGGTGTCGAAGAAGTCTTTGGCACCGCGTTTGATCGCTTCCTGACCGACATATGGGGCTTGGTTGCCGAATACCACCCGGGCACCTTCGGCGAAGAGGGTGGCTAGCTTGTCGACATCCATGGTGTCGACGATGTCGAAAACCAATTGCGGCTGTGGGTGATTCAGCTCAGTCATGTCACAACGCTAATCATGGTCGTGGGACTGACGGCTCAATCGGCCGCGCTGACAACGGGCGATGTGGAGCCCGGCCTCAGCGATTACGGGTGTCGATCGACCCCAAGGTTGCACAGCCCGGGCATTCCAGGTGGACCCGCGTCGCATGATTGTCCAGCGGATACTGCCAATACGAAGGCTGCTACGGCACCCCGCACACTCGTTGCGGCCCCAGTCGCAAATGGGGCAGGCGACCGGTCTTACCTCATCGTGGCTGCGGGATCGGCGAGCCGTGGGCTTAGCTGTTTGGGCCGAAGCGCAACCAGGGCCGCCCCGACCGTGAAGACCAGCACGTTCACCCATGGCAGGCGCCCATCTGGCGCGAAACCCAGGTAGGCGAAAATGTGCAGGCTAAAGGCGGTCATCAGCACCCCGGCCCACATCATGACTTCGCCCCAGCGGACTGTCAGCGGTACACCGAACATGGGCAGTGGTGCGGCGAAAACGCGTCGCTGCCACCACAACAGCACCATTTCGATCGCCGTCACCAAACCCAGGATGACCACCCACTCCAGCCGAGCCAGCCACCACGCCGCCGTTCCCTCCGTGGGCTGGGGTAAGAGCCCGGCCGGGTAGGCGACAACCGCAACGATGACCACCGGGATCATGTGCCATAGGTAGAGCGCCATCACATTGTCATTCGCCACCGACAGCACCCGCTTGACGAAGCCGGCGCGCAGTGCGCGGTTAAGCGCCGGCGCGAGCGTCATCACCAATCCGGCTTGCGCGCACGCGAAGGCAAGCATCGCGACGGTTGGCGGAGTCGTGTTCTGCACCGCTTGGCCGGGAACGCCGATCATGCTGACCGGATACCGTGCCAGCCAGATCAACAGCGCCAGGGCGATCGCGGATCCCGCCGCGAGCAGCATTGACCTGCGGCCGGCCAGTAGCCCTGCGCGCCAGGCGATTCCGAGCTGGTAGAGCGTCCCCCAACATAGGAAGTAATTCAGCCATCCGACATAGGGCACATGACCGACGAGGGTGGCGATGTCGAGTAGCGCGACACTTACCGCCGATACGGCCGGTACCCAGAGGCCCCAGCGGGTTTGTGCCGCAATAGCAATGGGCGTCAGCGATACCACCACCACGTAGACGGCCAGGAACCACAGGTGCATCGCCACGGCCCAACCCGCGTACTCCAGAATCGAGCCGGGGACGCCGGAGGTGACCAGCACCGTCACCACGACCGATACCAGCGCGATGTACACCGAGGTGGGGCCGAGCACCCGGGCCAGTCGATGCCGAAGCCAGACTTCTCGGGAGAAGCCGCCGGCACCGCGCCGATGGGTCCATGACACAGCACCGGCGTAGCCGGCGGCCAGGAAGAACACCGGTACTGCCTGGAAGATCCAGGTCAGCCACTGCGTCCAGGGGATGTCGATGAGCGGATTCTCGCGACCGAACTGCCCGTCGTGATACGTCACGGATCCGGCCAACCAATGCCCCAGCACGATCAGCACCACGCCCGATGCGCGGTAGAAATCCACCGCGAGGTTGCGGCCCGGACGAGAGGCGGTGTTTGCGTGATCCATCAGATCGCGGGAAGTTCGACGCCGTGCACACGGTCACGGTACCCGCAGCCGTGGCATCGCATCGATTTGTGTGGTTGCGTGAAGCCAATTTTCATGGTGCCGATGATCAGGCTCCAGCCGCCGTAGTACTCGCGGCCGAGACGATGCGCGCAACCAACTCGCCGCCCCGGATGATCTCGATCGTCTGCCCGGCCGCAACCCTGTCGAAATAGCGCCCCGCACGCTTGCGAAGCTCGTCGAGTTCGATCCGCCGACCGGCGTCGGCCTGCGTCGAGGTTGTCACCGAATCACCCGCCGGGACAATGTGTGCGAGTAACCTGCCGCCCCGGACAACGCAAATCGTTTCCCCGGCCACCACTTGATCGAGGCACCGTCCGGCACGGGTCCGCAGTTCGTCCAGCCCGACCCATCCGCTGGCATCGGAGGTCAGGGCCACCGAACGCGCCGGAATCGGAGCCACCCTGTAGTCACCGACCGGCACGATTCGTGCCACCAGCTTGCCGCGACGCACGACCTCGATCGTCTCCCCGAGAGCAACCCGCTCGAGGTAGGTACAGGCATGGCTCCGGAGTTGACCCAGGCCAATCACTTTCCGCATTGAGTTCCGATCCCTGTGTTCGCCGGCCGATCGTGGGTGTCGAACTCGATCAGTATATGACTGTACGTGCGGTCAGTATCAATGAACACGTGGGAACCAAGTCGGGCGGGCGCGAAAATTGGTGTAGATCAGTCGGATTGACGCACCATAACTCGCGCCGGCGTAATCATCGCGCCGCTGAGCACGGGTCTGCGGCCATGCTCAGCCGACCGGAGCCAGCATGTCCTTCCAGCCGTCGTCGCCGGTCTTGCTCGAGTTTTGGACCAGATACCGGACACCGTCGGGCCCTACCAACTCGCCGCTCTGTGGAGCGTAAACGGCCGGGGGAAGCCCGCTGGGGCGGTAGACGCAGGGATTTGGTTGCTGTCCATTGCATTCGACCGTTCCTGATCCCGGCCGCTGTAGCACGTCGCTGATCGGCGGAGGCGTCCCGGCAACGCGGTCGGAAGGCGCCGGATTGAGACCGTTGTTGATCGATGGACCGGGTATCACGAGACCGGGTTTCACCGGCTGGTCGCAGCGCGCCGCCGGCGCCGGGCAGGTCAGGATCTGGTTCGGGTCGCCGTACCACGGGTTGGTGCCAGACGGAACATACGGTTTGGGGTCGCGGCACTCCCGCGGCGTGGCAGCGCGTTTACCGGGGACGTCGACACACGGAATGTTGCGTGCGCCGCGCACGGCGTTGGAGGGAGCGTCCTGCGGGATTTTGCAGTATGTTCCCGACGGCATCGGCGCCAGGCTGGTGTCCGCCGGAGACCGCCATTGCGACGCCGGGAGAAAGCCGGTCAGGCAGGGTGGCGGTTGGTTGATCGTCAGCGAAGTGCCAAGCGATGCGTAACCCGGGAAGGGGGTTGTAACTGCCTGGCCTTCTGACGCGCCCTGCGGATAGGCGACCAGCAGTTGTTCGACGCCCTTGTGGTAACGCTTGAGCATATCCAGCACGATCTCGAGGTTCGCCAGCGTCTGCGGCAGTGAGTCCCTGACATCGCCGAACACATCGTTGACCTGATCGGCGGTCGGCGCTGCATGGGTCAGGATGCTTTGCAACTGCTGGTCGTTTTCCGCGCTCTGCGTGGCCAGGATGTCCAGGTTGTGTGACCAGCTCAGGATCGAATCACCCGAATTGACTTGGCTTTCGATGACGGGCCCCGAGTTTTGGATGATGTCGTTGACGTCGCCGATGTTGGCCTTGAAGTCGCCGGCGATCGCCTGTGTCGCATCGACCAGTCGTTGCAGCGCGGGGCCCAAACCGCCTACCGCTTGGGCTGTTTCATCAAGCAACGAGGCGATCTTCTCCTTGGGCAGTACGGCCAAGCCGCGATTTGCGGCGTCCAGCGCCGGCCCTATCTCGGTGGGCACGGTGCCTTTGGTGATCGTCTGCCCCGGCGAGAAGTATTGGGCCGGGTTGCCTAGCGATACCAGGTCCAGATACTGCTCGCCGACCGCAGAAACCGAATGCACATTCGCCGACGCGTCAATCGGGATCTGGTAGTTATCGGCGATACTCATCGTCACCCGAGCGCCCGTCTCGGTAGGTTCGACCGCGGTGACCGTGCCGATCGTTGCACCGCGATAAGTCACGTTGGCCGTTTTGTACAGACCGCCCGAGACGGGAAGGTCCGCCTTCAGCGTGTACTGGCCAATCCCCGCAGCGGTGGGAATCTGCAAGTAGTACCACCCCAACGCAATCGCCGTGATCACGCTCAGGATGCTGAAGATGATCAGTTGGCGCCAGATGAAGCGGGTCAGCATTGCCTGTCCGCCCTTTCGACCAACGGGCCGCCCGGGGCATCGTTGGGGTTCGGCGTGTATCGGACATCGGGGATCATGGTTTCGGGGTCGCGGCCCCACGATTGCTCGAGCGCGCGCAGCGCCCCGGAGAGTCCGGTGCCGGTGAGGACCGCGTTGTCGACGGAGCTCAGCGTCAGGTCGAGCGTCAGCGACAGGTTGAAGTAGTCGCCACGAAATGCCTTCGGTACGGCGTCGACGTCGAACGGCCGCACCAGGATCAGCTTGAGGGCGCGGATCAGATACGGCGAGGCACGGCCGAGTTCGCGCAACGGGCACTGCAGCGACAGCAGGTCGGAGTGCAGGTCACCCCGCGACGCGGACAGGTACTCGGCGGCGAGCCGGCTGAGCCGTCCTGTCGCGTCGACCGCGTCGATCAACAGTTGCTGCTTGTCGGCGAAATGTTTGAGCAGTGGCGGGAATTCGGTGAGGACTCGATCCAGAACGTCGGTGCGGGAACCCACATAGGCCAATAGCCGGTTGGTGGAATCGATGGCCCGGGTGATGTCCTCGCGTTGCTCGTCGAGCCGGGCGGTGAAGGTGTCGAGCTTGCCGAGGAAGGCCCGGATCTGGTCGGCACGGCCGTTCAGGATGTTGTAGACCTCGTTCTGCAGCACTTCGAGGTTGGGGATGCCGCCCCCGCGCAGGATCAGGGCGAGACTGGCCAGCGTCTGCTCGGTCGTCGGGTATGCGGACGAGTTCTTCAGCGGGATCGTGTCACCGTCCCGCAACGACTCCGCTGACGGGTTAGGTGGTGCGGCCAGCTCAATGTGCTGAGAACCCAAAAGGCTGGTCTGCCCGATCTTGGCGGTGGCGTTCTTGGGTAACTTGACGTTCCTGTCCAGCCTTAGCGTCAGTGTGGCGACCCAGTTCTTCAGTTGGATCGCGCGCACCGTGCCGACAAAGACATCGGCCACCCGCACCCGGCTGTTGTCGTTGAGGGCCAGCGTGTCCGGCATCTGCACGTAGACGGTGTAGGAACCGGGCCCGCTGCCCGGGCCGCCGGGCATCGGGACATTCGCGATTCCGTGCCATTTCCCGCATGAGGTGAGTACGACGACAGCGCCCAGCAGGACCATCCCCTGCCAGAATCGGTGTCGAGTACGAGAACCTAACTCGCGCAACGTGTTAACGCCCTTCATGAGCCCTGCCCCGTCGTCGCCACCGCCTGCGCCGATGGCGGCGGCGGGATCGGCACCGGCGGCGGGTTCTGCCCTATGACCGGTGCGATCGGGTTCTCGTCGTACGCATTCGGCGGTCCGGGTGGGGTTTGCAGCGTGGGTGGCGGGGGAGCGGCGTCGGCGCCACCCATCAGTTCGGCCAGGGATTCGGGGGTCAACAGTCCCGCGGTGATCGGGCCTACCTGGATGCCCTGCATCCCCGGCGCGACAACCCAGCCGGGCTGGGTGTTGCGGTGCGACAGCGGGGTGTCGGGCACCCAGATCCCGGGCACCGTGGTGTCCTTGTACCCGTTCGGCGGCTGCAGCCGGGCCTCGGAGTAGGCGACTTCCTTGGGCAGCGTCTCGGCTGTGCTGAACAGGTTTAGCCCGAACGGCACGTAGTTGAACTTGATCGCATCGAGAATCGGCGCCAGGTACTGCGCGCAGAGTTCGGCGGATTCCTGATACCCAAGTCGGCTACCGGCCTGAATCATGCTGCAAACGAACTGCATTGGGTTCGCGAAGTTAGGGATCGCCGGGATGGACATGACCGCGCCGTGCGACGGGTGATAAATCTGGCTGAGGTTCGTCTCCAGCGTCGGCAAGACGTGCAGGGCGGTCTCCAAGCCATTCAACGGCTCGGGTTGGACCAGTGTGGTGGTCAGGTTGGCGAGGTTGTCGACGTCGCGCGCGAGCACCTGGCGGTTTTTCGCCAGGAACGGCCGCAGTGTGGCGATCAGGCTGTCGAACTGCTGTAGCGCATCAGCCAGGTCCCGATCGGAGCCGGTCAAACTGTCGGTGAACCGGGCCAGGTTGTTGTTCAGCGCTACGAACTGCTGGTCGTCTTTGTGCAGCGCGTTGACGAACAGCGCCAGGCTGTGCACGACCGCGAAGAAGTCGCCACGGCCCTGGTTCAGCGCGGTCAACGACCGCGACAGGCTGTCCAGCGTGGTGTTGATCTGCTTGCCCTTGCCCGCCAGGCCGTCGGCGTACGCCGCGATGAGATCACCGAAGGGGCCTTTGGGCTGTTCGGGCGTCGGGCCGAGCTCGTTGATGGTGTTGGCGACGCTCTCACGCAGCTGGTCGAATTCCGTGGGCACCTGCGTGCGCTCGATGGGGATCACCGCGTTGTCGCCCATCACCGGGCCACCTTTATAGGGTGGCTCCAATTGAATGCTCCGCGACGCCACCAGGGTGGGGTTCACGACCACGGCGGACGCGTTGGCGGGCACCTTGTATTTGTTGTCGTAGTGGAACGTCACCTTCATTTTGCCGCCGGCCGGTTCGATCTTGTCGACTGAACCCACCCGGACACCCATGATCTGGACTTTGTCCCCCGAATACAGCGCGTTCGCCGTTGGGAGATAAGCGATTACGGTGTTCGTGGTCAACTTCTGGTAGAGCTGCCAGCCCACGAACCCCGCGGCCAGCGCCAGCACCACGACCAGGGCCCCGATCACCTTTCGGGACCGCAGGTTCCGGGTGGCGAAGATGTCGTTCAATTCTGGCTACCTCCGGTGATGCCGCTGCCCCCGGTACCGCCGGGGTTGATCAATGGCGCCGGCAGTCCAGGCGGGAACGTCGACGGAGGCAAGGTGGGTCCAGCCGGTTGTAGGTTCTCGGTGCGCGCTCCCGGCGGGGCGTTAATCGGTAACGGCACCGGTGTGCCCGGGACGTCTGGAGGTGGCTCACCAGGGCGCCCGGCGATCGGGATCCCCGGTGTCGGCGGCAGGCCGTTCGCGTTCGGTGGCGACGTTTGCACGTCGATCGGTGCCGGGAAATTGCCGCCGAATGGCCCGACGTCAATACCCTTGCAGGGCAGCGGGTCCCACGGCCGTGGCGGAGTGCCCGGCCCCGGCGCATACGAACACGCCGTTCCCGGCGGGACAGCCGGGCCCGGATGATCCGGCGTGCCTTCGGACACCGGGGGTGCGGGTGGCGGCGCGCCGTTGGGGAACCGGGTGCCGTTGGGGTCGGGCCAGCGGAACTCGGGCAGGCCCGCGCTGCGCCAGAAATCCTCGGGGTCGATACCGCGCTTCTTGAAGGCGGCATCGACGGAAGGCTGCAAGACCCAGTACGGCAGCAGATTGGACAGGACTATCTTGAAGTACGGTCCGGATGCGACAGATTCGCCCAGTGATGCGGCGAATTGACTTACATACGTGAGGGTTTGCGCTAGATCATCCTTACGTGCGACCAGCACGTCGGACAGGGCGTGCAACTGCTCCAGCACGCGATTCAGGTCCGGATTGTCGTTGATGAATCCCTGCACCTGGGTCGAGAAGGCCGAAATGTTCTGCAGCAGAGCGTCGATGGCCCGTCCGCGTTCGTTGAACGCGGCCAGCAGTGTCTTGGCGTTGACCAGCAGACGGTTGACTTGTTCGCTGCGGTCGCCGAGCACGCTGGCCACCTGGTTGGCCTGAGCGAGCAGGTGCTTGACCTGTTCGTCGCGCTTGCCGATGGTGTCGGAGAATTTCGCCAAGCCGTCGAGGGCGGGGTTCAAGTGCGGGTAGGTTTGATCGATGGTCTGCGACAACACGTTCAGCGACTGCTTGACGCTGTCGATGTCCCAGCCAGCGGCGGCCTTGTTGACATCGAAGACGGCGTCATAGAGCTGATAGGGAGTGGTGCTCTGGCCCAGCGGCAACACCCCTCCGGGGCGCAACGTCCGGGTTCCCCTCGGCTCGATCTCGAGCACCTTCTTGCCCAGGATGGTATCGGTCTTGATCGCGAGCCGACTCTCGGTCCCGATGGTGTTGGGGCCGATGGAGAACTTGATCACGACGTGGTCGCCGTCGATGTCGAGCGCTTGCACGGTGCCGACATTCACCCCGGAGATGCGCACCTTGTCGTTCTTGTTGAGTTGACCGGTGTCGGCGAACTGCCCGTAGTAGCTGGGGCTGGCGAACAGCATCGGGACACTGGTGAAGCTCTGGCCGACGGCCACGACGAGCACCAGCACGCCGATGCCCATCAGGCCGACCCGGCCGCGGCTGAATTCCGTCAGAGTTCTCATTGCGGCGTGCACCTACCCGTGGGCTGCTGCCAGATCCGGACCGTGCGGACCGGGCCGCCGGGCTGCAGTCCGTTCCACTTGATCGTGAGGTCGCAGAGGTAGAAGTTCACCCAGTCGCCGTACAGGCCGATACTGCGGCCGATCAGATTGAGCGCGGTCGGCGTCTTGTGGATCAGATCGGCCAGCTGATCTTTTTGGTCGACCAGCGGCTGCTGAAGAGCCTCAAGGTAGTTGATCTCCTTGTGCAGCAAAGCGCGGTTGTCCGCCAGCAGCTCGGCCACCGTTCCCGCGGCGTTGCTGATGTCGGCCGTCCCGGTGGCCAGGGGATCGGCGTGGTTGCGCAGCCCGGTGATCAATTTCTCGAAGTTGTCTATCGCCTGGTCGAATTCCTTGCGATGGCGAACCGTGGTGTCCAGCACGATGTTCAGGTTCTTGACCACCTCGCCGATCGCCTGGTCACGTTCAGCGAGGTGCTCGGTCAGCCGCGCGGTCTGGTCGAGGATGTCGTTGATGGTGCCGCCCTGACCCTGAAACACGTTGATGATCGCCGAGGCGATGGTGTTGACCTTCTCCGGATCGAGCGCTCGGAATAGCGGCTTGAATCCACCGATCAGGGCGTCGAGATCCAGCGCAGGCGACGTTCGAGACAGCGGGATGAATCCACCCGGCGGCAGAACCCGGTCGGCGTCTTCGCCTTCGCCGCGTTTGAGTTCCAGATAGCGGTCGGCGAACAGGTTGAGATAGCGGATCTGGGCGGTTGTCGACTGATACAGCGGTATCGAGCGGTCGACGGCGAAGTCCACCCGCACCCGGGTGCCGCCCTCGACCAGCTGCACCTTTTTGACCTTGCCGATCTCCACTCCGGAGGCGCGAACGAACTGACCGTCCTTCAGCCCGGTGGCGTTGCTGAACTCCGCGGAATAGTTGTTGGTGCTGTTGAAGCGCATCTGGCCGAACACCACGACGATCGACACGGTGATCAGCAGCAGCACCGACGAGACGATGCCGAGCTTGATGGCGTTGCCGGTGGTGTTCATGGGTTGATCGTGTTGTCCCCGACCTGGCGGCCCCACACGTACTCGATCGCGTACGGAGAGCCGGTCTCCAGGTGGTTGTACGGCGCAAGACTGGCGCCGGTGTCGACCACCAAAGACGGCGCCGGCCACAGGTCGTGGGTGATCGCTTGCCAGCAACCCGGTGCGCCGCCGGGACCGCCCCTGGCGTTCACCCGCGGCAGATTGTCCGGATACACATAGGGATTCGGTGCTCCACCCACCACGCCGGCTAGCCCGAGGAGCCCCATCGTGGCCACCGTACCGGTCAGTCCAGGCAGGGTCAGCAGGCCTCCCAAGCCCGACGTCAGCTCGGTCATGGTGTGCAATGCGTAGCCGTTTCCGCCGCCCGTCGTCTCGTAGGCATGGGGCTCTTCGTCGTAGTAGTTGCGCACGGTGCAGAAGATCTCGGGGCTGTAGGTGTCGAGCAGCTGGGCGGTGGGCAGCAGATCGGCCGCGCCGCGCTGCAGGTACGGGCCGCCGCGGGCGACGATGTCAGCTCCGGTGTTGCCGAATCCGGTCGCGGCCAACAACGCGGCGTCCAGATCGGCTTCCTGCTCGTGCAGCGTGCGCGCCGTGATCACCGCGTTGTTCAGGGCGTCGAACAGGTCCGGTGCCGCGCCGGCGTAGGTGTCGCCCAGTGCCGCGAGCCGTTGAATGTCGTGTCGGATCTGCGGGATTTGTGGATTGATGTCGTCGAGGATGGCGTTGGCGTTGACGATCGACTGCCCGAATTTGTCGCCCAATCCGGTGAATGCTGCTGCCGCCGCCAGCGTCAGGTTCACCTTGACGGGGTCCACCTTCTCGGTGATCGAGTTGAGCGTCTCGAACAGCGTATTGAACTCGGTCGTCACCGACCTCGCATCAATCACCTGTTGTGGTGTGATACGTTGCGTTGTCGGGTTTTTCGGCGAGGTCAGTGACACATACTTGTTGCCGAACACCGTCGTGGCCGCGATGTTGGCGTCCACATTGGCCGGAATCAGCTTGATGTACTTCGGATTTACATCCAAGACGAACTTGGCGGCCGGTACTCCGTCACGCTGAACTTCCGAAATGCTGGCCACTCGGCCGATTTCCGCGCCGTTATAGGTGACCTTCGACCCGGGATCCATCACCAAACCGGCCCTCGGCGCGACCATCGTCAGTGTTGTGTTCGGCGTGAGCTCGCCGCGAAATTGCAACCATACGAGTGCCAATACCAGTGCAGCGATCGCGAAGAACAACGCCGCCGCGGTCTTGTACGGCGGGGTACGCGGCGGGTTCTGCTTCGGCGGGGTCGTCATGGCTGCTACACGGTGAGGTTGAAGTTCGGGCTCTTGCCGTAGACCGCCATGGCGGTCAGTACGACCACCACCACGATCGTGATCAACGACAGTCGCATCGACCGGCCGACGGCTTCACCGACGCCGACCGGCCCGCCGGTGGCGGTGTAGCCGTAGTAGCAATGGGTGGTCATCACGACGACCGCAACCAGGATCACCTCGGCAAACGACCAGCCCACGTCGGACAGGCGCAGGAAGGTATGGAAATAGTGGTTGTATGTGCCGATGGATTGCCCATAGAGCAAAACCGTGGTGAGTTGCTGGGATAGGAAAGCCATGGTCATCGCGAACCCGTAGAGCGGGACGATGACGATCAGACCGGCAACCACCCGGGTCGAAGCCAAGAAGGCGACCGACCGGATACTCATCACTTCCAGCGCGTCGATCTCCTCGCTGATGCGCATGGCGCCCAGTTCGGCGGTGGCGCCGGCGCCAACCGTGGCGGCGAGTGCCTGACCGGCGGCTACCGGAGCCACAAACCGCACGTTGACCAGTGCGGCCAGAAAACCGGTGAATGCTTCGACACCGATGTTGCCCAGCGTGGCGTATCCCTGGATCGCGACCAGCGAGCCTGCGGACAATGTGATGAAGCCGACGATGGCGGCGGTGCCGCCGACCACGGCCATCGCACCGGTTCCCATCCCCGTCTGGGCGACCATCCGCAGCAGCTCTTTGCGGTAGTGGTGCAGGGCGAAGGGGACCTGCCCGACCGTCGTGAGCGCGAACCAGACCATCTGCCCGACCTCGACCATCAGCCGCGCCGGGGCCTGCGCGTATCGAGCGAGGGCGCTCCACGGGAACCGGACGTGTGGTGCAGCAGCCGCAGTAACCCCGGTCATGTCAGCGCCCCGTTCCGAACCGGACACCGATGGTGGTCAGCGCCGCGTTGACGGCGAACAGGGCGATGAAACACAACACCACCGTCTCGTTGACGGCAGTGCCCAGGCCTTTCGATCCACCGCGGACGATCAGCCCGCGATAACAGCCGACCAGACCGGCGATCAGGCCGAACGTCGCGGCTTTGATGAACGCGATCACCACCTCGGGTAGACCGGTGAGCGCCGTCAACGTCGAGAGGTAAGCCCCACTCGAGACGTGCTGCAGGTACACGCTGAAGAGGTAGCCGCCGCCCAGGCCGACGGCGACCACGAGGCCATTGAGCAGCACCGCAACGATCGTCGAGGCGACGACGCGCGGCACGACCAGCCGGTGGATCGGATCGATGCCGAGCACCTCTAGGGCATCGATTTCCTCGCGGATGGTGCGTGCGCCGAGGTCGGCGCAGATGGCGGTGCCCCCGGCGCCGGCGACGACCAGCACCGTCACGATCGGGCCGAGCTGGGTGACCGCGCCGATCGCGGCACCGGCGCCAGAGACGTCGGCGGCGCCGATCTCGGCCAGCAGGAGGTTGAGCGTAAAGATGAGCAGCACGGTTTCCGGGATGGACACCGCGACGGTGGGCAGCAGCGAAACTCGCATCAGGAACCAGCCATTCCAGATGAACTCGCGCCATTCGAATGGTTGTCCCAGGGCTTTCGCGGTCAGCACACACATTCGGAAGAACCCGCCGGCTACTTCGGTGCCCGGTCGGATCCTGTCGAGTACTTTGCCACCGACTATGTGCGAGGCGGTCATCGGTGCTCGCGGAGTGACGAAATGAAACACGCGGCCGAGAAGATATTTGCGGAACCGAGGGGAGGGCGCAAAGGCGTGAATTCGTCGAGCCGAACTCCGGGGTCTGGGTCCCAGCCCCCCGGCTTGATGCCGCGCGCCTCTGCGTCACGCAGCAACTATGACATTAGACCGTACGGTCAGTCAATTAACCGAGGCATGGATTTGCCTGCCGGCGCATACCGACCTGCACCGATGTCCGAATGGCCGACGGGCGTGCAGTTCAAGCCCCTGGTCGGTCGCGCGCGGCGAACAATAGCCGGCTACGTTCGCAAAGTTATGCCGAAATAGCGGCAATCAACTAGCTTTTCGCGGCGAGCATGCTGTCGCCAGGGGTCAAGCTGCTACTTCGGCAAGGCATTCGCGCACCACCGAGACGACGTTTGCGCAGGGGTCCGCCCACTTGCTGAGGCCTAATCGGTCGAGCAACAGTCCGCCGAGAAACACGTCGACGAACGCGGCCCCGACTTGTTCGGGGGTGCGGGAGTCGGCGGGGTCGAACCAAACCCACATCCACTGCAGTGACCCCCACAGCTGCAGGGCCGCCAGTTCGACATCTACGGTTCGGAAAACGCCGCTGTTGATGCCATCGCGGATCGCGTCAATCGCGAGCGCTTGCAGTTGATGACGCAACGCGCGCACTTGCTGCATCGCCGGGTCGTCGGACAACTGAACCACCTCGCGCTGGCTTGCCACCGTCGCGTCGCGCGCGATTACCTGCAAGAACACAGAGGCGTAGATGATTGCCGCGATGCGTTCGTGCGGCGTGGCCAGCCGATCCCATACCATTCGCAGCGCATCGAGCTGCAGGCCAAGATGGGCTTCTTCAAGCTCGCGCAGCATCTGCGCTTTGGTCCCGAAGTGATGGACGATGGTGCCTTTGGACATACCGAGCTCGTCAGCGATGTCGCCCATATTCGTTCTGTCGTAACCACGTTCGGCGACATAACGGACAAAAGCGTCGAGAATCTCGGCGCGTCTGCCAGGCAATCGGGGCATCTCCAACCCTTCGGTTAACCGTACGAACGGTCTATCATAACCTCCGAACCGGCAAGGATCGGCCTACAGATTGCGTCGGCATGCCGTCATAGGGCCTGTAACGTCCTGGAGCCTTGTGATTCGTTCGGTGCCGTGACGACATATGTGTTCGCGCCAGGCGCAGACCGAATTTCTCCGGCGGTGTACACGGTCATGAGTTCCCTGCCATCACTGTCGGCGATGCATACGTAGGTGTCGCTCTCGGCGTCATACTCGCAGTTGTCCCAAGCCAAGACGAACGCTAAGCAATTGCCATCGCGATCCGTAACGACGAGCTTGTGTACACCCGACTCCTTGAGTAACTTGGCGTCCTGCGCGCGCTGCTGAGGGACCCGGTTGTTGTGGACCGTTACGCTGTTTGACATTTGCGTGCTCCTTTGGCGGTGTGATCTCCGTGTGGTCCGGCGCTCAAATGCATCCAATCCGCCGAACGTTACGCTCCGGATACCCCGCCGATCAGGGCATTACGGCCCCTCTAAGGAGGTCGTAAGTCGCATCGCGCACGGACGCGGAAAGTCGGGCCATGCCGACGGTAGGTGTGCGCGCTTTTCGATCAGCGAGGTGCGTCGGGGAGGAAGGTCAGAACGTCACCCAGTGGTCGCCGCGGTGTCATGGGGGGCGCGTCGTCGGCGGCGAGTGCTTCGCCGACACGGATCAAAAGTTGCGGCATAGCCGCTCGTCCGATCAGAGTCGCGATGAGATCGCGGCTGGCCCATAGCTCGGCGAGTTGGGTCAGAGTGCAGGTCGCCATCCCGGCCAACGTGCACTCCAACAACACCGCCGACAACGCCTCGCCGGTCCGCAGAGCGTCACTGGGAGTGTCGTCGTCGGTCGACAGAACGAGCACCGTGGATTGGTCTGGCCCGAGCGGGGCGGGCCGCTCGACGTGGCGGCTAACCGGGAAGGTCCTTCCGATGTCGACCTGATCATTCTCGGCCGCCGACAACAGCGAACTGCGCGGGATTCCGTCCGTGCTCTCGAAATGACCTGTCCACCAGTCTAATTCGTTGTGATACGAAGTATCGTAGAGCCGCAGAGACTCGGTGAGACGCGACGCTCGCGCTAATTGCGGCCGGACCTCGTCGGGAATCACGTCGAGGTGAATGGTGGCGGCCTCGATCGCGTTGCGCAGCGTTGGTTCCAGAACTTCCCAGTTTCTCGGTGGGGAGAAGGGCAGCCGATCGGTGCGGCGGTGCGCAATCGCGTCCGCGCGTCGGCGAAGCTGATCGGTGACGGGACGCAGCGGGCTGAGATCGAGCGACGCGAGATGATCGACGTTGCCAGGGTCGGGAAAGATGTCGACGTGGCTTGCCCACCCCGCTGCTGCCAACGCCACGCGCAGGTGGTCGAGTACGGCGCCGCAGCTAATCAGAGCTTCCCGGCCTGACTTGTCGGCGGCCGGCAGACTGCGACTGTTATCGATGTAGAGGAGCAACCGCGAGCCGGTGGCTACCCACCGCCACGGCTGACTGTTGTGCAGAGACGGGGCCCGGCAGGCTAACTGCACGGCGTCCCTGAGTACGTCGGTGTCCACCAACGCATCCGGCATGATCGACCTCCAATCTAAGGTCAATCGTGGAGCATCAGCACGGGCGGCGCCAGGGTCGTTGGTCCTCGAGTCCACGAACAGGAGAACGTGCCATGAAACAGGCTCAGCTCGGCGACCTGCAGGTCGGCCGCATCGGCTTGGGCGCAATGGGCATGTCCGCCGCCTACTCGATCGGGGGCTTCGACGACGCCGAATCCATTCGCACGGTGCACCGCGCAATCGATCTCGGCGTCACACTGATCGACACCGCCGAGGTGTACGGCCCCCTCGTCAACGAGGAGCTGCTCGCCCGCGCCCTGCGGGGCAAGCGGGACAGGGTGGTGCTGGCCACCAAGTTCGGCTTGATCTCGCACACCGGACGCGACACCCTCGACAGCAGTCCCGCGAGCATCCGAATCGCGGTCGACGGATCGTTGAAAAGGCTGGCCACCGACCACATCGACCTGTACTACCAGCACCGCCTCGATCGCGGCACCCCGATCGAGGAGACCGTCGGGGCGTTGGCCGAGTTGGTGGGTGCCGGCAAGATTCGACACATCGGACTCTCCGAAGTGGGTGTGAACACGATCCGCCGCGCACACGCGGTGCACCCCGTCGCCGCAGTGCAATCGGAATACTCCTTGTGGACCCGCGATCCCGAAGACGGCATCCTGGCGGTGCTGCGTGAGCTGGGAATCGGGTTCGTCCCGTACTCACCACTGGGCCGCGGGTTCCTCACCGGCGCAATCCGATCCAACGCGGAGCTTCCCGACACCGATTACCGTAAGACCAATCCGCGCTTCTTCGACGAGAACTTCGACCACAACCTCCGCAGCGCGGACGAGCTTCGCGAGATCAGCGCCGACATCGGTGCCACCCCGGCGCAGGTTGCACTGGCCTGGCTGCTGGCCAGGGGATCCGACATCGTGCCGATTCCCGGAACGAAAAAGGTTGCCCGCCTTGAGGAAAACGTCGCAGCCGATCGCATCGAGCTCTCGGCTGAGCAGCTGGCGCGACTGGACCAACTCACCCCGGCCGCAGGCGGACACCACGCCGAAGCGCAAATGGGATGGATCGACCGCTAGTCGTTGCTTACAGCGAACCCTTCAGCGCGGCAACGGTTTCCAGGTCTTCGAGGGCCGCGACACCGCGTCGCAAGCCCTCCATTGCGATGTCTTCGACCTGCATTCCGCCCATTCCCGCGGTGATCAGCGGTGCGACATAGGCGTACAGGGCGCCCTGCCGGTAGCGCAGCCAGAGCTCTTCGCGGTCCAGGCTGGGTCCACCCGCCGCGGCCAGCGCGCGTCGGTAGACGTCGAGCAGCTCACGCTGAACGCCCTGGCGGTCTTCCGGTGTGAGGCTGGTGACCAGCGTGTAGGCCAGTTCGCGGGAAGGATGGCCGCGCCGCACCGCCTGCCAATCCAGCAGTCCGGCCTCGCCGTCGCGGAAGTACACGTTGCCCGGATGGGCGTCGCCGTGCATCACGGTATGTGGAGGAGTGTCGATCACCGCGGCGACGGCGCGATAGTTCTCGGCGATGAACCGGCCATTTTCCACCGGGATAGCGGTGCGCTCGCTGAGTCGCTTCATCGAGGTTGTCATCAGCGAGCCGGTCAACAGGGAAGTGACGTCACCCGACGGCGTGTAGAGCCACCCCAGTGAACCGGGTCCGTTGTGGCGCATGCGGTCCCAGAAGGTTCCGTGCACGGTCGCCAGCAGCTCGACAAGCAGGCCGGCCTGGTCGGTGGACAACGGGTGCAACGTATCGGGGAAGACGCACGACTCGGGAAGGTCTTCCAGCACGAGCAGGTACCGACCGGTCCACGTGTCGAATGCCGCGCCGTGGGCGACCGGGACACCGGGCAGCTCGGGGGCGAGCTGGCTGTAGAAGCGCACCTCGGTGTTGCCCAGCCGGCCCAGCTCACCCATCAGCCGGGTCGCGGCGGACTGCGCGGTGATCTTGACGAATACCGACTCCGGTACGTCATCGCCGGTCAGCACCAGTCGTGCCCGTGACGACGTGCCGGCGTCGCTGGCCAGCACGCGGATCGACCTGACGTTGCGGCCCATCACACGGGAGAGCGCCGCGGTGTTGAGGTCGCCGACCGTGCGGGGCATTCCGGCTCGACTACCGACGACGGCGTCGGCCGTCACCCGGCCGATTCCCCGGCCGAGATGTGCGGCCAGGCCGACGACGGAAAGGGCCTGTTCAACGGCGTTTGTCATGACTGTCCATCCTGTGCGCGCCGGCGGTCAAGACAAAAATAGACTTATGCCTGGACACCAGACAAAATCAGGTTAATGTCTGACCTGTGGCACTAGGGTCCGAACCAGAAATTGCTCGACGAATACGCGCTTGTCAGCCATGGCGCGGTGCCGCCACGCCGGCGCCAGCAGGA
Source organism: Mycobacterium stomatepiae (assembly GCF_010731715.1). NCBI lineage: Bacteria > Bacillati > Actinomycetota > Actinomycetes > Mycobacteriales > Mycobacteriaceae > Mycobacterium > Mycobacterium stomatepiae. The sequence goes on from NZ_AP022587.1 coordinate 429,155, forward strand.
AAAGCGTCGCCGCGGTCAGCCACTGGACGATGGAGCGGGGATCGAGGTCGGCGTGCAGCCTGCCCGCTTCCTTCCACCGCTGCAGCAGTGGCCCATAGTGCACCAGGAGCAGTTCCACCATTGGTTCGGATCCCAGTTGCAGGGCCGCGGGTACCGCGGTGCTCCCTGCGGCGAACAGCGCCTCGTTCAACGGGTTGCCCTCCACCGACTCCACCCGCGCCAGCACCATCTCCGGCAACGAGCGCACCGGGTCGTCGGGGTGACGCAGCGAGCCGACCAGTTCACGCAGCGCCGTGTCGACCCGCGCCAGCATCAAACCCAACAGCACCTCGTCACGATTGGGGAAGTACCGGTAGACGGTCGAACGGGAGACCCCGGCCTCATCGGCCACCTCGGCCATTCGGATCTGGGCGTCACCCCGGCGCACGATGCACCGGCCCGCGGCATCGAGCAACCGCCTGCGCGCCTCCTCGTCATCGAGGATCGCTCGGTCGTCGCCCCACCACCGACTCGGCTCCATGGCAGCGATAGTAGGGGGTGTGTTGTGCCATTGAGTATCTGATGCGCGAGGTTTCGTCAAAAACCTTTCATCGATGTGGGTTTCTCGCTAAAACAATTCGATGACAATGGATTTCGCTATTCGGCAGAAAGGCATTTCATGGGTTATGCGCCGCCGACGAGTCATTCACTCATCAGCTGCCGACGACCTTCGACCACGTGCACGATGCCGATCCGACCTGGTCGGATCGCTGCTACTTCTTCGCCGCCTCGCCGGACGGCTCCCTGCTGCTGGCCAGCGGCTACGGCAATAACCCGAACACCGGTACCGGCTTGGGATACGTCAAGGTCAGCCGGGCCGACGGCCGGCACTGGGATCTACTGGCCGGCCGCCCGATTGGCGGTGTCGGTCGCGGCGATCTGAGTGCCGGGCCGATGCGCTGGACCTGTGTCGAACCCCTGAAGAAGTGGCGTCTGGACGTGGAGCCCAACGATTCCCGCATCGCGTGGGAGCTCTATTACGAGCCCACCGCGCCGATGTGGGAGCTGTTGCCGATGAAGGTGCACGGCAAGGACGGCCGGGTGCTGGCCGACATGTATCACATGAAAGAGCCGGGGCGGTGGACCGGCTGGGTCGAGATCGACGGCGAGCGGGTCAGCGTCGACGGATTCCAAGGCGGCCGGGATCGCACCTTCGGGGTGCGGGTCTCCGACAAGATCGACTTCTGGCTCTGGCTCGACGCCGGCTTCGAAGACCGCGCGATCGAGGCCTGGATCATCGAATCCTCGGATGGCACAGTCAATTACGTAGACGGCGGTATCACCTACCACAACGGCGCGCTGTCGAGACGGTTTGTGAAGATCGAGCATGACGTCGAATTCGACGCCGCGTTCAAGCGGCCTGCCCGAGCGGTGCTCGTCTTCACCGACGAGGACGGCAAGGCCCACCGGGTCACCGCCGACACTCCATACCAGCACGTCAACGCGTATTACGGACTGCCGATGGCGCACTGCCAATATCAGGACCTGGGCGGTGGCGGGTACTTCATCCACTTCCAGTGGGACAGCAACGATTCCGCGCAACTAGCCGAGACCGAAGGCAAATCGATGGCGCTGGATCAGCTGATGCGCTTCAAACTCGACGGCGATACCGGTTGGGGCATCTTCGAGCTGCTGATGGGCGGTGAATGCTATGCCCGCTACCCGAACTGGACCGCGATGGACATGTCGGCCTTCACTCAGGAAAGGACGCCGGTCGAGCGGATGTCCGACGACGGACTCCGTCAATGACACGGGACGCCCATGTCGCCGAACGGTTGACCACCTGGCTGCGCACCCAACTTCCCGATCCCGATGAGGTCCGCGTCGAGGGCCTCGATCGGGTGGACTTCGGGCACTCCGCCGAGATGATGGTGCTCACCGTCGTCGCGGGGGACACCCGCCGTGATGTGGTGCTGCGGCTGCGCCCCCAACCGCCGGCGCTGTTGGAACCCTACGACCTCGCCCGGCAGTTTTCGATCCTGCGTGCGTTGCAGGACAGCGCGGTTCGTGTTCCGCGAGCGCTGTGGCTCGAGGACACCGGGGCCGTCCTCGGACGGCCGTTCTTCGTGATGGAACGGGTCGGCGGCGAGGTCTACGAAATGGAAGCCCCGCCCGACGCGGCGGCGACGGTGGCGCGGATGTGTCAAAGCCTGGCCGAACACCTTGCGGCAATCCATTCCGTCGACATCGAGCAGACCGGGCTCGACGCGCTCGACGACGGCAGCGACCACCTGCGTCGCGAACTCGACCATTGGGCAACCGAAATGGACCGGATCAGACGGGATTCATTGCCCGCGCTGGAACGGCTCCTGCAGGAGTTGCGAGACAGCCAACCGGAGCCGTACCCGAAAATCACGCTGGTGCACGGAGATGCCAAACCGGGCAACTTCGCGTTCACCGGCGGGGAAGTCAGTGCGGTCTTCGACTGGGAGATGACCACCGTCGGTGACCCTCTGACCGACATCGGTTGCCTCGAACTGCTCTGGATGCAGCCCGTCGGCATCAGCAGCCACCCTGACGCTCTGGACATCGAGGCACTGCTCGAGCATTACCAAGCGGCCAGCGGGATCACGCTGCGGAACCGTTCCTGGTACCGAGCGTTCAACGCGTACAAGATGGCCGTCATCTGCCTGATCGGCGCGATGCTGGTCGACGGCGGGCACAGCGACGATCAGAAGCTGATGCTCGCCGCGTACGGCACCTCGATGCTGACCCAACTGGGGCTGTCCGAGCTGGGCATCTCCGAGGCCATCGACGACGGTCCGGTGCTGCCGCGCGAGGAACGGATCCAGGCACTACAATCGGACGCCCTCTAGCAGGCGCTGGGCTACTCCGCTTGCCGGTCGGCGCGCGCCAGCACGCTTGGGCCGTAATGCTTTTCGATCAGGGTCCACGGGTCGGCGTAGGGTCCTCGTCCTTCGATCCGGCGTTGCAGCTTCAACAGGACTCGCAGCACCGGCCTCAGTATCGGACCGAGCACCCGCAGAATAGTCCGTCTGGGGCCCTGTGATTCGGCGAGCCAGGTGACGGTTTGGGGCCAGTCGTGCTGTTGGAAGTCAAGCAGCGCTTGTGCTTCGGTGGTGTCATACCAGCCGGTAAAACTCCAGCCGCGGTAGTCGTCGGGATCACCGGGCAGGCTGGCCGACGGGCCCAGCCGGCCCAGGCCGACCGCCGTCATGATGTCGTCCTCGAAGTCGCGGTGTGCCAACACATACGACTCGTTGCCGCCGATGAGCAGTACTTTGCCCGCGATCGTGGCCTCCCGATCCACACCGTTGGCGAACGCCAGCGCGACGTCGCGCGCGTCCACGCCGTGCATGCGGTTGTCGCCCGGCATCGAGCGCATGATCAGCAGGTGGTCGCCGCTGATGCTCGACTGGGTATCCGGGGAGATGACCCCGGCTAGTCGAAACAGGGCATAGGGCACACCGCTGGCGCGGATTGCCGCCTCGGCCATTACCTTGTCCTGACCGTAATGGTCGATGGGGCTCACCGGGGTGTCCGGCGTTATCCGCTCCGGGTGGCGGTGGGGGTTACGGGATCCGTACACGCCTGCGCTGGATGCCATCAGGAACAGTGGTGGGCGAGCCAGTCCGGCGGCGGCGGTCAGCACGTTTTCGGTTCCGCCCACATTGACCTTTCTGGCCAATGCCGGGTTGCGGTACGAATGTGTCGCCAGCATCGCCGCGAGATGAATGATCGCGTCGGGCTGGTGCCGGGTGATCAGCTCGCGCACCGCGTCGCCGTCGGTCAAATCGATGTAGGCCGGCACAAACGGCCCGGCCGGCGCGCCTGCGGACAATTCTTCTTCTGCCGCGAGGGTTTTGTCGCTGCGCAGGTCGACGGCGATGACGGTCCGGCCCCGATCGAGCAGAATCCGCACACACCGCCGGCCGACTTGCCCGAAGGCGCCGGTGACCAAGATGGTGTCGACGGTCATGAAGTCTCCTATTTCTCCAGCAGCCGATTGGCGAACCGGGCGGCCGTTTTGCGGATCCGGTCGGAAACGTAGAACGAGAAAACCGGCGTAACGACGTCCTCGCGCAGCCGAGTTAGCTTGGAGCTCTTGATAAGCCACTGCCCGGCAAGATTTTCGTAGCTCTCGTGGTAGTGGCCGTAGCCCACCAGGTGAAGCCCGGGCCCGAACCGCACGACGTCTTGCAGCGCCCAGACCCCCCGCGCCGTCGTCGCCGACGTGAGTTCGATCTCGGGAGCATGCACCTGATGCGTGGTGGCCTGCCAACGGCGTCCGATGCTCTTGCGGGTGAACGCGACGAAGTCGTCAGCGCCGGCGATCAGCTTGCCACCCGCCTTGGAGGTGTCGCTGACAAAGTCGTCGGTAAAGAGCGCACGCCACGCGGCCCAGTCCTTGGTGTCCAGGTACCGGCAGTAGCAGGCTTTGAGCTGCTTGATGGACTCGATTGCCAGCAGCGTGGCGGCGTGGCCGTCAGCGATCACATCGTTCGCACTCTCGTCATTGCGGCTCGATTCTGGTGTACCGGTGTTTCCCGATGTCACGCCCCAGCCTGACATTCCCGCGCGAACCGCACATCGGCGGGGCGGATATCGGGCCGGGTTCGAGCGATCGCACCAGGTAAAAGCGAAATCGATGTTATTTTAAGAGCCCGTTACGGGTGCCTGGGAGGGGCGGTATGACAGAGTCGTCGACGCGCGAGTTGCTCGCCGCGCTCGTGGCCGCGTTCGGTGACGCCGAGCGCGTCACCGAATTGCTGGCGCCCAAGGCGCAGTGGTGGATCACCCCGACCGTTGGTGTGCTGGGCAGCCCGACGGTGGGTCGCGAAGCGATCCGCGCCGGCATGCGCATCATCTTCGGCCAGCTGTACGCCGACGTGCAGACGACCGTGCACCGTCTGGTCTGCGAGGACGACACGGGTGCCGCCCGCTTCACGATGCGGGCCACCGCGCTATTCGCCGGCGGGCAACCCTACGAGAACGAGTACAGCGTGTGGATTCAGGTGCAGGACGGATTGATCATCCGGGTGTGGGAGTACCTCGACGTCGCCTACGCGACAGGCCAATTCAGCTCCTGATTTCGACTCTCGGGTGTTGCGCCCTCGCATGACCACGATGATTACACTGTGATCTCAGTGTGAGGAAGTGCCGATGTCGCCGGCGTGCGACCGATGGTGAGGAGCCCGATGGCCTGGGATTTCGAAACGGATCCGGAGTTCGCCGAAAAGCTCGCGTGGATGCGCGATTTCATCGATAGCGAGGTCATCCCGCTGGAACCGATCCTCGCCGAGATCACACCCGAGCAGTGGCAGCCGGTCAAGCGCTATCTGCAGGACAAGGTCAAGGCACAGGGGTTGTGGGGACTGTTCCTCGATCCCAGCCTCGGCGGCGCGGGGCAGGGGCAGCTCAGGCTCGCGCTGATGTCGGAGATAATCGGACGCTGCATGGTGTCGATGGAGTTGTTCGGCGTCCAGGCACCCGACAGCGGGAACATGGAGTTGCTCGCGCACGGCGCGACCGACGCGCAAAAGCAGCGCTGGCTGTACCCCAACCTCAACGGGGAAATATCCAGTGCGTTCGCGCTGACCGAGCCGTTCCTGGCCGGCGCCGACCCTACCGTCATCGCCACCACCGCCGTGCTCGACGGCCAGGACTGGATCATCAACGGCCACAAGTGGTTTACCACCAATGCGTCCTGCGCCGACATCATTTTGGTGGTCGCCGAGACCGACCCAGCCGGCCGCCCGCACCGGCACGCTTCGATATTCGTGGTGCCGGCCGGAACGCCGGGGCTGGAGATCGTCCGCGACATCCCGACCATGGCCCACCCCGAACCGGAGTTCGGCAGGCGGGGCAATCACGCCGAGGTGGTGTTCACCGATTGCCGGGTGCCCGCGGATCATCTGATCGGCCCGCGCGGTGGCGGCTCTGTGCTGGCACAACAGCGACTGGGCGGCGGCCGAATCCATCACTCGATGCGCTGGCTCGGGCAGGCGCAGCGCGCCCTCGACATCATGGGTGAGCGCGCGGTGTCGCGCCGTTCGCACGGCCGACTGCTGGGCGAACATCAAATGGTGCAGGACTATATCGCGCTGTCGCACACCGAGATTCAGGCCGCAAGACTACTGACGTTCCAGACGGCGTGGAAAATGGACCGCTTCGGCGCGGGAGAGATCCGTGCCGAACTGGGAATGATCAAAGCCCACGTATCGAAGGTGGTGCTCGCCGTCCTCGACCGCACCATCCAGGTGTGCGGGGCACTGGGGTATTCAGGGGACCTGCCCGTCGAATCCTGGTATCGGATGACACGATTCGGATCGATCAGCGATGGGCCCGACGAACTGCACAAGTCGGTGCTGGCCCGGCACGTGCTCAAGAAGTACCAGCCGGTACAGGGCTGGCCTACCGACCATCTGCCGTCGCGGCGGCCGGCGGCGGAACACAAGTGGAAGGAACTACGCAAGGAGGCGGGCGTCGCGTGAGCATTCCGGATCGTCAGCGAGCCATCGTCATGACCGGGCCCGGCGAGCCCGTCCAGACCGTCGAAATCCCGGTGGAGCAGCCCGCCGCCGGGCAAGCGCTGGTCAAGGTCAACGCCTCGAGCCTCAACTACCACGACAACGTCAATCTGCTGGGCCTGCTGCCCGGGCCGTGGCCGCGCGTGCCGATGACCGACGGAGCCGGGGAAGTGGTCGCGACCGGGCCGGGAGTCGACGAGCTGCGGCCGGGCGATCGCGTGATGGGGGCGTTTCACCCGGGCTGGCACGACGGGCCGCCCACTCCGAAGGTCAAGCATGAGGTGCCCGGCGACAACTGCGACGGGTGGTTGCAGCAATATCGCGTCGCCGATGTCGCGGGCCTGGTTCGCACGCCCGCGCACCTGTCCGACGTCGAAGCCGCGACGATCCCATGCGCGGGTGTGACGGCGTGGAGTGCGTTGGTGGAAGCCAACATCGGCGAAGGCGACGTCGTGGTGACCCAGGGCACCGGCGGGGTATCGCTGTTCGCCGTCCAGCTCGCCCGGGAGCGGGGCGCCACCGTGATCCTGACCTCGTCGTCCGACGAGAAGCTCAAGATCGGATCTGATTTAGGCGCAACGCATCTCGTCAACTATCGGACCACCCCGGACTGGGAGACCGAGGTGAAGCGACTGACCGACGGTCGTGGTGCCCGGCTCGTCGTCGATCTCGGCGGACCCGCGACGCTGGCGCAGTCCCTGCATTCGGCAGCCGTCGGCGGCACGATCGCGGTGATCGGTGTGCTCAGCGGATTCGACATGGCGTCCATCGCGGTCGCCGAGGTGATGCTGAACAACTTGCGCGTCATCGGAATCACGGTGGGCAGCGTGCGCGCTCACCGCGAGATGTGCGAGGTGGTGTCCAGGGCCGGCATCAAACCACACATCAGTCACGTCTTCGACTGGGAGCAGCTCGACGAGGCGCTGCGGGTGATGCGGGCCAATGAACATGTCGGCAAAATCGCCCTGACCATGCCGTAGCTTACCGAGGAGGCCAGACGTGCCCAGCGAACTGGAGCTCGACGCGGACCAGATCGTCGCTGCCGCAGTGGAAATCATGCGTGAAAGCGGACTGGACGCGATCAGCATGCGCAGCGTGGCGAGCCGCTTGGGTGTCACGCCGCCGCCGGTCTACTCCCGGATTGGCAACAAGGACGCGCTGATCGACGCGGTCGCTGAGCATATGCTCGACGACCTGGCTCCCGAGCTGGAACGCGATGAAACCTGGCCTGACTACGCGCGCCGCTGGACCCGCCAACTGCGGGCACGGCTGACCGACGCCGCGGACAGCCGGCTCTTCCTGCAGGCCAAGCGTCCGGCCTACCTGAAAGCATCGCGCCCGCTGCTGAAAAGCATGCGACGCGACGGCATGTCGACCGACATGTCGGTGCGCGCCTGCCGGATGTTGACCTGGGCGACCGTGGGTTTCGTCGCCATGGACCATCCACCGAGCACGAAGTCGACCCGCGGGCGGGGTCGGCTTGCCGGCAGCGACCCGGCGGGAGTGACCCGCGAGGAGGTCGACGAGTTGTTCGCCGTACACATCGACTACCTGATCGAAGGTATTCGCCGCGACAGTGCTTAGCCTGCGGTGTCGGCACGGCCAGGGCTTGTACGATGCAGCGATGGCCAAGCCGCTGATCCCGGCCGACGACATCCTCACGCACGCGCTGGACCTGCTGGATTCCGAAGGCGTCGAGGCTCTCAGCGTCCGTCGACTATCGGCCGCGTTGAAGATCTCACCGCGGACGCTGTATCAGCAAGTCGGCAATCGCGAGGCATTGATCAGGGCGCTGGTCGCCCGCCACTTTGCCCAGCTGAAACTCGACTTCAAGGAATACGAGACCTGGGAGTCGACGGCGCTGCACTGGTGCCAGGCCCTGCACGACGCCCTTCGTGCCCATCCGTTTCTGACCGAGCTGATGACCATCGACGACCGCAGCGCAGTTACGGATTACGTCAATGCTCTACTCGAAGCCACTCTGCAGGAAGGGATTCCGCGCCCGCTGGCCACCGAGTGCTGCCGCGGCCTGGCGCATATGACGATCAATCATTCCATTGTCGACGTGCACGGGCTGCGTGAATCGACGCGCTCCGAAGCCGAGACGGCCAAGATCGAGCAGAACTTTCCCCGGCTGGTCGAGTGGGTGATCTCCGGGGTGCGGGCAGAGGCGAGCGGCGTCGACGCCAAGGCGGGCCGGGCCCGCTGATCAGCCGGAGACGCCGCCGTCAATGGTCATCAGTGACCCGGTGGTGTAGCTCGACGCGTCGGAGAGCAAATAGACGATGGCCCCGACGATCTCGTCGGGCCGGCCGACCCGTCCGAGTGCGATGCGGCGCACCAGCTCCGGCAGGAGGTCGGGGTTGCGGACGAAGCCCGACGCCGCGTCGGTGTCGAACGTACCGCAGATAATTCCGTTGACCCGCACGCCGGCATCGGCGTATTCGAGGGCCGTGGCGGTGGTCAGCGCATTCAGGCCGGCCTTGGCCGCGGCGTAGACCGCGGTGACCGGGGTGGGCTTCACCGACGCCAGCGAACTGATGTTGACGATCGACCCGCCTCCGGTTGCGGCCATCGCCGTGGCGGCCAGCGCCGTCAACCGGCTCGGGCCTTTCAGATTGACGCCGATCACCTTGTCGAACAACATCTCTGAGGTATCCAGCAGAGAGGCGGCAAGCGGACTCATCCCGGCGTTGTTGACCAACGCGTCAAGCCGGCCCCAATGCGAAACGGCGGCCTCGATGACGCCGGGCAACGATTTCCAATCGCCGACATGGCACGCCAGCGGATGAGCCTGCCCGCCCGATTCGGCGATCGTCGCGGCCAGTGCCTCACACGAGGCGATCTTTCGGCTCGCGATCACCACCCGGGCGCCGCGCTCGGCCAGCCCGACACTCATCGCGGCGCCCAGTCCACGGCTGCCGCCCGTGACGAGGACAACCCGGTCGGCCACGTCGAACAGGTGGTCGGTCATTTCGCGAACCTGCTCGCGCGGCTGAGTAATTCATCGATGACCGGCCCGAAGAACTCGTGGACCGGATTGCGGGACTCGCCACGCAAGAACTTGGCGTAGGATGCGTCGAGGACGATCGCCAGCTTCCACGCGCTGAACACCTGATACCAGTCGAATTGCGACAGGTCGCGTCCGGTGGCCTCGGCGTACCGCGCGATCAGTTGATCCGGAGTCTGGCAGTGATCGCGGTCCATGCCGTGCGGTGCGTCCGGCGATCCCTGGGCGATCGGGTTGCCCGCCTCGGGCCAGAAAATCATCGCCCAGGCCAGGTCGATCAGAGGATCGCCCACCGTGGTCATCTCGAAATCGACGACGCAGGCGATCCGAGGTGGCGGTGCCGGCGCCCAGATGACGTTGTCCAGCTTGTAGTCCCCGTGCATCACCGTGAGGTCGCCGTCGGCGAGCAGCCTATCGCGCAGCCAGCCGGCGAGTTCGTCGACGCCGTCCAGATCGCGGGCCCGGTACCGAGCCAGCTGCGCCAGCCACCGGTCGACCTGGCGCGGCAGAAATCCCTGCGGATGAGACAGTTCGGCCAGCGCGGTGTCCGTCCATTCGACCGCGTGCAGCGCAACCAGGGTGTCGATCAGCTGTTCGCCGATCCGGCCGTGCGACGCCGGATCGCGATGCAGCACTTCGGGAAGCCCGTCGCGGCGGATCACTCCACCGTCGACGTACGACATCACGAAAAACGGGGCGCCGAGGATGGCGGGATCGTCGCTGCGCGCCAGCACGGCGGGCACCGCTATCCCTGCCGCGCCGAGCGCCTCCATGATCCGCGCCTCGCGGATCACTTGATGAGCGGTGTCGGAAACCGCGGCCAGTGGCGCCCGGCGCACCACCCAGGCCTGTCCCAGCCGGTCGAGGCGGAACATCTCGCAGCTGCCGCCCCCGCGAATCGGGGTCACCGACACGTCGGCGGGCTCACCCGTGGCCTCGGCCAGCCAATCGCGAAACCGCGCGACATCGAAACTCGTTGCGGCAACACTCATGCGCCGACCCTCCGATCGCCCGGTTAAAATAACGACGATTCCGTAAATCTAGCAGTCCGGGATACATGATCGACCTAGACAGTCAATTGCGTCGAGTCTGCGCGCGGGACGCAAATCTCGGGGTTTCTCGCCGTGGGCGCGGGCTCAAAGCCTTGAACGCGTACTCGGGCCGGTTGGCGACGCGTCCGAAGTCATCGATCTGTACAGTCCTAGACCGGTGCTGTACAGTCGCCCAGCACAAGCTCAAGGTTCGGGCACGACGACGGCGCCGGGAGGTCATCGGCGATGACGCACAGACGAATTCGGCACCGCAGGTGAGCATGGGGACCGCTGGTGACCGCTGAAACCGTCGCGGAGTTTCGCCGCCGGGCCAGGGCCTGGTTGGCCGCCAATATGCCGCGTCAGGGTCCCGCCGAAGCCGCGCTTCTCGAACGCGACGCAGAGGCGTCCTGGCACCGGGCGCGTGAACTGCAAAAAATGTTGTACGACGGCGGATTCGCCGGCATCTGTTTCCCGCGCGAGCATGCCGCCGACCGCGGCGTGCCGTTCAATCAAGCGCGGCGAAGCAGACCGTCCTGACCGGCGCAGAAAGGTAGCCGAAAATGAGCGACCAGCTACGCGACATCCGCGAGTTGGCCGGCGACGCCGACGCCTACCGCGATGAGCTGTTCCGCCGTTGGACGGGTCTGCTCAGCTATCGCTATATCGGTCGCAAACACTCCTCGATGGATATCGGCGACGTCGACGACACCGTCGTGATCCGCCGGGACATGCGCAATGAGGCAGGTGGAATCATGGTTGCGCCACTGGCCATCTCGTCGCCCGAAGGATGCCAGACCGACATGGTCGCGGTGCCCAACCCGGTCATCGCCTCGGTGCAGATCATCGACCCCGGCTACGATGTTTCCCGGGTCGAGATTGTCGGCTCCGGCGTCGTGCACCAGGGTCGGACCATGGGCTACGGGCGGTGCAAGATCGTCGACGCCGACAACCCGGACCGGTTGATCGCCTTCAACGAAGGGCAGGGTGCGATCATCGGTATCCCGCCGGAAGGCCTTGACAGGATGGATGTTTCGGGCACCGAGCTGGTTATCGAGGACTCGCCCGACCTGCCGCCGCTGTGGGCCGCCTTCGGCGCCGACAAACGCGACGACGGTCATTGGGTGCTACCGGCGTTGAGTGCCGAACTCGCCTCGCCCGACGCGGCGTTGCACATCGGACCCCAACACGTCGTGCTGGAGACCGCGGCGGTCGACCTTGCGTCCGATCTCGCCGGCACCCGGAAAGTACAGGTCGTAAGCTGGTATGTCATGTTCATGTCCCGTGGGAAGGTTGGGCCTTTCCGCGTGGAGGGCACCGCCCATGTTGGCGGGCCCGGACGCATCGGGGTGCGGATGCTGCTGCACGACGAAGGCAACGCGGACAAGGCCGTAACCTCTGCCGCGGCGATCTTCGAGGTGGTCGGCTGAACCCGCCCGGGGGCCGCTGAGATGTCGGGGTTCGGATTCGACACCTTGGCATTGCTGGTCGCGGTAGGTTTCGCAGGCCCGTTGGTGGCGTCACTGCCCAGGCTGCAGATTCCCCTCATCATCGGCGAGTTGGTCGCAGGACTCGTTCTCGGCAAGACAGGTTTCGGTGTTCTCGACGAGGCGGATCCGACGTTCCAATTGTTCGCGAACATCGGCTTCGCGTTGGTGATGTTCGTGGTGGGCACGCACGTTCCGGTGCGAAGTCCGCAGGTGCGCGCCGCGGTGCCGCGGGCGTTTGTCCGAGCGGCGCTGTGCGGGGTTGTCGCCGCTGCCCTCGGTGTGGCGCTGGCGTGGCAGTTCGGTACCGGCCACGCGACCCTGTACGCGGTATTGATGACGTCGTCGTCGGCGGCACTGGCATTGCCGATGATCGACTCGCTACACCTGCAAAGGCCGCGTGTGCTCTCGCTGACCGCACAGATCGCGATCGCCGATACGGCATGTATTGTGTTGCTGCCCCTGGTGATCGACCTGAGCAGGGCGGCGACTGCGGCGCTCGGGGCGCTGACGATCGCGGCCTGCGCCAGCCTGCTGTACTTGGTTTTACTCGTGGCAGATCGTCGAGGCTGGCGTCAACGCCTGCACGACTACTCCGAGAAGCAAAAGTTCGCGCTGGAACTGCGGACCAATCTGTTCGTACTGTTTGTGCTGGCGGCGCTGGCGCTGGGCACCCACGTGTCGATCATGCTGGCCGGCTTCGCGTTGGGTTTGGTGATCGCCGCGGTCGGGGAGCCGCGACGGTTGGCGCGTCAGCTGTTCGGGATCACCGAGGGATTCTTCAGCCCGCTGTTCTTTGTCTGGCTGGGCGCGTCCCTGCACGTGCGCGAGCTGGGTGCGCACCCGAAATTGATTCTGTTGGGCGCGGGCCTGGGGCTGGGCGCTGTGCTGGCGCACTGTGTGGGCAGGCTGTTCGGCCAGCCGCTGACCCTCGCCATGCTGTCGGCCGCACAGCTCGGTGTGCCGGTGGCCGCGGCCACGATCGGCAATCAGGAAAACCTGCTCGCCCCGGGCGAGGGGTCCGCTCTGATGCTCGGCGCCTTGTTGACGATTGCGTGCGCCTCGATCGCCGCGGCATTGGCAGGGCGCGCCCAGCTGGCTGCGGGCGGGGGCGACGCGGCCGACAGGTAAGCCCGAGTATTGCGCTCATCTAGGGCCATTGGGCCCGCGGAGCATGGTGGCCAAAGGCCTTTGCCGGTAGGACTTCGGCGTGGTGAGAAGTGCGACCGAAGCACTGCATGCCGGTTGCGTTTGCCTCTAACTCGCCGAACCGGAGAAATGGTCAGATCGACTATCTAGCCGACCGAGGGGGCTGCCATGAGGTTCACAAAGCATATGGCGCGGTTCGAGACGACGTATCGCATTACCGATCGCTTGCATGACGGCCGATCAGTTGATGTGCGTGGCGACGAGATCGCAACCATAGTCACGGGGTGGCTCGGGGAACTGGGTGCCTCCAGTCCCCTTGTCGAGGATTTGGCACGAGCGGCGTGCCTCGGCGACTGGGCTTCCGCCTACGGCGTCGGCAACCAATTGTCCGTTGAAGTGACCCTTGCGAGTGCCGCCTGGGCGTTGCCAGCGACCGCAGACAGGGCTGTGGCACAAAGTCCCTCGGACTGGGGTCGTCGTCCCCTCGTGTGACAGCTGCAAACCCGGGATGGTTTACATCAGAATTTGTGGAAGGGACCAAAGCCGTGAACGCGCATTTTCCCGATGCGGGCACAATCCGCACCGTACTGGCTCTGGCATCTCGAGCCCCCTCCGTCCATAACACCCAACCCTGGCGGTGGTTGGTGGGTTCACAAAGTCTGGACCTCCACGCCGATGCGGATCGGCAACTGCCCAACACCGACCCGGACGGGCGTGATTTGATCTTGAGTTGCGGTGCCGCGCTAAATCATTGCGTCGTCGCTTTCGCGGCGGTTGGGTGGCACGCCAAAGTGTCCCGTCTGCCGAACCCCGCTGATCCCAACCACCTTGCCGCGATCGAACTCTCGCGGCGCTCGGCTGACGCATCGGATATTGCACTCGCCGCGGCGATTCCGCGGCGGCGAACTGACCGCCGCCATTTCAGCTCCTGGCCGGTGCCGGTGGCCGACATTGCACAGATGGCGGCGCGGTCCGCGCGTTACGGGGTAACGCTTTGTCAGGTCGAGGACACCGACGAGCTGAACAGGATTGTGGCGCAGTCCGTGCTGGACCACATGAACCATGACTATCTCGCCGAGCTCACCGCGTGGAGTGGCCGTTACGGTTCGACAGCCGGCGTCCCGGCTCGCAACACACCAAAATCCGACCGCGAGGCCAAGATTCCGGGGCGGTACTTTGCCGGTCCGGTGCTCGCCGAGCCGCCTGGGTCATCTCCCGACGAAGACAATGCCGTGGTCCTCGCGCTCGGAACACGTGCCGACGACCGGTTGGCCCGGCTGCGTGCGGGCGAGGCGACCAGCGTGGTTCTGCTCACCGCCACATCGATGGGCTTGGCCAGCTGCCCGGTCACCGAGCCGCTGGAGATTCCCGAAACCCGTGCGGCGGTCCACTCCGAAATCTTCGGGGGCATGAGCTATCCGCAGATGCTGCTGCGCGTGGGGTGGGCGCCGATCAACGCGGATCCGTTGCCGTCGACACCACGGCGCGAACTCACCGATTTCGTCGCGTGGACGTCGGACCTCGGGCGCCTCGGCGATTAGATCGCCGATTCCAAATAACTTGGTGCGCAGGAGAGTTGCGATGGAGACCGTTATGCTAGACCCACGCTGCTGGCGGATCGCTCGCATCGTCGGGCGCAATCCGTTGCTTCGGCGTACCGACCGCATCGAAGCCCTGGTCACGGTGATCGCATTCGCGGTGTCGGTGCTGGCGATTCCTCTCGCGGGCGTGGCGGCCGGTGTCACCTACGGTGTACGGAATCAGGTCTATGTCCAAGAGGCGCACGAGCGGCACGCGGTCATGGCAACGGTTACGGGAGCCACCGCCGACGGCTCGGGTATCACTGTCGTGCAGGCAAAGTGGCCCGCGTTGCATGGCGAGCGCCGCGGTTCAGTCGAGGTCGCCCATGCGGCCAAGGTGGGCGATCACACCACTATCTGGGTCGACAAGGGCGGTGATCCGGTCGCACCGCCCACCTCGACTTGGCAGGCAGTGGGGGATGCGTTTGTCACTGCCCTGGCGATATTGCTTTTGATCGGTATCGCCGTTGCATCGCTCGCGATCAGCGTGCGCTCGCGGCTTGATCGGGCACGCGACGCGCAATGGGACCACGAGCTCAATTGCCTGCAGGAAGACGGCGGCCGCGCGATTCCGTGACGACAAACGCCTCTATGCAGCACCCCCGACGAGACGGATGATAGGTCGATGACCGGCGAGAATTTCAACGCTGCCTGGTTCGATATCGCGGCGCTACATCGTCTTGTCGAGGTCCTGATCGAACAGGGCTATCACGTGATCGGTCCGATGCTGCGGGACGACGCTATCGTTCTCGCAGAACTGGAGTCGGCAAGCGATCTGCCCTACGGCTGGGGTGTCGACGTGGCTCCGGGGCGCTATCGAGTGCGCCGCCGCGACGACGGCGCGGCATTCGGGCATTCGGCCGGACCACAGTCCTGGAAGCAGTTCCTTCACCCCCCACGGCAACGAATGTGGGCGGGCACTCGGGACGGGACAAGCGGCGTCGACATCGCAGATGAACCTCGGCGATACGCATTCCTCGGGGTACGCGGATGCGACCTCGCCGCCATCGCCACGCTGGACCGTGTGCTCGGCCATGCCGAGTATCCCGACGACTCCTTTGTCCGGCGCCGCCAACAGATCTTCGTCGTCGCGGTGAACTGTACGGAACCCGGCGGGCTGTGCTTCTGCGCATCGATGGGCACCGGTCCGGCCGTTCGACCGGGCTATGACCTCGCGCTCACGGAGCGCTTGGAAGACGGCGCACCGTCCTACCTCGTCGATATCGGTAGCCGGGAGGGCGCAGACGTTCTCGCGCAAGTGTCTCACCGGGTAGCCAGCGGCGAGGAGATCCGTCGCGCGCAAGCCGATGTCGAAGCGGCATCGACCCGGATGGGCCGGCAGATGCCGAACACAGATCTGCGGAACTTGCTGATCGAGTCGCGTGAGTCGCCGCAGTGGAGCGAAGTGGCAAGCCGTTGCCTGACTTGTGGAAATTGCACCATGGTGTGTCCGACCTGCTTCTGCACCAGTACCGAGGACGTCAGCGACCTCACGGGTGACCATGCCGAACGGTGGCGGCACTGGGCGTCGTGCTTCGAGTTCGATTTCACCTTCGTCCACGGTGGGGGCAGCGTTCGTCAGTCGGGCGCGTCACGCTACCGGCATTGGTTGACCCACAAGCTGGGTACTTGGCATGACCAGTTCGGCATGTCGGGTTGCGTCGGATGTGGACGGTGCATCGCCTGGTGTCCCACCGGCATCGACATCACCGCGGAGATGAACAAGATGGCCGGGACGGTCGACAGTGATTGAGCCGACGGTCAGCGCTACGCCGGTGGGATCGACTTCCAACGCAATGGCGCCGGTTCCCTATCGAGTGCACAGACGCGTTGTGGAGAGCCCCGATTCAGCGACGCTGACCCTAGTACCGGTGGGCGAGACACTGCGCACTCCGCAACCCGGCGAATTCATGATGCTGTATGCGTTCGGCGTAGGTGAAGCCGCGATTTCGATCAGCGGCGACCCCACGCTCACCGACGGATCGATCACGCACACCATCCGCGCCGTCGGCGCCGTGAGTCGTGCCCTGCACGATGCCGAGCCGGGCAGTGTCGTCGGCGTTCGAGGTCCCTTTGGCACCAGCTGGGGGTTGGACGAGGCGGTTGGTCGCGATTTGGTCATGGTCGCCGGGGGTGTGGGGTTGTGCCCGCTGCGGCCGGCAGTGCTCGGGGCGCTGGCGAACCGCTCTCGCTATGGCAGGGTGACGCTGGTCGTGGGGGCGCGTTCCAGGGCCGACTTCGTCTTCGCCGCGCAGCTCGAGAAATGGGCCCACGAACCGCGGATCGAATTGCATTTAGTCGTCGACGCGCCGACGCCGGGATGGGACGGAGAGGTCGGGTTGGTGACGGCGCCGCTAAGCCGATTGGAGTTAAACGCTGATCGCACTACCGCCTTCCTGTGCGGGCCGGAGCCGATGTTGCGCTTCGGAGCCGAAGCCCTGGTAGCGAAGGGCGTTGCTACCCATAGCATTCGCGTTTCACTGGAACGCAATATGCAATGCGGAATCGGTTGGTGCGGTCATTGTCAGTTGGGTCCGCTGCTGCTGTGCCGCGACGGGCCCGTCGTCGGCTACGACATCGCGGGCCCGCTGCTGGGTGTGAAGGAGCTTTAGATGAGCCGAGCCACCTTGGCCGTGTGGAAGTTCGCTTCTTGTGATGGTTGCCAGCTGACGCTGCTCGACTGCGAAGATGAGCTGCTGACGCTCGCCGAACAGGTGCGGATCGCCAACTTCGCCGAGGCCTCGAGTGCGATCGTCGACGGTCCGTACGACATATCGCTGGTCGAGGGTTCTATCACCACTCGACACGACAAACAACGAATCCGCGAGATCCGTGATCAGTCGAAGCTGCTGGTCACCATCGGAGCATGCGCGACGTCCGGGGGAGTACAGGCGCTGCGCAACTTTGGCGACATTGCCGAGTTCACCTCCGTCGTGTATGCCAAACCGGAATACATCGACACCCTGGCGACCTCAACTCCGGCGTCCGCGCATGTCAAGGTCGATTACCAACTGCCGGGATGTCCGATCGATCGTGGTCAATTGCTCGACACCCTGGCAGCGCTGCTGATCGGACGTAAGCCCCGGCTTCCGGCCAAGACAGTGTGTACGGAATGCAAATTGCGCGGAGTGACCTGCGTGATCGTCGCCGACGGTACCCCGTGTCTCGGACCGGTCACCCACGCCGGATGTGGAGCCCTGTGCCCCAGGCATCGTCGCGGCTGCTACGGCTGTTTCGGCCCATCCGCGGCGCCGAGGACCGCGACGCTGATCCCATTGCTGCGTCGCGACGGGATGTCTGACGATGACGTAGACCGGGTTTTCGCGACATTCAACGTCGCCGCGTTCGCCGCCGAGCGGAGCGGGGAATGACCCCAGCGATCCGCAGGCTCAGGGTCGACGCGCTGACGCGGGTGGAAGGCGAAGGCGCACTGAATATTTCGCTCAAAGAAGGTCAGCTGGACAGCGTCGAGCTGAATATCTATGAGCCACCACGCTTTTTCGAGGCATTCTTGCGGGGGCGCGCTTACACCGAGCCGCCCGACCTGACCGCACGAGTCTGCGGCATCTGCCCGGTTGCCTATCAGCTAAGCGCATGTAACGCGATCGAGGACGCGTGCGGCGTCCAAGTGAACGAGGACATCGTCGCGCTCCGGCGACTGCTGTACTGCGGCGAATGGATCAACAGCCACGCTTTGCATATCTACCTGCTACACGCACCTGACTTCCTCGGCTACTCGGACATCGTGGGTATGGCGCGCGATCATGCCGCGGCCGTAGAGCGTGGGCTGGCGCTGAAGAAGGCCGGTAACCAGCTGATGGAGTTCGTCGGCGGTCGGGCAATCCATCCTATCAATGTGCGGCTGGGCGGGTTTTATTCTGCACCAACGCGGTTGGAGTTTGCTCCGATCGCAGAACAGTTGCGCCGAGCGTTGGACGGTGCATTGGCCACCGTTGAGTGGGTTGCCGGATTCGAGTTCCCCGATTTCGAGCTCGAGCACGAATTCCTGGCGCTGACGGCATCAGGTCGATACCCGATCGAAGACGGAGTCATCGGGCGAAGTCGTGGCCCCCTTTTTCCCGTCGCTGATTTCACCGATCACATCGTCGAATCGCAGGTCCCGTACTCCACTGCCCTGCACGCGACCCTGGACGGTGGGCGCTACCTCACCGGGCCGCTGGCAAGGTACTCGCTGAACTCGTCGGTACTTTCGCCCGTGGCTGCACAGGCGGCCACGGCTGCAGGGCTATCGGCCGAATGCCGAAATCCGTTTCGCAGCATCGTTGTTCGTGCTGTCGAAGTAGTCTACGCGATCGAAGAGTCTTTGCGGATCATCGCCGATTACCAACGCCCGTCACGCCCTTTCGTCGACGTTCCGGCTCGCACCGGTGTGGGACATGGCGTCAGTGAGGCCCCCCGTGGCCTGTTGTATCACCGATGGCGGATCGACGCGGATGGATTGGTTTCCGCAGCAACTATCATTCCGCCGACTTCTCAGAATCAAGCGGCCATCGAATCCGACCTGGCCAGTACGGTGTCCGGCAATCTCTTGCTCGACGATGCCGCGTTGACCACTCTGTGTGAGAAGGTGATTCGTAGCTACGATCCGTGCATATCATGCTCAGCGCATTTCTTGACGTTGACGGTGCAGCGACAGTGACCGGGATCAGCGGGGGAGTAGTCGTGGTCGGTCTTGGCAATAGATACCGGAAGGATGACGGCGTGGGCGTCGTCGCTGCCGCCGCGTTAGGTGAGCTCGCGTTGCCGCGGGTTCGGGTGATAACCGACGTTGCGGAACCGCTTGGTCTGCTCGACGCGTGGTCGGGCGCCACGTTGGCGGTGGTGATTGACGCCGCGGTCGCGAAACCCTCGATGCCTGGCCGCGTTCGGCGATTCACTCCGGGCGAACTGACAACCGCGCGCGAGGGGCTTAGTTCGCACACGATCGATATCGACCGTACCCGGGCACTGGGTCAAGCACTCGGACGAGTACCGGATGCGCTGGTGGTGTTCAGTATCGACGTGGCCGACGTCGGTCACGGCAGCGGTTTGACCCCTCGGGTAGCGGGCGCGGTGCCGGAAGTAGTTCGGCTGGTGGTCGAGGAGATCAATCGGTGCTCGTGTTGAGCGCGGCGATCGCGGCGGCTAACTTCGAGGTGACTTCATCGGCGATTGCCTTAAGAGCTGGTTCGCCGGTGACTTCGAGCAAGATGCCCGGATCCATTGCCTGAACAATGGTCGTGCCCGGGTCGTCCGGTTCGGAGCGGACCAGCACGTTGCAGGGAAGTAGCAGCCCGATCTCTCTGTCGACCATAATCGCCTCGTGGGCTAATTGCGGATTACAGGCGCCGAGAATTAGGTAATCCTCCAGCTCGATCCCGAGCTTGGTCTTCAGGGTTTCTCTGATATTGATCTCGGTAATCACACCAAAACCTTGTTGAGCGAGTGCATCTCGAATACGGGTAACGCAGTCTTCGAACGGGGCGCCGAGTCGCGTCGATAATGCACTGCTCATGCCGATACCTCACCGAAATCCTTCCAGCGCCACGTCGGGCTGCGTGCGGGCCGTCCGTTGGCGCGTTGGCGACCTTGCGGTCGTTGTTGACAAATCCCGTGGGCCTATCCGATCGTTCGGATGTTGCGCGCGATAGGGGCGGAAGTCCTCAAAAGTGGGGTCCGTCGGCACATCATGGGACCGGTCCGACGAAGCCGAGCGCGAAGCCGACTTTCCACAGCGGCGTGAGGTCGGCGGCATGCGAGCCAGCCGACTCGTCGCGCCAGACATGGGCTTTGGCGAAGACACCGAAGCCGAGCTGATAGCCGATGACATCGGTATCGACGGAGGTGCTGCCTCCGCCGAGGAGGCCGCCATCCACATCATTGACGAAGACGGCTGAACGATTCAATCGCACCCGAAAATCTTTCGGATCCGGATGTCTTTGGGTCAAACGGCCCTATTGCTACTGTGCCGAACCGCTCTAGCTTGGACTTCGCGGTATGGACATGGCAGGACCGAGGCCAAGTCTGGGTCCGGTTTGCTGGTTGTATCGTCGGCGACTGCTCAACCTGGCGAGAAAGGGAGGTCTCGCAATCATGGGAGCGGTATTTTGTGTCTTTGTCGTTGTCGGTGACCAGATTGTGCGCCGCTCATTGCGCGAATTGGTAGAAAGCGACGCTAATTTAGAACTCGTTGGGCACGCGGCCGGCATCAATCAAGCGTTGAGCCAGATCCCGCCCTGTCGCCCGGATGTCGCGCTCGTTGACGATCGGCTGCCCGATGGCAACGGCTTCGATCTGTGCCGGGACTTGCGGTCGCGGTTACCCGAGTTGCAATGTCTGATCTTCACTTCATTCAGCTCACCGCAGCTCATGCTGAACACGGTTCGGGCCGGGGCCAGCGGCTGCATCGTCAGAAACGCCAAGGGAATTGAGATGCTCGCCGCTATCAAGGGAGCGGCAGCGGGAGAGTATTTCCTGGACACCGCCGTCGCTACCGATTGGTTGGCGGGACGGGCACGCGAGGGTTTCTTGGATGGCGCCACGGTACTGAGCGCCGAGGAAGGCCAATTGTTGCGATTGCTTGCCGCGGGGCATACCGGAAATCAGATCCTGCGCCAGATGAGTTTGGACGAGAAAGCGTTTCATGCCAGCCTATGGACACTGATCTCCAAGGCGCAATCACCGAACGACGATCACTGGAGTACTTGGTGATCCATCCCGGGGCGATCTGAGGGCACAGGCCCATTGGCCGCGCGCGTGAGGTCCAACGACCCTACTCCCGACCGGCGACCCCCCTTACTTTTGATGCCAGGCGAGAGTCACTACTGAGCGCTCGGTCGTTTGCCAAAAAGATTCTCCCGCAATAGCTACGGAGGTCAATAGTGCGAGAGGCAATTCCGCTGGGGCGATTTGCGGGATTCCCGGTGAAGGTCCACTGGAGCGTGATTGTGATCCTCTGGCTGTTCACCTGGAGTCTGGCGACCACATTGCCTCACCACGTTGCTGGGTATTCACGCCCGGTCTACTGGCTGGCCGGGGCGTGCGGGGCGGTGGTGCTGTCGGCGTCGCTGTTGGCCCACGAGCTCGCCCACGCGGTGGTGGCCCGTCGCACCGGCGTAGGCGTCGGCGACGTAACGCTATGGCTGTTCGGCGGAGTGACGTCCCTAGACGGCGAGGCGAAGACACCGAAAGCCGCGTTCGGCATCGCAATCGCTGGGCCGGCCACCAGTCTTGTGCTGTCAGCGGTGTTCGGGGGTCTGGCGACGGCGCTTTCAAGCTTGGGTGCCCCGGCAATCGTGGCCAACGTTGTCTGGTGGTTGGCGAGCATCAACCTGCTGCTGGGATTGTTCAACCTGCTGCCGGGCGCGCCGTTGGACGGCGGGCGTCTGGTGCGCGCCTACTTGTGGCGGCGCCACGGTGATAGCGTGCGCGCGGCGATCGGCGCGGCGCATGCCGGACGTGTGGTAGCAATCGTCTTGATCACGTTGGGACTGGCGGAGTTCCTGGCGGGCGGCCTCGTTGGTGGTGTTTGGTTGGCATTCATCGGCTGGTTCATCTTCGTCGCTGCCCGTGAAGAGGAAACCCAGGCGACCAATCAGCAGATATTTGGGGGTGTATGTGTCGCCGACGCGATGACCCCACAACCGCATACCGCTCCCGGATGGATAACGGTCGAGGATTTCATTCATCGCTATCTGCTTGGCGACCGTCATTCGGCCTATCCGGTCACGGATCGCGACGGGTCGATCATCGGTCTGGTGACGTTGCGGCAGTTGCGCGAACTCGCGCCCCAACGACGCACCGATACGAGCGTGGCCGACATCGCGCTACCGCTGCAAAGCGTGCCGACCGCGGCGCCGCGAGAACCGCTCAGCGCGTTGCTGCACCGGATGGCGCCCGTCGGACCCCGCAGTCGCGCTTTGGTCATGGACGGGCACAGGGTCGTCGGCATCATCACACCAACCGATCTGGCGCGGCTGATCGATGTCTACCGGCTCGCCCGACCTGTGCCGGGCGTCCTCGTCGATCACCCCAACGCGGACAGTTATTCCGGCGCTGGGTGACCCGGGCGTTGGCTGAATCGGAAAGGACTGCGGATGATGAAACCGATCGTAGTGGGTATCGACGGTTCACAAGCGGCGGTTGCGGCCGCGCTCTGGGGCCTCGATGAGGCGATCGGCCGTGGTGTGCCGCTGCGGCTGATCTCCGTCATCAAGCAGACACATCGATCGCCGGACGACTACGCTCGCGACCTCGCGCATGCCGAGAAGTCGCTCCAGGAAGCGCAGTTCGCGATCGAAGCCAGCGAAAAGCCCGTGAAAATCGAAACCGACATCCCGCGCGGGCCGGCTGGACCGGTCATGGTGGAGGCATCGCGCGACGCCGAGATGATCTGCGTCGGCTCGGTGGGCATCGGGCGCTACGCCCGCGCGATTCTGGGTTCGACCGCAACCGAACTCGCCAAAAAGGCTCATTGCCCAGTTGCGGTTTTACGCACGCATTCCGACCGGCCCCCGCCAGACATCAACTGGATCGTGGTACGGATGACCGATGCGCCGGGCAACGACTCCGTCGTCAAATACGCTGCGTGGGAAGCAAAGTTGCGCAGGGCACCCATGCTGGTTCTCGGAAGCCGACCGGAGGATCTCACCGAGACTGCCGATGGCGAGTTCGAGCGACGGGTGCAGGATTGGCGGCGGCTTCATCCCGAGGTGCGCGTTTACCCGATTACGACCAAGTACGCGATTGGCAGCTTTCTGCGCGTGAACGACGAGCGAGTTCAACTCGCGGTCATCAGCGGTGCCGAGGCCGATCAGCTGGCGGCGCTGATCGGACCGTCCGGGCACCCGCTGTTCGACCATCCCGAATGCTCTGTCCTCGTCGTTCGCGAGTGAGTAAGCCCACCGTGAAGAGCAGCCACCGAAGCGGTGGGGCAGCTGTCGCGATCGCCCGCGAACGGGTACTGGTCAAAGCGGATGTGCCGGCAGCCCGCTTCGTCAGCGTCCTGATGCTGTTGGCCGTTCTGGGCTGGCTGGCGGTGCTGGCCGTGGGGTACCAGCTCGGCTACGACCGGGGCGCTCCTGGTCGCTTCGGTTGGTCGATCGCGCTACTTGCCGCGGGCGCGATGGTGTGTGCCGGGCTGTTCGCGCACTTTTTGTCGTTCGCAACGATCGGTAACATTCTCATGGGCAGCAGTGGGCTGGCGTTGATGTGGGCAACGCGCGCGCGTCCCCAGCCGGAGCTGCTGGGGCAGGTCTGGGCCCTCGTCAACAGCACCGACGAGGATCCCTTGGCGCCGTTTGCCATGCATTCGAGCAAGAGCTACCACTTCAACGTCGGCCGTACCGCGGCGATCGCATACCGCACCCGGCTTGGGTTCGCCGTCGTCAGCGGAGACCCGATTGGTGATGTCACCCAATTCCAGTTACTGGTAGAGGATTTCGTTCGCATGTGCCGCAGCAGAGGCTGGCGGATCATCGTATTGGCTTGCAGCGACCGGCATCTGGGCCTCTGGCAGGGCAAGGCGGGTGGGCGGTCGAAGCTCGCGGTCCCGATCGGACGCGACGTCGTCATCGACGTAGGCCACTTCACCCTGAAGGGCAGACGCTTCCGCAACCTGCGTCAGGCGGTGCAGCGCAGCCGCAATTGCGGTATCACCACCGAGATCGTCGACGAGCGGGACGTCGGCGGCCGGCTACTCGGCGAACTAACCGACGTACTATATGCCGCGCACCACGCCGCGGGTACCGAGCGCGGATTTTGCATGAACCTCGACGGCGCCTTACGAGGCCGATGCCCGGGGATCAAGCTAGCGATCGCTCGTGACGATACCGGGCGGGTAGTGGCGTTTCACCGATACGCGACCGCCGGGCGGGGATCGGAAGTGACTCTCGATGCGCCGTACCGGCACCCGGATGCCCCCAACGGCGTTGATGAACGGCTCAGCATTGACATGATCGCCGCAGCGAAAAGCCAGAATGCAAGCCGGCTTTCGCTGGCGTTCGCGGCGTTTCCGGAGATCTTCGACGCCACCCACCCGAGCCGGACGCAGCGGGCCGCCTATCGGTTGATTCATCTGCTAGACCCGCTGATCCGGCTTGAATCGCTGTACCGGTATCTGCGCAAATTTCACTCACTGGGCGAGCGGCGATACGTCGTATTGCGCGTCCGACACATCCCCGCGGCTCTGATCGTTTTGCTGTCTTTGGAATTCACGCCACGCCCACATCACCAGCGGCCGATCCGGGCCGGGGGTGTACCTGATTAGCCGTTCCCTGGCAGCGAGCCGAATTGGAACCGGCGGCCCGTCACCATCTCCGGGATCACCCGGATGTAATGCGACTTCTCATAGCTCGTCCACGGCAGCACCTGGGCACGCTCGGCATCCGCGATTTCGTCGTCGCTACGAAGTGAGCGTGCGGTGCCCCTCACGATCACGCTCCAGCCCTCGGCGACATTGTGGTCGTCGACCTCGAACACCACTTGATTGTTGATCGCGGCACTGACCAACTTGGTACCTTCCGCGGTGCGGAACAGAATCGTTTGCCGCTGGACGGCGTAGTTGACAGGAAAGATCTCTGGCCGGCCGTCGACGCTGGTCACCAGCCGCCCCAGCGTCGCGCCTCCGAGCAGGTCCCAGCACTCGTGCGTCGGCAGGATGGTGACGCCGCTGTGGATTTGATTCGTCATGGAGATGACAGTATTGACCAGGCCGGGCGATTGCGTCTGCCAAAGGTCCTGGCCCCTGGGGACCAAAGTAGGTTAACCCCGTCGTTGGGCTGTTTAGCGGATCGTCAAGACGTCGTGGAGCGGACGCCGCGGCGTGGGTGGCGCGGAATGCTCCATCGCGGGTGCGATGCCGACGCGGATCAGCGCCTGGGGTTCGCCGGACCGGTCGATCAGGTCTCGCACGATGTCGCGACTTTCGTCGACCTCGATGAGATGTGTCAGCGGGCAGGTTGCCATTCCAGCGACGGTGCATTCCAGCAATACCATCGACAGCGCCTCGCCGGATCTGAGCCAATCTGCCCTGGTGTCCTCGGCGGTGGACAAGACAAGAATCTTCGACCGGTCCACCTCGATTTGTGGGCGTCTGTCCGCATGAATTCTGACCGGAAACGACCGTCCCACATCTACCCGGGAGTGTTCGATGTCTGATGCGAGCGCGCTCGGGGGTATACCTTCGTTGATTGCGAACGGCGATGTCCACCAATCCAGTTCGGCTAGATAGAGCCAGTCGTCGTTACGGATGGCTTCGGTGAGGCTCGCTGCGCTGGCCAACTGCGATCGCGTGTCGTCGGCGAGCACGTGCAATTTCACCCGGCTCTCATCGATGACGTTGTAGAGGGTGGGTTCGAAGAAATCCCAATACGCGGGCTCTTGCAGGGAAAGCCGGTCGGTTCTGCGCTGCAGGATCGCCTGAGCTCGTTCGCGCTGCGGGTCGATGACGTGTCCGGTGAAGCTGAATGAGATCGACGCGAGCTCGTCGCGGTCTTTGCGGTTGGGAAATCGTCTGATATCAGCTCGCCAACCCGCAGCCTGCATGGCGACACGGAGATGATCGAGGACCGCGCCGCAACTGATGATCGCTTCGCGCATATAGCAATCCGCGCCGGGTACTGCGCGGTCACGATCGATGAACAACCGCAGAATCGGACCTTGCGCCACCCACTTCCATGGCTGGCTGTTGTGCACGGACGGCGCCCGGCATGCCAACTGCACGGCCGTCCGCAGTACTTGGGTGTCTGGCGTCGGGCGCATGTGTTGACGCTAAGGCGACCTTCGGGTTAGCGCCTAGGGCCGTATGTCCCCGCGGGCTGGGCCGTTGGGCTAATTTTCGCGGTTCTTCTCCACGTAGCTGACCACGTCGGCCAGCGTCCGCAATGACGCGTAGTCGGCTTCCGGGATGTCGACTCGCAGCTGCTTATGGATGCCGCGCAGAAAATTCAGCCAGTCCATGGAATCGAGGTCGACCTGGTCCCGCAGCTGGACGTCATCCTGCAAGTCCTCGGGCTCGATCTCCGGGGCGATGGTTGTCAGCACGGACAAGATTGCGGCGCGGGTGTCGTCGTTAGTCATGACCCATCACTTCTCCAGGATGTCGGGTTGTTGCAGCAGGTCGTTGATTGCGGTCAGGAATAACGCGCCTCGGTGACCGTCACTGGCACGGTGGTCGGCGGCCAGGGTCGCCTGGACCGTGGAGACGACCCGGATCCCGCGGTCAATGACGCAGACTCGCTCGGCCGGCTGGCCGAAACCGACGATCGCGACCTGCGGCGGGTAGATGACGCCGAAGACCGTATCGACGCCTTGGTCGCCGAGGTTGGTGACCGTGATAGTCGGGTCCGACATCTCCGAGCTACGGAGCGAGAAGGAACGTGCCCGCGCCACCAGATCCGTGAGATCGTCCATCAGTTCGTCCAGTTTCTTTTCCGGGACATCGTGGATGGCCGGCGCAACCAGGCCGCCGCCGCGCAGCGATATCCCGACGCCGACATGAACGCCCGCTGCGGGCTCGAACCCGTCTTCACGCCAAAATCCGTTGAATTCACCGAACCGCTGTGCGGCGACTCCGACGGCCTTCAAGAGCAGGACGGCCGGCAGAACTCGTTCGTCGATCGATCGCTGCGCATTTCTCGTCGTCAGCCAGGACAGCGACTTTTCCAACATGATCTCTTCGGCCAGGTAGTAGTGCGGGATCTCCCGCTTTGACCGGCTCATTGCCGCGGCGATCGACTTTCGCATCTGTGTCGAGCGGTCGGCCGCCGTCGGCTTGGCCGCCGGCTGTGCGATTGGTTGCTTGGCCGGCTTGGACGCGGCCGCGTGCTCGACGTCGCTGATGGTGACCGCGTCCTGCGGTCCGGTGCCGCTCACCGACTCGATGTCGACGCCCAGCGATTGGGCCAACCGCCGCGCGGCTGGCGACACCCAGCGTCGCCGCCCGGGGGAGCGGTGGGCGCGGATGACACCGTCGGTGGAGCCTTCGCCGGTTTGGCCGTCGTCTTCGTCGACGGCCGTGGCCTCCGGTGTTTCTCCACCTGCTCGCCGGGCGCCGTCAGAGTGGCCAATGTCGTTCCCACTAGGACGGTTTCGCCAACGGGCACGACGAGCTCGTTGACGATACCCTCCTGCCAGCATTCGACTTCCACGGCAGCCTTGGTGGTCTCGACGATCGCGACGACCTGGCCGCGCGTCACCGTATCCCCGGGCTTGACCAGCCACTCGTTCAGGGTGCCTTCATCCATGTCCGAGCCGAGCGAGGGCATCTTGAATTCGATCACGACGGGTTCCCGAAGAGGTCTTGCACGGCGGTGACGATCTTCGCGGGTTGGGGCAGGGCGGCCTCTTCGAGATGCTTGGCATAGGGCATCGGCACTTCGGTGCTGCACACTCGAGCCACCGGGGCATCGAGTTCGTAGAACCCGCCTTCCATCACGCGTGCGGTGACTTCTGCGGCCAGGCTGCCCGTGCGCCACGCCTCGTCGACCACCACAGCCCGATGCGTCTTGCGGACGGATTCGAGGAAGGTTTCGTCGTCCAGCGGTCGCAACACCCGCAAATCGACTACCTCGCAGTCGATCCCGGCCAGCGACAGCTCGTTGGCAGCGTCGAGCGTCTTCGGCAGACTACCTCCGTAGGTGATCAACGTGACGTCGCTGCCGCTGCGACGGACCGCGGCGCGCGAGATGTCCGTAGGGGCGAGAACCTCGACATCCGTTGAGGTGTTGTACAGCTGAACGTGTTCGAAGATCACCACCGGGTCAGGGTCCGCCAGGGCGGGGCCGAGCATCCCGTAGGCATCTTCGACGGTCGCCGGCGCGACCACCTTGATGCCCGGGATGTGCGCGTACCACGGCTCCAGGCTGTGAGAGTGTTGGGCGGCAAGCTGACGCCCGGCACCTGTGGCCATCCGGACGACGATCGGCACCGAAAATTGGCCACCGGACATATGCCGAAGGGCCGCAGCGGTATTGACGATCTGGTCGAGCGCCAGCAGGCTGAAGTTGACCGTCATGACTTCCACGATCGGGCGCAGGCCGTTGAGCGCCGCACCGATCCCGATGCCAACGAAGCCCAGCTCCGAAAGAGGCGTGTCCCGCACCCGGTCCGGCCCGAAGTCGTCCAGCAGGCCTTTGGAGGCGGCGTACGTTCCTCCATAGCGTCCGACGTCCTCACCCATCAGCACCACCCGGGGGTCGTCACGCAGGGCGTCGCGCAGCGCGTCGTGCACGGCGGTCCGGTAGCTGGTCTTCATCGCGCGGCCTCCGGAGTTAGCACGTCGCGCTCGAGATCGGCCACATCCTCCCATGTTCCGGCGTCGGCGAACGCCACCGCGTCCTCGATCTCGGTGGCCGCCGCGTCTTCGATCTGACGCACGTCGGCGTCGGACAGGGTGCCGTTGCCCAGGCACCTCTCGGTGAACGCCCGGATCGGGTCGCGCTTGCGCCACCGTTCGACTTCGTCCTTGTCTCGGTACAGTTCCGGGTCGAACATCGAATGCGCCCGGAACCGGTAGGTGCGGAACTCGATGAAGAAGGGCCCGCCGGTGTCGCGGACGTGATCGACGCCCTGTTGGGCGGCCGTGTAGCAGGCCTCGACGTCCATCCCGTCGACCGCCAGGGTGGGGACGCGGTAGGCGGCCGCCTTGACGGTGAGATCGGTCTGTGACTGGGCCCTGTCCAGTGCGGTGCCCATCGCGTAAAGGTTGTTCTCGCAACAGAACAACACCGGCAGGTTCCACAGCGCGGCCATGTTCAGGGACTCATGAAACGCGCCTTCGGCCACCGCGCCGTCGCCGAAGTAGCAGGCGGTCACCCGCTTCTGCCGCAGCATGGCGTCGGCCAGTGCGATACCCACCGCGAGCGGCAGGCCGCCGGCCACGATCGCGTTACCCCCGTAGAACCGCCTGGACGCGTCGAACAGGTGCATCGATCCGCCGCGGCCCCGCGAGCAGCCCTCCTGCTTGCCGAACATCTCCGCCATGATCGAGGTCATCGGGATACCGCGCAGCAGCGCGTGGGCGTGCTCGCGGTAGGTCGCGACTACCGCGTCGTCGTCGGCCAGCGCGCGCAGCGACCCGGCGGCCACTGCTTCCTCACCGACATAAAGATGCAGGAATCCGCGAATCTTGGCCGCGCTGTAGAGTTCCGCGCATTTCTCCTCCATGCGGCGCACCCGGACCATGTCCGACAACAGCTCATGGGCGAGCTTCGTATCTGTCATGACGGCACCCCTTCGGCGTGGTGAACGGCGTGCTGCTCGATGGTGGAGGTGTCCCCTTCGGGCAAGCCGAGTTCGCGGGCCTTGAGCAGGCGCCGCATGATCTTGCCGCTGCTGGTGTGTGGCAACGATTCGACGAATTCGATCTCCTTGGGGGCCACCGTCGCCCCGAGCCGTTTGCGTGCATGGCCCAGCAGTTCCAGTCGCAGGTCCTCGTCGGCAACGACACCATTTTTCAGCGTGACAAAGGCCTTGACCATCTCGCCCACCGTCGGATCGGGTATGCCGATGACGGCCGCCTCGGCGACCGCCGGGTGATCGGTCAGCGCGCTTTCGACTTCGAACGGACCGATCAGATGTCCCGCGGACTTGATCACGTCGTCCTTGCGCCCGATGAACCAGAAGTAGCCGTCGGCATCCTTTTTCGCGAGATCGCCGCTCAGGTACAGCCCGTCCGCGAAGGCGTTTCGGTATCGCTCCTCGGCGTTGAGATAACCGCGGAACATCGACGGCCAGCCCGGCCTGAGCGCGAGCTCGCCTTCGACGCCGGGTTCGTCGATCACTTCAGTGGTGCCATTGTCGTTGTGGCGCACGATGAACGCGTCCACCCCTGGCAGGGGACGACTCATTGAGCCGGGTTTGATGTCGAACGCGGGGGTGTTGGCGATCATGATGCCGCCAGTCTCGGTCTGCCACCAATTGTCGTGAATCGGTAAGCCCAGCACCCGCTTTCCCCACCAGACCGCTTCCGGGTTGAGCGGCTCGCCGACGCTGGCGATGAAGCGTAGCCGCGAAAAGTCGTATTGTGCCGGAAGTTCCGGCCCTGCTTTGATCAACATCCGTATGGCCGTTGGTGCGGTGTACCACACCGAGACACCCTGATCCTGCAGAATTCCATACCATCGCTGGGCGTCGAAATCCGCCTCGTCGACGATGGAGGTGACACCATGCAACAGCGGACTGATGATGCCGTAGGACGTCCCGGTGACCCACCCGGGATCGGCAGTGCACCAATAGATGTCGTCGGGATGCAGATCGAGTGCATACAAGCCGGTGATGTAATGCATCGCCACGGCGCCATGTACGTGGATGGCGCCTTTGGGCGTACCGGTGGTACCGCTGGTGAAGTGGAGTAGCGCCGGATCTTCTGCCGTGGTGGGCTCGACCGGTGTGTTCTCGTCGGCGGCGTCCATCCATTGCCAGAAGTTGAGTGTTCCGGGGACCAGTTCGCCCGATCCGTCGTCGTCGACGACGAGGATGTGTCGAACCGAGGGGAGGCGATCGCGGATCTTCGCAATCTTGCGCCGGTAGATCGATTTTGTGGTCACCAACATATCGGCCTGGCCGATGTTGACTCGGGTGATGATCGGCTCCGGGCCGAACGCCGAAAACAATGGCGACACGATGCTGCCGTTGCGCAGAGCCCCGAGCATCGTGATGTAAAGCTCCGGGATCCGGCCCATGATGGTAAACACCCGATCGCCCTTGTCGATACCGAGCGCCCGCAACACACCGGAGAATCGCCTGACCAACCGGCCGAGTTCGGCGTAACTGAGATCCCGTGTAGCGATCGCGCCGTTCCTGTCCTTGTCGGTGATGAACCGCAATGCTGTGCGCCGGGAGACGGGGCCCGCCGCATGTCGGCCGACCGCGGCATAAGCGATGTTGCATCTGTCCGGCCCCATCCCTTCGCACAGGGCGGGAAATCCGGACCAGCGGAATTCCGCACGTGCCGTCTCATAGTCCTTGATGTTCGGCTCGACGAGTCGGTCGCGCGGCGTTTTGGGGATGACATCCGCTGTCATGACACGCCTCTTTCGATTGCTTCAGCGTCTTCATCGTTTTCCGCGCGCTCAATACGCAATAGAGAAAAAAGTCACCAGTCACGTCGCGCTGCTACTGGCTGACACTCCGACGAGCCGGTGTGCGCGTCGGCAGACGTCAAAGGCCCAATGACTTGGCGTGGGGGACCAAGGACTCTGGCGTCGGATATTTTCCGGGACGAAGCTCGTAGTCATATCGAAAGAAGGGTGGCGACGATGACGGAAACGATGGCCGACACCAAGGTAGTCACGGCGGCGGTCGAGTTGGCGTGTCATGCTCCCTCGCTGCACAACACCCAACCGTGGCGTTGGATCGTCGATGGCGCGGACGTCGAACTCTTTCTTGATCCGCGACACATAGTGCGGTCGGCCGACGAGTCCGGTCGCGAAGCGATCATCGGCTGCGGCGCTGCGCTTGATCACTTTCGGATCGCGATGGCCGCCGTAGGGTGGGCCACGACCGTCGAACAGTTCCCGAACCCGAATGATCTAGACCACTTGGCCAGTCTCGGCTTTACCCCGGTCGATTATGTGACACAGGCTCGCCGTGACCGCGCTGAAGCGATACTGCGTCGCCGGACCAACCGACTACCTTTCGGTGCGCCAAAACGTTGGCGCTCATTCGAGCCCGTACTGCGCAGCTCGTTCGACAGTGACTTGGTCAGCCTGGACGTATTGTCCGACAACGTGCGACCGCGGTTGGCAGAAGCGGCTCGGCTCACTGAAGCCTTACGTCGCTATGACGACCTCTACCACGCTGAATTGCGTTGGTGGACAGGGCCGATAGAGGAATCGGAAGGGATACCGCAAAGCGCGCTGGTGTCGGAGTCAGACGCCCGTCGGGTCGATGTGAACCGGCGGTTCCCGATCGACCCGACGGACGAGCGCAGCTCCGCGGGCACCTACGATCAAGCGAAAATTCTCCTGCTGTCCACCGCATCAGACACGCGCGTTGACGCCCTTAACTGCGGCGAGGCGCTTTCGGTGATCCTGTTGGAGTGCACCATGGCCGGGTTGGCGACTTGCCCCGTAACGCATGTCACGGAGCTGGACGCCAGTCGCGACTTGATTCGCGATCTGGCGACCGGTCCGGCCGCGGTACCCCAGGTACTGATTCGGGTCGGCACCGAACCAGAAGGGCAGTTGGCTTTCGAACCGACACCGCGCCGCCCCCTCGACGAGGTGTTGGAGATCCGCCGCTAGCTCGGTTCGGACTTCACTTTGAGGTAATTCTTGACCCTGAACAGGTCGTAGGTGCGGCGCCGCCGGGCCCGAAGCTGCGGGGCAGCGGTTTCGGCGGAGACGACTTCGGGTTGCGTCACTCGATAGCTTTGGCCATGAGCGCGGATGTCGGCGTGTCCGGCGGCGAGGACATTCCGCAGCCAATCGGCGTCGACGCCGTAGGGCAGCGGAATGATGAACCCGTCGGGCACCCGTTCGGTGGCCACCGGTGTCGCATAGCGCTCGCCGGAGCGGCGGCCGGTGTGCTCGATCACCGAGGCATACCAATACTTTCGTCCCGCCAGATGCAGCATCAGCGGATTGAGTAGACGCTTGTTGAACGCTCGGACGTTATCCAGAATTGCCACTGTTTCTCCTTAAGATGCTGTGGTGCAGCAACTTCCACGAATGTCGGCGTGCTTCATCTGTATGTCGCCATCCGAGCACGTCCCCTGCCGCACGGGTAGAGCCTGAAGTCCCAAGTTCGCGCCGCCGTGGGGCAACGCGGTCCAAGGGATCCAGAGCTGAGGACTAATGCCTCTGATCTGCCGGCAGCCGGATTCCGTAGCGTGCTGAATAGGTCTTCTCAATGCCGTTGGTCGCAGGGAGTTGTCATGTTCGACAGGTATCCACCCAAGTCAGTGATCGTTGGCGTGGACGGCTCGGCTGCGGCGATTCGCGCCGCCCGGTGGGCGGTCGACGAAGTCGCCGGGACCGACATTCCACTGCGCCTGCTGATGTCACCAATCCGAACCCGAACGCGCGCGCAGCTCGAGCGGCGCTGATGGCGGCGGAGAAAGTCGCACACGCCGCATGCAACGCCATTGACCGGCTGGGCAAGCCGGTGAAGGTGGAAGCCGAAATCGTCCACGGTGCGCCGGTGGCAGGCCTCATCGCGGCCTCGCGTTCGACGACCTTGCTGTGTGTCGGGGATACCGGAGCCGCGATGCATTCGGACGCCTGGTTGGGTTCGACTGCGAAAGAACTGGCACGATCCGGCCATTGCTCGGTTGCCATCGTGCGAGGCGGCCGCGATGCGGACGTGATGAGCCAGCGCCGGATTGTCGCGCTCGTCGACGAATCCCCGGACGGCATGGACGTTCTGGAGCTGGCGATCCACGAGGCTCGCCATCGTGGTGCTGCACTGCGGGTGCTCAGGGATTCAGTCAGCGGCGACGCTGCGATGAAGCGTTGCATGGACAACTACCCCGAGGTCGAAATCGACACGGTGCTGCTCGACGGCTCCCTTGTCGAGTACCTCGCTACGCACGCTGCCGCCATCGAGTTGCTGGTCGTCGGTGCCGCGCAGACCGCGGCGGTCGAGCAGCTCCTCGGCGCTGCGGGCGCTGCGGCTCTGCGCGACAGCGAGTTCTCTTTACTTGTCGTCGGTTTCAAGCGGCCTGGCCGCTGACCCACCGAAGCGGCGTGAAACGGTGTGGACGTCAGACCGGGACAGCCGGACGCGGGTTCCGGAGTCCGAGCACCATCGCAGGATTCCCGAACGCAAGCAGCTGAACCGCGATCAAGCGTTCATCATCGCCAGCTCACTGTGCCCGTTTCGATGGTGGGGTCTGCGTTGCCGCCCGCACTGGCGTTCAGGCGGCGCTGACGAATGACCCACAACCATGGGACTTCAGCCCCTTTCGGTGGTTCTGGCTGATTGGTCGGATAGACATCGCAAGTAGATCTCGAAATCTAGGAGGTAATCATGAGCACTCTTGCTGTGAGGCGTCATCACCACCCAGCATCCATCTTCCCGGAGCTGTCGGAACTGTTCGGTGGCTTCCCCTCCTTTGCCGGACTGCGGCCCGCCCTCGACACCCGAATGATGCGGCTGGAGGGCGAGATGAAGGACGGTCGCTACGTCGTGCGCGCCGAAATGCCGGGCGTCGACCCCGCGAAGGACGTCGAGATTACGGTGCGTGACGCACAACTTAGCATCAAAGCCGAGCGAACCGAGAAGAAGGACTTCGACGGGCGCTCGGAATTCTCATACGGCTCGTTCGTTCGGACCGTGTCGCTACCGACGGGCGCCGACGAAGACAACATCGCGGCGACCTACGACAAGGGCATTTTAACTGTGTCGGTGGCGATTTCGGAGCCGAAGGCGACGGAACGTCGCGTTCAGGTTCAAACCGCGAACTGACGAAGCATGCATGATGACCAGGGCAGCTGATACCACCCGGCGCTCGCCGCGGCGTGTGTTCCGCGACCGTCGCGAGGCCGGCCGGTTGCTGGCAAACCTTCTTACTGCTTACCGCGACCGACCGAATGTGATCGTTTTGGGGTTGGCAAGAGGTGGGCTCCCGGTGGCATGGGAGGTGGCGGCTGCCCTGCACGCGCCGCTGGATGCCTTCATCGTGCGAAAGCTCGGCGCTCCCGGGCATGAGGAGTTCGCCGTCGGAGCGCTGGCGAGGGGCGGCCGGGTGGTGGTCAACGACGACGTGGTGCGGGGACTTCGGATCTCGCCCGAGCAACTGCGTGCCATCGCCGAACGTGAGGGACGGGAACTGATTCGGCGTGAAGCCGTCTATCGCGGTGGGCGGCCGCCGCTCGAGGTCACGGGCAAGACCGTCATCCTCGTCGATGACGGGTTGGCAACCGGCGCAAGCATGTTCGCCGCGGTGCAAGCGCTGCGCGAGTCGGAGCCCGCACACATCGTGATTGCGGTGCCGGCGGCCCCGGAATCCACGTGCCGGGAGTTCGCCGGCCTGGTGGACGACGTCGTCTGCGCGAGTATGCCCACCCCGTTTCTAGCGGTGGGCGAGTCGTTCTGGGATTTTCGCCAGGTCACCGACGATGAAGTCCACCAACTACTCGCTACTCCTACGACGACCCAATCCTCGACGACAAAGGCGAAGGTACTTTCCCCGGCCGAAGTGGTCAGCAGCGTGGCCATCGATGCTCCCTCCGGTGTTCCGCCACGCGAGACGCTGGAAGAGTTGATAGGTGACGCCCGGGTAGTGTTGATCGGCGAGAGTTCACATGGGACGCACGAGTTCTACGAGGCTCGGGCAACCATCACGAAATGGCTGATCGAGGAAAAGGGATTCTGCGCTGTCGCCGCGGAGGCCGATTGGCCTGATGCGTACCGAGTGAATCGGTACGTTCGCGGTCTTGGTGAGGACAAGACCGCCGATGAAGCATTGAGCGGATTCGAGCGCTTCCCGGCCTGGATGTGGCGTAACACCGTTGTGCGCGATTTTGTCGATTGGTTACGGATACGCAACCGGCGGCACGAGTCAAACGGTCAGCCGCAAGCCGGCTTCTATGGACTCGATCTCTACAGCCTGCACCGTTCGATGCAGGAAGTGATTGCCTATCTGGAAAAAGTCGACCCGGAGGCGGCGGCGCGGGCGCGCAATCGGTACGCGTGCTTTGACCATGCCTCGGCCGATGACGGTCAGGCCTACGGCTATGCGGCGGCGTTCGGTGCCGGTCCGTCGTGCGAAAAAGACGCGATCGAACAACTTGTCGACATGCAGCGCAACGCATTAGCCTACGCGCGCAGGGATGGACTGCTTGCTGAAGACGAGCAGTTCTACGCCCAGCAAAATGCACAAACCGTGCGTAACGCAGAGGTGTATTACCGTGCGATGTTCAGTGGGCGAGTCACCTCGTGGAACTTGCGTGATAAGCACATGGCGGAAACTCTCGAGGCGCTGCTGAAGCATTTGGACCGCCACCATGATGTTCCCTCGGCACGAATCGTGGTGTGGGCACACAACTCTCACGTAGGAGATGCACGGGCGACCGAGGTCTGGGCCGACGGGCAGCTCACACTGGGGCAACTTGCGCGCCAGCGGTACGGTGACGAGTCACGCCTGATCGGCTTCAGCACGTACACCGGCACAGTGACGGCCGCCAGCGATTGGGGCGGTATCGCAGAACGAAAAGCCGTGCGGCCGGCACTCAACGGCAGCATCGAAGAACTGTTGCACGAGACCGGCAGAAGCGCCTTCGTGGTATCGGCAGATCTGCGCCCGGAAGCCGCCGACGCGCTGAGCATCGTTCGGTTGGGGCGCGCCATCGGCGTGATCTACCGGCCGGAGACGGAACGGCAAAGCCATTACTTCCACGTCCGGCCCGCAGACCAATTCGACGCGATGATTCATATCGACGAGACTCGAGCGCTCGAACCCCTGGAACCTACGAGTCTGTGGATCGCCGGTGAAACGCCGGAAACGTACCCATCCGGGCTGTAGCGAACAACGAGCGGAGTCAACGGATATGGACGCGCCCGACACACCGGCTCCCGGCCGACCGCAGATCGTCACGTTGACCATGAATCCGGCACTCGATATCACGACAAGTGTCGACGTGGTGCGGGCAACCGAAAAACTGCGTTGCGAGACACCGCGTTACGATCCCGGCGGCGGAGGCATCAACGTCGCTCGTGTCGCACATGTGCTGGGTGGGTCGGTCTCGGCGGTCTTTCCCGCCGGAGGGGCGAGCGGTGGTCTGCTGACATCGCTTCTCGATGACGAACGGGTGTCGTATCGTCAAATCACCATCTCGGCGGCGACCCGCGAGAGTTTGACGGTCAACGAGAACAGCACCGGTCAGCAGTACCGATTCGTGCTTCCCGGGCCGCGGCTGACGTTCACCGAACAGGCGCAATGTCTCGACGAATTGCGCCGGGCGGCCGACTCCGCTGAATTCGTCGTGGCGAGCGGCAGCCTGCCGCCGGGGGTGCCTGCCGACTACTATCAGCGGGTCGCCGACAGCTGCCAACGCCTGGGCGCCCGCTTCATTCTGGACACCTCCGGGGGCGGTTTGCAGCACGTCTCTTCCGGGGTTTACCTGCTAAAGGCGAGTGCGCGCGAGCTGCGCGAGTGTGTCGGGCGCCCGTTGGTCACCGAATCGGAGCAGTTCGCGGCTGCGCGTGAACTAATCGAAAAGGGTTGTGCGCAAAGCGTATTGGTGTCGTTAGGGTCGCACGGTGCGCTTCTTGTCACACCGTCTGTGAGCCAACGGTATTCGGCTATTCCGATGCGCAGTGGTAGCGGCGTCGGGGCCGGTGATGCAATGGTCGCGGCGATCACGATAGGATTCAGTCGCGGTTGGCCGCTTGAGAAGTCGGTTCGGCTGGGGATTGCGGCAGGTGCGGCCATGCTGATGACGCCCGGCACGGCGGTGTGCGAGCGCGCGGATGTGGAAAAACTGTTCGCGCTGGCTCAGGAGCCCTGCGACGTAATGGTCTACGACTAACGGGTCGGTCGGTCAGCCGGACGAGCCGCGATCGAAGAATAGGCCTAACGGCCCCTCCGTGAAGACTCCCGGACTCAATACCCTGGCATTTGGAGCGCTCGGCCGGGAGTGCGGGGCGTCAGGCATGTCGGATCTTCGGTTCCGCGTGGTCAATCACCGGCGGTATTTGTGAACCTGGGCGATGATCAATGATGTGCGATATTGGGGCAGGTGCGATATCGGCGCAGGGGTAGAAAGGACTTGTCATGGTTACGGTTTTCCTGGTCGACGACCACGAAGTCGTTCGTCGCGGCCTTGCCGACCTGCTGGCGGCGGATCCTGAGCTCGAGGTTATCGGTGATGCGGGCTCCGTATCCGAAGCGTTGGTCAGAATTCCCGCGCTGAAACCCGACGTCGCGGTACTTGACGTGCGCCTTCCAGATGGCAACGGCATCGAATTGTGCCGCGACCTGCTGTCCGATCTCCCGGAGCTGCGGTGCCTGATGTTGACATCGTTCACCTCTGACGAAGCGATGCTCGAGGCGATCCTGGCCGGGGCCAGCGGCTACGTCGTCAAAGACATCAGGGGTATGGAATTGGCGCAGGCGATCAAGGACGTCGGTGCCGGTAAATCGCTGCTCGACAACCGGGCCGCCGCCGCGCTGATGGCGAAGCTACGTGGCAGCGCCGAGCAGAAGGACCCGCTATCGGGGTTGACGGATCGGGAACGAACACTGCTCGGGCTGCTCAGCGAGGGATTGACCAACCGGCAGATCGCCGCGCGCATGTTCTTGGCCGAGAAAACGGTGAAAAACTACGTATCCCGATTGCTCGCCAAACTCGGCATGGAGCGGCGCACCCAAGCCGCGGTGTTCGCCTCCAAACTGGACCAGCGTCCCGCTCCGCCTACCCCCGGCAGCTAGCCTGACCAGGCACACCACACCGTTAATGCCGGTGTCTCGAATATTGCGATTGTTCGTATTGGGTTGTCGCTTAGAGCTGGCTAGACTTGCCGACGTAGCTCCGCGTTGCCCGCCGGGTCACGCTGCCCAGACGACACGGAGCCGCCCCTAAAACCTCGAGCGGCCGGAGGTATCGGTTCGGGTGGCTACTGAGGACAGCGGCTCGGCTTTTGCCGGACTGGGCCAGCGTGGCCTGGTCACGAGGATGCACGAGCAACTCGACGAGTTGCTGGCCTCCCGCGATCAAATGGAGCAATTGCTTCAGGTCATCGTCGAGATCGGCTCCGATCTCGACCTGGACGCGACCTTCCGTCGGATCGTCGGCGCTGCGCGGAAGTTGACCTCGGCAGCGTACGGCGCCCTGGCGATACGCGACCGCGACGGGATGTTGGTCTCGTTTGTTCACGAAGGCATTGATGTTGAGCACGCAAAGCGAATCGGACATCTGCCGGTTGGCAAGGGCGTTCTGAGCCTGTCACTGTTGGACACACCGGCT
This sequence comes from Mycobacterium stomatepiae, assembly GCF_010731715.1. NCBI lineage: Bacteria > Bacillati > Actinomycetota > Actinomycetes > Mycobacteriales > Mycobacteriaceae > Mycobacterium > Mycobacterium stomatepiae. The sequence continues at coordinate 468,853 of NZ_AP022587.1, forward strand.
TTGCGTTTGGATAACCTGACGAGGCACGCGTCCGCAGTCGGGTTCCCCGAGCACCATCCTGCGATGCAGGCGTTCCTCGGTGTGCCGATCACAATCCGGGGAACGATATTCGGCAACCTCTATCTCACCCATGACGAGCCGGGCCGGCTGTTCTCCGAATCCGACGAGGTGGCCGCTCGCGCGTTGGCGTTCGCCGCCGCGGTGGCCATCGACAATGCGCAACTATTCGAGCGTGAGCGCATGGCGGTCAAATGGATGGAGGCAAGCCGCGAAATCACCACGGCCCTCTTGTCCAGTGCGGAACCCAACCGGAAGCCGCTGCAGTTGATCGCTGAACGTGCTTGTGCGCTAACCGAAGCCGAGCAGGCGATCGTGCTCGTTCCGGTCGATGACGAGCTTTCAAACGACGAAATCGACACGCTGGTCATATCCGCGGCGGTGGGGCTGAACGCCTCGGAGGTTATCGGCCAACGGGTTCCGGTCGACGCGTCCAGCAGTGGCGCTGTGTTTCGCTCCGGTGAGCCGGTGATCAGCGAGGCATTGAGTTACCCGATTCAGGCATTCACCGATGTGGGGCAGCGAAGCGCGATTCTGATGCCGTTGCAGGCCGACGATGAGGTAGCCGGGGTGATCGTCGTCGCCCGCAGCTCGGAGCAGCCACCCTTCGATGACAGTTACCTGGACCTGGTAAGCGATTTCGCGACACACGCGGCGATCGCCCTCCTGCTCGCGTCCGGACGTGAGCATGCCCGCCGGCTTACCCTGGTGGCCGAGCGAGAGCGTATCGCCCACGATTTGCATGACCATGTCATCCAGCGGCTGTTCGCCGCCGGGATGGATCTGCAAGGTACGGTCGCCCGCGTGCGTTCGCCGGAAGTTTGCGATCGACTCAATCGCACGCTCGACGATCTCCAAACGATCATCGAGGAGATTCGTACGACGATCTTCCAGCTGAAATCCCCGTCCGAAAACGATGGCGGTTTCCGGAATCGGATACAACGTGTGGTCGCTGACCTGACCGAAGGCCGCGACATCATCACCACTATTCGAATGCACGGGCCGATGACCGCCGTCGGTGGCGACCTCGCCGAGCACGCCGAAGCGGTTACCGCGGAGGGGGTGAGCAACGCCGTCCGTCACTCCGGGGCGTCACGGCTCACAATCGAGGTCAGCGTCGCCGACATGCTGACGCTCGACATTATCGACAACGGATGCGGCATGCCCGTCGATAATCCGCGCCGAAGCGGTCTGGCGAACATGTGCTACCGCGCTGACCAGGTTGGCGGTCGCTGTGAGATCAGCAATCCTCCTGAGGGCGGTACTCGGGTGCACTGGACCGCTCCGCTGACTGGTGTCTGAATCCCGGCCGGATCCCAGCCGCCCGCGGGCGGCTGGGACCAATGCCGCGGTGGCGGGAGTCTAACGGCCCTGCCGAATCGAGCGGACCGGGCATAACGTCATGTCCAAACCTCGAGGAGCGCATATGGTCAACCACCTGGCGGAATACTCCGCCACGGCTGAGCTGCTCGACGGGCGGGTTGTCGCGGTGCGCCGCCTCGGCCCCGGAGACGCCACGGCGACACTGGCGCTCCACCAGCACCTCAGCAACTTCGACCGGTATTTCCGTTTCTTCACGCTGAACCAGATTGATCTAGACGAGCTCACCAAAAAGATCACCGAGCCTGCCCATGATCGGTACGCCCTGGGGGCATTCGATGACGACCGATTGATCGGTGTGGCGCACTACGTCGTCACCCGCGATGACCCGAAAGTTGCCGAAGTCGCGGTCACGGTCGCCCACGAGGATCATTCGCTCGGCGTCGGAACAGCTTTGCTCAAACACCTCGCCCATGTCGCGAGAGGCTACGGAATCGGGCGATTCGTCGCCGACGTTCTCAGCGAGAACCATCTCATGCTCACACTGCTGTTCGATCTCGGCTGGTGGTGCAAGCCAACGAATTACGGGGCGGTTTGCCGCGTCGAGGTCGAGCTGCCAGACGTCCTCGACGATATGCGATCGAACGCGAACGCGTTTTCATAGCAAGGAGTGCGACATGTCGGAAACCACAAAGAAATACGGAACAGTCGTCTGTGTCGACGGTTCAGCGGCATCCGACGCCGCGGTGGCTTGGGGCGCCGGTGACGCGGCCATGCGCCACACACCTATCACACTGATCCATGCCGTTCCTCCCATAGTTGTCGGGTGGCCGGTGGGTCAGCTGTATGACGAAATGCCGGAGTGGCAGAAGGAGGCCGGACAGGAGGTTGTCGAACGGGCCCACAAGACGCTCAGCGCCAGGCTGGGTGAAACCGAATCACCCAAAGTGCGCATGGAGATGGTCTATTCCAACGTCGCACCGGCACTGATCGAGGCGTCCAAAGACGCCTCGATCATGGTGGTCGGTAGCCAGGGGCTTGGTGCGTTGGGGCGACTGCTGCTGGGCTCGGTTACCGCGGCGCTGCTACACCATGCCCATTGCCCGGTCGCGGTCATTCATTCCGATGGTGACGCTGCTCCTGATTCCACCGCTCCCGTGCTGTTGGGCGTTGATGGTTCACCCGCCTCCGAAGCGGCGACGGCGCTGGCTTTTGACGAAGCCTCGCGCCGAGGTGTTGCGCTGGTCGCGTTGCACGCATGGAGCGACGTCGGAGTGTTTCCGATGCTTGGAATGGACTGGCGGGACAGCGAAGCCAGAGGGCTGGAGATCCTCGCCGAACGCCTCGCCGGATGGCAAGAACAATATGCAGATGTGCACGTCAAGCGTGTGCTCTGCTGTGACCAGCCCTCTCGGTGGCTGCTGGACGAATCGCAGCGCGCGCAGCTGGTGGTGGTTGGAAGCCACGGCCGCGGCGGGTTTGTCGGTATGCTGCTGGGCTCGGTCAGCTCCCATGTCGCGCAAACGGCAACGGTTCCGGTGATCGTCGTGCGGGGTGATTAGCCGTGTGGCATCGTGCGAGGGTCTTTAGTCCTCAACGTTGAGGCCCTACGCCGAGCGCGAATCTCGGTCCTGACTGGCTACCGTGAAATCTATGACATATGTGATCGGTGCCGCCTGTGTAGATGTACTGGATAAGTCCTGTGTTCAGGAGTGCCCCGTCGACTGCATCTATGAGGGCGCCCGGGCAATGTATATCAATCCCGACGAATGCGTGGATTGCGGTGCGTGCAAGCCCGCGTGCCGCATGGATGCGATCTACTGGGAGGGCGACTTGCCTGCCGACGAATTGCAGCATTTGGCCGACAACGCCGCCTTCTTCAGCAAGCCGTTGCCGGGTCGTGTTGCACCGGTGGGCTGCCCGGGTGGTGCTGACAGCGTCGGCCCGCTCGGTGCCGACACCCCGTTGGTGGCCGCGATGCCCAAACGCGAAGGTGCGTCGGATCCACACTGACCGCGTCGTCAGCTACGTACCACGAGAACCGAACATCCCTCGTGCCCAAAATGTGAGTTGATCGGACCGACTATTCGCGCGACTTGATCGGCGTCTGAGCTGTCCACCACCGCAAGTTGGACGGATTGATCTGTCCCGGAGAGGAATTCAGCTGCTCCGCTTCGTGCGGCAGCCGGAAGGACATTCACCTCGCGGTATTCGGATACCCAACGGCGTAGCCGATCATCCAGTTGTCGGTAAGGGATTTCGCCCAGACCCCATCGCCAGACGCCCATCGCCAGGATGGGTGCGTCGCGCAGTCGCGCTTCCCGGAAACCGTGTTCGAGCACAGCGTCATTCCCGGGTGAATCATCCACGACGACAGCGACCCACCCTGAGTTGGGATCGGCGCCCTCTCGGTTGTGTCGAATGACGGCCACCGGACAATGAGCCTTCTCGGCGACGGTAGCTGCGGTCGAGCCGAGTATCCTGCGAGCGAGCTGATCGATGCCAATGGACCCGATGCAAATCATTGCCGCATAGTCGGATTCGTCGATCAACACACTTGCGGGAGATCCGTGCACCAGGTCGGTATCGATTTTGACTGGCGTTCCCATCGCATTGACTGCGGTGCAGGCAGCGCGTAGCGCTGCTTGGCCGTATTCGATATCCAGGCTGGCGTCGTTGGCGGCCCCGTCCGGCTCCCGTTGCGGGATCGCGTGGACAAGCCGCAGTGGCACATCGCGGCTAATGGCCTCGGTCACCGCCCATTTGGCCGCATTGATCGCTGCGTCGGATCCGTCGATACCGACAACGACCCGCTGCTGCGACGATTGCGGAAGACTCATTGGATTCTCCGATCAAAACCGGCTAGCGGGTAACTCCTTTCATCCGAAACGCTATGACCGTTGCCGGATTTCTGGCAGGGCCATTCGGCCCAGCTTTGGTGGCGATGGTCACCTGTCCGCATTCGTCACTCGACGTCGATCGTGCATCCGGGCAACAGCTTTCGCACGTGGCCTCGGCATTCGACATCGACCGACCCGGTGTTGCCTGCCTCAGAAGTGACGGTGGCGGTTCGTCCGCTGACTTGGAGATGAAGGCGCTGGCCGCGATACACCAGTGGGAACTCGATGGGGCCGAGTGTCTCCGGCCACTGCGGCCCGAGAATGAGTCGGTCGTCCCGTGCTTCCAGTCCGGTATAGCACCGTTGCAGCAGATCGATGCTGCCGGCCATCGCCGCCAGGTGGATACCTTCGGCCGTCGTGCCGCCCTGGATGTCAGCGACATCGGACTTCAGTACTTGCTGGAAGTACTCCATGGCCATCCGCCGGTTGCCCCGGGCGAGAACCCAGGAATGCACTATGGCGCTTAATGTCGACCCGTGCGATGTACGCGACAGATAGTAATCAACGGTTTTGGGAATTTGCTCCGGGGCAAAGTGGTATCCGAGTCGCCCGAACAAGCCCAGCAGCTCGTCGGATGACAGGAGATAGAACAGCATCAGCGCATCGGCCTGCTTGGACGCCTTGTAGTTGTTCACGCTGTCGTTTTCGGCTTCCAGGATGCGATCGAGTCGTTGAATGTTTCCGTATCGCTGCCGATAGTGATCCCAGTCCAGTTCCGCCAGCTCCGAATAGCCTTCGAACTGGCTGATCACACCGTCGTGGAAGGGGACATACATGTGCCGGCTCACGTGTTCCCACCGGTCGAGATCCTCTGTGTCCAAACCGATCTTGCTGACGAGATCGAGTCGGTCGCGCAGTAACAGCAGGTCCAGTGCGTCCAGTGCCCGAGTGATCACCCAGACCGCCATCACGTTGGTGTAGGCGTTGTTGTCGATGCCGTCGTACTCCTTGCCGGGATATCCGGAATGGAATTCGTCGGGGCCGATGACTCCCCGGATCGTGTACCGGCGACGACTCTCGTCGAACGTGGCCAACCCGACCCAGAACCGGGCGATCTCAACCAGCATCTCGGCGCCGTAGTCGACGAGATACTGCCGGTCACCGGTTACCTGGTAGTGCTGCCACGAGTTGTATGCGACGGCGAGACCGACGTGATGTGCGCGTGCACTGGGATCCGGGTTCCATCGGCCGGATCGTGGGTTGAGGTGGAGCTCCTGGCTCACCTCGCTGCCGTCGCTGCCGGACTGCCACGGATACATAGCACCCAGGTAGCCCGCCCTTCGCGCGGCGCGCCGGGCCTCGGGCAGTCGCCGATACCGATAACGCAGCAGCGAACGCGAAACGTTGGGCATCCGCAGGCTCAGAACGGGGGACACGAACAGTGCATCCCAAAAGACATGTCCGCGATAGGCTTCGCCGTGCAAACCCCGCGCCGGGACCCCGGCATCAAGTTCGGCGGAGTGCGGGGAGAGCGTTTGCAACAGCTGCACCAGATGCAGTCGCAGAATCCGCAACGCTTCCACGCCGTCGTCGAGTCCGACGTCACATTGCTCCCACAATCGGTCCCACGCCCGCCGGTGATGGCGATGAAGATCCGCGTATCGGCCGCTTTCCTCGAGGTAATGCTGCGCGGTGCTGGCCGGCTCCGAGATGGCGGCATCTCGACCGGTGAAGATCGTCGCGACCTTCTCGAGGGTGATGAATTGTCCGACGGACAAATTCACCCGGATATTGTGACCGCCTCGGCCCGCTTCCTGCGCGAAGGTGTACTGCGCGGCGACAGGCGAGTCGTCGCGCCAGAGCGAAGTGCGGGCGGCTACACCGATCGCGATGTGTGACTGTGACGTTTGAGTCCGCAACAGCACTGAATCAGGCGAGATTTCGTCCAGCGTAGCTGCGGTCAAGTGAATGCTCGACAATGAGTTATAGCGTTCCACCATCGAATTACTCACAGCACCATCCAGGTGAGACATGAACTCGACTGTGCCGGACCAATTCTCCGCGGTTATGGCGGTCTGCATCGCGACGATGTGATGCTGGTGCATCGACGCGAACCGCTGCTGAGTCAGCGCTGTCGTTCGGCCCGCGCGATCCCGAAATCGCAGAGTACGGATCAACGTCGCGTGCCGCAGGTCGAATTTTTGCTGATAGAAGAGCAATTCGACGTCGTCCACACTGAACCACGGGCCTTCGTCGATTCGGAATGTCAGCGGCAACCAGTTGGGCAGATTGACGAGGCTCTCATTCTCGATGCTGCGGCCGGCGATCTGATCGGCGAGGGTGTTGTATACGCCGGCGGCGTAGGTGCCGGGGTAGTGGGCGTCGCCCGCGGAGGCTTCCGGGGCGCAGCCGCGGGTGGCGACGTAGCCGTTGCCTACGGTGCACAACGTCTCGCGCAACCGCTCCTCTCGCGGGTCGTAGCCGTCGAAGACCAATTGCCAGGCATCCGCCGGGCTGGTCGCTTCGTCTCGAAGGTCGCGGGCCAGTTGCCGGATGAATTCGCATACCGCCGAGGGGTTTTCCAGACTGAATCGAGCCGCGGACGGTCGGTCACCAGCTTCGTCATGACGTACCACGATGCCAACGCCGTCGAAGTGGACCGCATCGAAGGCATCCTCATCGGTGAGGTCGTCACCGATGTAGATCGGCAATGCCGCGGGAGATTCAACGGTCCGATCGTCTGCCAGGATCTTTTCCAGCAGCCAGTCGGGAGTATCGCTTCTGTCCCAGGCGACGTTGGGGCCCAGTTCGACGACTTTGCGGCCCTGGGTGACACGAAGACGGCGGGAACGTCCCAGCCGGGACACCGTCGTGAGCACCTGGTCGACCAACGCAGGGTCGGCCATGCGGTAGTGGACAGTGACGGCAAAGCGTTTGTGCTCCACGACTATTCCGGGGAGGTCGCGTAACGCTCCCGTCAACTCGGTGGCGGCATCGGACAAGATGTCAATGGCGGCGACGGCGGCAGAGTTCTCGAGATGGCTGCCGTCCGGCGCGAGCAACTCGAAGCCCTGGCTGCCCGCATACCACAAGCCGTCGATGTTGACTCGCCCGAGGACATCCTTCAGGTCCCGGCCGCTTATCAGGGCGACGGGGCATAACGCGGCGAGAACGCGAAGGGCTTCGGCGGCGCCGCGGACCAGCACCGCGGCCTCGGGGTCATCGACGATGTCGGACAAAGTCCCGTCGAAATCGAGGAAGACCACGGGCCGCCGCGCAACCACCAGTTCTTTCAGTTGACCGTAAGACTGCAAGGCATCGGCGATGGTCGATATGGCACAGTCACGACGGCGCACGGAGATCTCGGCGAGATCGGCGATCACGATGTCCGCGCTGTCGGCAAGTGCATCGTCGATCCGGTTGCGGTCGAGGCCAATGACGAGTCCCACGCCGCAATCTCGGGCTGTCCGGACGCCGGATTCATGGTCTGCGATCACCACGCAGCGCGCAGGCCTGACCCCAAGAACGGTTATTGCCTCGGTCAACGCCTCGGTGCGGGTTTCGACCTCGCCCAGGGCGACGCCGATACCTCGCAGCTGTCGCAGCAGTGGGACGTCCGCGTGCTGGCGGGCTTGCTCACTGTTGGCGACCGCGCTGTCCAAGTCGAGGATCACCGCGTCGTGGTAGCGCCTGTCGATCGTGACGGGCCATTCGGTCACGCCAGCGACGATGCCACAGCACCACCAGCTCGGGTCAAGCCTTTCCGTCCGTTGAAGGTCTCTCGGCCATGCAGTTGGGGACGAAAGTCTCATGACTGATGAGTGTTTGGACCATAGCGTTCTTGATGAGCGAAGGAGAGCAAAATGACTGCGTCCCGAAAGCGTTATGGCGTTGTCGTCGGGGTCGACGGATCGCCCGCGTCGAATTTCGCCGTCTGCTGGGCCGCGCGGGACGCGGCGCTGCGTGGCATTCCACTGACGCTGACCCACATGGTGAACCCGGCGGCGCCGGTGTGGCCGCCGATGGCGCTGACCGCGGATACCGAGCTATGGCAGGAAGACTATGGTCGTCGCATCCTCGAAGAGGCGATCAAGATTGCCCAGGACGCCACCAAGGTCTACCACGAAGTCGATATCGCAACCGAGCTGAGGCTTGCACCACCGGTGACGGCGCTGGTCGAACTCTCGGAGACGGCAGAGATGGTCGTCGTGGGCAACAACGGGCGCGGAGCAGTCGCCCGGGCCTTCCTGGGTTCGGTCAGCGCCGGCGCGGTGCGCGGTGCAAAGTGCCCCGTCGCCGTCATCCGTGACGAAGATCCGTTGATGCCCAATCCTCTTGACGCTCCTGTGCTGGTGGGCATCGATGGGTCTCCGGCGTCGGAGCTAGCGACAGCCATCGCGTTCGACGAGGCGTCCTGGCGCGGCGTGGACCTGACCGCTGTGCATGCCTGGAGTGACGTCGGATTGTTCGAACTTCCAAAGCGGGAGTGGCCCGCGGTGAGGATCCAGGCCGAGGAGATCCTGGCTGAACGTCTCGCCGGTTGGCAAGAACGCTACCCCGACGTCACAGTGCGTCGACTTGTCGTGTGCGACCAGCCGGCTCGACAACTCATCGAACAGTCCGAGGCGGCTCAGCTGGTTGTCGTGGGCAGTCACGGGCGAGGTGGTTTGGCCGGCGTGTTGTTGGGCTCGGTGAGCAATGCGGTCGTCCATGGAGTCCGCATGCCGGTGATCGTCGCGCGGCCGCCTTTCGGCCATGTACATGGGGACTAAAGCCTCATGATCGACGCCCGCCCAAGCAATAGCGTTTTCGGTGACTGGAGGAGGACGGCATGACGGCACCAGAGAAGCGCAACGGGATCGTGGTCGGCGTTGATGGATCGGCCGCATCGAACGCTGCGGTTGTGTGGGCCGCGCGTGATGCCGCTCTGCGAAATGTCTCGCTGACCCTGGTGCACATGTTCGAGACATTCGTGCCAACCTTCCCGCAGGTGCCTATGCCCAGCGGCGTTGCGCTCTGGCAGCTCGACGATGGGCGCCAGGCTCTCGAACAGGCGGTGAAGATGGCCCGGGACGTCGTGCAGGCAGACCGGAAGGTCGCTATCACCAGCGAGGTGAAGCCTTCGCCCGCGGTGCCGACGCTGGTCGAAATGTCCGACGACGCTGAGATGATCGTGGTCGGTTCCACCGGCCGCGGCGCGGTGGAGCGCGTTCTGCTCGGCTCGGTGAGTTCGGCCGTGGTGCGCGGCGCCAAGTGCCCAGTCGCGGTCATTCGCCCCGACGCCCCGACGCCTCCGCTCGGCGACCACGCTCCTGTGCTGGTGGGAATCGACGGGTCGCCGGCATCTGAGGCGGCGACTGCCATTGCATTCGGTGAAACGTCCCGGCGCGGTGTCGAGCTCGTAGCCCTGCACGCGTGGAGCGATATCGAATTCTTCGAACTTCCCGGATATGACTGGACAGCGGTCGGCGCGGAAGCGGAGCGAAATCTGGCTGAGTGTCTAGCGGGCTGGCAAGAACGCTTCCCCGATGTGTCGGTGCGGCGGCGCCTCGTGAGAGACCGGCCGGCCCGGCAGCTGATCGAGCAATCGGAGGCGGCCCAACTGGTTGTCCTGGGCAGCCACGGTCGCGGTTCACTGTCGGGTGTGATGCTGGGTTCGGTGAGCAACGCGGTTGTGCATTCGATCAGCACACCGGTGATCGTGGCGCGCTCTTCCTGAGACCTCAATCAATCGACCGGAATGTAGAGCCATGAATATGACGATTGCCACAGATCGGCCCAGCAAAGTGCCGACGTCAGTTGCGTCGCCCTACATCGATGTTCGTGAAACTCACACGGGCATGGTGGTGCTTGTCGGCGACCGGGCCCTCAAGGCGAAGAAGCCGATCGGGACCCACTTCTTGGATTTCCGCACTGCCGAACAGCGCGAACGTGCCTGCCTGCGCGAGGTGGAGCTGAACAGCCGCCTCTCTCCCGAGAGCTATCACGGCCTAGCACATCTCACCGATCCCACCGGTGGACCCGATGAACCAATCGTCGTCATGCGGCGCTACCGCGACGAAGAACGTTTGACGTCCTTGATAGCTTGCGGCCCAGACGAATCCGTTCGCGAGGTATTGGACACCATCGCCACGGTGCTGGCCCACTTCCACGCACGCGCAAAGCGAAGCCCTGAGATCAACGCCCAGGCCAAGGTCTGCGCGGTCGACGGACGCTGGCACGAAAATCTCTCGGAGCTGAACAGCTATGCGGGCAAGCGCTTTCCAGAGTTGTCGTTCAAGTTGTTAGCCCGGGTACAACGCCTTGCCGGCGAATTCATTTCGGGACGAGGAGCGTTGTTCGCCCGCCGGATCGATGAGGGATGCATTGTCGACGGGCATCGCGATCTGCTCGCCGACGACATTTTCTGGGCTGACGGCCGGCCAGCGATGCTCGACTGCCTGGAGTTCGACGATGAACTGCGCTATGTCGACCGCATCGATGACGCCGCGTTCTTGGCGATGGATCTAGAGTTCTTGGGCCGCAAAGACCTTGGTGACTATTTTGTCCAACGCTACATCGCCTATTCGGGCGATACGGCGCCGTCGTCGCTGTGGGACTTCTACATCGCGTATCGCGCCGTGGTCAGGGCCAAGGTGGACTGCCTCCGGCTGTCGCAGGGTGATGTGGATGCGGCCAAAGACGCGGGCCGGCATTTGGCTATTGCGATCCGGCATCTGGAGCACGGTAGCGTTCGACTAGCACTGATCGGTGGAAACCCGGGCACAGGTAAGTCAACGATTGCGAACGCGCTCGCCGAAGCGGTTGGAGCGCAGGTAATCGCGACCGACGATGTGCGCCGGGAGCTACGAGAATCGGGAGTCATCACCGGTGACTCGGGCATTCTGAACGGGGGCTTGTACCGGCCCCGCAACGTCCGGCGAGTCTACGAGGTCGCTCTGGACCGGGCGCGCACGCTTCTCGGTGACGGCCGGTCAGTCATCGTCGACGGGACCTGGCGAGACCCATACATCCGTGCCTATGCCCATTTGCTTGCCACGGAGATGTCCTCGGCGGTAGTGGAACTCATGTGCGTGGCCAGCGCCGATACGACCACCGACAGAATACTGGCGCGACGGGCGGGGAATTCTGAGGTGACCCCGCAGATCGCCGCGGCGCTGGCCCGCCAGCAGTACGGCTGGGACACCGCGTCCGCGTTGGATACCTGCCAGCCGCGCGACGACACCATCCAGCGCGCGCATGCCGCGTGGCGCCAAGCGGTCAGCGCGCCGGGTCCGCAGACCAGCACTCAATTCTGACTCATAAGGAGTAACCGTGTCGACGAACATCATTGCAAGTCAATATGTCTCAGATATAGCCGATCTGCGGCTCGCTGACTCGGAGGAGGCGGGCGGCAAGGGCGCTAATATGGGCGAACTGGTCGACGCCGGTCTCCCGGTTCCGCCTGGGTTCGTCTTGATGCGAAGCAGTTACCTGGCTTCGATGCAGGCGGGCGGAGTCGACTTGGAGCTGGCTGCACTCCATGCCGAGGCGTTGGCGGGGGTCAGCAACACGTCCCGACTGTCCGAACTCTGTCAGCGAATGCAAAATCTCGTCCTCAAGGCTGGCATCAGCGAAGAGGTGCGTGGTCCGTTACTCGATTCCTACCGTGCGCTGGGCTCGGACTGCACTGTGGCGGTTCGGTCTTCGGCCACTGGGGAAGATGGTCGTGACGCGTCCTTCGCCGGGATGAATCAGACATTGACGAACGTGACCGGTGAACCTGCGCTATTAGATGCCGTCAAGGCATGTTGGGCATCGCTTTTCAGCCCTCGCGTGATCACCTATCGAGCCAGCCGGGGCTTCCTGGCCACACCCGCAATGGCGGTCGTCGTCCAGCAGATGATCGCTTCTGAGCGTTCGGGGGTCGCGTTCACCTCCGATCCCAGCACGGGGGAGCGGGGCCATCTCGTCATCGAAGGGGCTCTCGGGCTGGGCGAGGTCGTGGTCTCCGGAAAGGTTCAGCCCGACACCTACGTCGTCGACAAGAAGACGCTAGACGTGCTAGATGTCAAGATCGGCTACCAGGCATTCAAGATTGAGCGCGGTCCCGACGGCAGGGACGTGGTCGTGGAGTTGGATCCCGAACAGGCCGAGGCGCGTGTGCTCGACGACGCATCATTGCGGCGTATCGCCGAACTGGCCATTGCTGTTGAAACCCACTACGGATGCCCCCAAGATGTTGAGTGGGCGATCGCGGCCGGTAAGGCCTGGCTGGTGCAAGCACGACCTATTACGACACTGAACAACCACGCGTCCGATGATCAGGGAACCGACGGCGTCTTGGTTCGAGGGTTGCCCGCGGCGCCAGGCTCTGCGTCCGGCCGGGTGCGGGTTCTGCACACTCCGGACGAAGGCAACCGCTTGCTCGACAACGAGATACTGGTCGCTCCGATGACCAACCCGGATTGGCTTCCGGCGATCCGTCGTTCGACTGCGCTCGTAACCGAGACAGGCGGCATGACGTGCCATGCAGCGATCGTGGCGCGCGAGCTCGGTGTCCCCTGTGTGGTGGGAGCCCGCAATGCGACCACCATTCTGCACGACGGCCAGACGGTCACGGTCGACGGCGGACACGGAAATGTCAGTGCCGGACGCCGTGGCACGGAGAGGCGGGTGACGACGGCCGAGCCACCCGCACGGGAGACGGTCGCCAGCGAGACCACCGGCACCAAGATCTACGTCAACCTGGCCATGCCCGACACTGCCGAATCGGTCGCGGCCCTCGATGTCGACGGCGTCGGGCTGCTGCGCGCCGAATTCCTGCTCACCCAGGCGCTTTCGGGAAGACATCCACGCGATCTCATCGCGCGTGGCGAGCAGGACGATCTGGTCGACGCGATGGTTGCCTCGATCGGTCGGATAGCTGCCGCATTTGGGACTCGGCCCGTCATCTATCGTGCGACCGATTTTCGGAGCAACGAATTCCGCGGCCTACGTGGCGGCGATTCCTACGAGCCCGTCGAACACAATCCGATGATCGGGTATCGCGGGTGCTACCGATACATCAAGGAACCAGATCTGTTCGGTCTGGAGCTCCGGGCACTGGCCAGGGTGCGCGAGCAGAATCCCAACCTGCACTTGATGATCCCATTCGTGCGGACGCGCTGGGAACTGGAAACATGCCTATCCCTTGTCGATGTGAGCCCGCTGGGCTCTCAGCGCGGCTTGCATCGCTGGGTGATGGCGGAAGTGCCATCGGTGATGTACTGGCTGCCCGAGTACATCGGCCTTGGCGTGGACGGCGTGTCCATCGGTAGCAACGACTTGACCCAACTGATCTTGGGGGTCGACCGCGACTCCGACATCTGCGCCGATCTATTCGACGAATCAGACGGCGCCGTGCTCGACGCCATCGGCACCATCGTGGCGATCGCGCGCAAACACGGCATCACCTCATCGTTGTGCGGTCAGGCACCATCGACCAATCCGGCGTTTGCTGAGCATCTAGTTCGCATGGGAATCACGTCGGTTTCGGTCAACCCCGACGCGGTCGCGGCGACCCGGCGAACTGTTGCCTCCGCCGAACGACGGATATTGCTGGAATCAGCGCGTGCAGTGAGTAACTAGCACCCGCTCGCCCGTAGGGATATTGCAGATGGCTCGGCATTGGTTGGTGATGGAGGCAGCCGGCGAAGGCCTGCCGGCGCCGTTCGTGGCGCGGCTGGCAGGTGCGGGACGGCACTTGCCCGAAACTCACCTGACCACAGACGAACTGATGGCGACCACGCGCCACCGTACCCACATCGATCTGGAACGGTTGACCGGGATCCGCGAGCGCCGCGTTTCGGTGGGAGACGAGGATTCCTACACTCTCGCCACGTCGGCGGCACTGAATTGCCTTGGTACGGCGCAACAAGACCCGGCGTCGATTGACGTGGTCATCAGTTGCAGCATCACCAAACTGCGTGGTGGTCTTACCCAATGGCTCGAGCCGTCGATGAGCAGTGCAGTCGCCCGCGGGATCGTTGCGCCCCAGGCGATGACGTTCGATGTGTCGAATGCGTGCGCCGGTATGCTCACCGGCGTAACGATTTTGAACAATTGGATCCGGCAGGGAATCGTCGAGCGCGGACTGGTGGTCAGCGGCGAGTACATCTCCCAGCTTGGCCGTAACGCGGCCCGACACATTCGCAACATCATGAGCAAAGAGCTTGCGTGCCTAACCCTCGGCGATGCCGGCGCGGCACTGCTGCTCGAGCGTGCACCCGCGGGCTCAGCGGGGATCAGCCTGGCCGGATTCACCACGGTCGCCGATTACAGCAGGCTGTGCCTGGCCTACCCCAAAGGTCACGATCCGGGTGCGCGGATGTTCACCAATTCCCGTGCCATTCAGAAGGCCGCGATCGCCAACACTCCGCTGCTACTGCACGAAGTCCTTGACACCGTGGGGATCTCGATTCACGACATCGATCATGTGATCACTCACCAGACTTCGGCGCGTGCTATTCGCAAGGGTATGGCCCGAATGTCGGAGGAGTTCGGCGACAGTCCCCGGCACGACGCTGTGATCACCGTCGACCGATATGGCAACACGGCCTCGACGACTCACACGGTGGCCCTCGTCGAGGAGCTCGAGGCGGGACGGATTGAGGCCGGGGAAAGGGTTGCGCTGCTCGCCCTGGCTTCGGGACTCGAGATCGGTGTGGTCTTACTGACCCTGGATGAGGATTTGGTGAGTCGCTATGGGCATGGTCATTGAACAAGTAGACATCGCGCAAGCACGGTGGCGTGACCGGCACAGTGCGCTGCGCCTTGCGGTCAGCGCCGCCCAGGATTGCCTGCAGCACGCCGGTTGCACGCCAAATGAATTGGACCTTGTGGTCAATGCCGGCATTTACCGTGACCGCAATTTGGGGGAGCCCGCCCTTGCCGCCCTGATCCAGGACGACATCGGAGCCAATCCCGAGGATCCCCACGATGACGCGCACGGCACTTTCTCCTTCGATATCGCCAACGGCGCGTGCGGGGTGCTGACCGCGTTGCAGATCGTCGATGGATTCCTGCGAACGCGCAGCATCCGGCGTGCACTTGTGGTGGCCAGCGACGCCGATCCGGGGCACGGCATGAGCGAGCACTTCCCGTTTTCGGCCGCCGGAGCGGCGTTGCTGTGCGGATGGACGGATGACGGTTATGGTCTTAGCCACGTTTCCTGGGTGAATGCCAACGAAGCAGGAGAGGATGAGGAGATATTTTCTGCGACAGTGGGATTCGCCGACGCGCGTAACGTATTGCGGTTCAACCAGTCTGCCGCGATGGATGAGCGATTCGCCGCGGCTGCCGTAGAAGCGGTGCACGCCTGCCTGGATGAGCGGTCCGCCCGGCTTGCCGACGTCGACATGATCGTCGCCGCACCCGCGCGGCATGAATATCGCACCGCGCTGAGCGACCGGCTTGGGGTGCCGGTCGACAAGATCAGCATCGCTGACGATCAACGGATGCACACCGCCGCGCTGGCGGCAGCATTCGAACGGCAGGCTGACCGACTGCCGGGGGGCGCGCTGGTGCTGTTCGTTGCCGCCGGTGCGGGCATTACCGCCGGTGCTGCCTTGTACCGTCAGCCGCTGTCAGCCGGGACGGAGTCGTAGTGGAGCATTTAAGCGCTTTCGATGCCACTTTCCTCGAGGTCGAAGATTCCGATCCGCACGTGAGTTTGGCGATCGGCAGCGTGTCAATCATGGCAGGCCCTCCTCCCAGCTACGAGGAGTTCGTTTCGATTTTTGCCGAACGGGCGCCGCAAATTCCGCGCTGTACACAGATCCTGCGGAGGCATCCGCTGGATCTCGGCTCACCCGAGTGGGCGGATGATCCGCACTTCGACATCTCGCGGCACCTGCATCGTCTCGCCCTGCCACACCCTGGCGACGACGCCGCGTTGTTCGAGATGGTCGCCTCTGTCATGGAGCGACGGCTCGACCGCGAGCGCCCACTGTGGGAGTGCTGGATCTTCGAGGGGCTCACCGATAACCGGTGGGCCGTGCTGACCAAAGTCCATCACTGCGTCGCCGATGGGATCGCGACAACCCAGATCCTGGCAAAGTTCAGCGATAGCGGCGGCGGTGACAGCTTCGCGACCGCCATTCGCGCAGCCAGGGAACCGGCCCGGCATCGGGTAGGCCTGCCGAAGGTTAACTTGAACCCATTGAGCTGGCTGGGCGGGGTCGCGCGAAGCGCGTTTGCGGCGGCGGCCGCGGTCGAACACATGGCGATGGGTGCGGCCGAGCTGACGGCCGGTGTGCTCAGCGGGGCGCCAGAGTCGTCGCTGAACGGACCCGTCACGTCGCTGCGACGCTACAGTGCGGCCCGAGTTCGGTTGGCCGATCTGCAAGAGGTTTCTCGAGCATTCGGCGTCACACTCAACGATGTGGCGCTGGCGGCGATCACCGCCAGTTACCGCGAGATCTTGCTGGAGCGCGGAGAGCGGCCCGATCACAACTCGCTGCGCACGCTTGTTCCGGTTTCGGTCCGCGCGACCAATCACTTCAACATGGCCGACAATCAGGTCTCAGCAATGCTGCCGTTACTGCCGGTCGACGAGGCGGACCCGATGAAGCAGCTGCAGCTGGTGCACAGTCGTCTTACCCGGGCCAAAGCCAGCGGTCAACGCGAAGGAGGCACCGCGCTGACTGCGGCGGCGAAGAATGTCCCGTTCGCGTTCACGGCATGGGCCGTCCGCTTGCTATCGCTACTGCCCCAAAAGGCAGTTGTTGCGGTGGCGACGAACGTTCCCGGTCCGCGCGACGCGCAGAAACTGATGGGCCGCCAGGTGCTGGAGATCTTGCCGATCCCGCCGATAGCTCTCAATGTGCGCACCGCCGTTGCGATGCTCAGCTACGCCGACCAGTTCGTTTTCGGCATCACCGCCGACTATGACACCGCGCCCGACATCCAGGACCTGGCCAGCGGAATCGAAGATGGGGTTGAGCGGCTGGTTGCGGCAGGCCGCACGCATCGACGCAGAGGCCGCTCGTAGCGGGCTGACGGTGAATACCTTTGGCTCGCTCGCCCGAGGCTGAGCCGCCGAAAGTCCTTCGCCCTAACGACTTCAGGCCCTATCAGTGGGTGCGGCGAGTTGCTGGGATAAGAGCTGTGAACGCGGCACTTCGGCCAACCGCGCTAGAGGAGTAGCCAATAATGGCTCACGTTAACGGTGCTAAAGTCATTGTCCTGCAGTCACATCCGATGTGGATCGCGGCCCAGCAGCATGCGCGAGAGCGAAGCGATGCGCCGTCATCCGTCATTTGCTCGGCAGAAAACTTCCTAAAGGCTCCGCTTCGGGGTGATTCCCGACGCGGTATCGACTCGCGACGATTTCCGCGTCATACATGCACGCATATATGTATGGTGACGTTCGAGTCAACGACGCACCACACGACAGGAGAGTGCATTGGCAGAACGATTGGCGGGAAAGGTCGCACTGATCAGTGGGGGTGCGCGGGGGATGGGCGCCTCGCACGTGCGGATGATGGTGGCCGAGGGAGCCAACGTCGTGTTCGGCGACATCCTCGACGACGAAGGCAAGGCGGTGGCCGCAGAGGTCGGCGACGCGGCCCGCTACCTGCACCTCGACGTGACGAAGCCCGACGACTGGGATGCGGCGGTGGCCACCGCGCTCAGCGAGTTCGGCGGTGTCGACGTGCTGGTGAACAATGCGGGCATCATCAACATCGGTACCTTTGAGGACTACGCGCTCGCGGAGTGGCAGCGGATCCTCGACATCAATTTGACCGGTGTGTTTCTCGGCATTCGCGCGGTGGTGAAGCCGATGAAGGAAGCCGGACGCGGTTCGATCATCAACATCTCCTCGATCGAAGGAATGGCCGGCACCATCGCCTGCCACGGTTACACCGCAACGAAATTCGCGGTGCGGGGCCTGACCAAGTCGGCTGCGCTGGAGCTGGGTCCCAGCGGAATCCGGGTCAACTCGATCCATCCCGGCCTGATCAAGACCCCGATGACCGATTGGGTTCCCGACGACATCTTCCAGACCGCGCTGGGCCGGGCCGCCGAACCTCGGGAGGTCTCCAGCCTGGTGATCTACCTGGCCAGCGACGAGTCCAGCTATTCCACCGGGTCGGAGTTCGTCGTCGACGGCGGTTGCACCGCGGGCCTGGGCCACAAGGACTTCTCCGCCATCGAGACCAACGCGCAACCGGAGTGGGTTACGTAGCGGCGGTTACGGATTCGGGTTCCGTGGCCGGCTTCGGCCACGGTGACGGAACCGGGCGTTGCCGCACCCGCTGCGGCCACCAGAACCACTTGCCCAACAGCGCGGCGATGGATGGCGTCATCAGCGACCGCACGATCAGGGTGTCGAAGAGCAGGCCCAGGCCGATCGTGGTACCGACCTGGCCGATGACGGTCAGCTCGCTGACGCCATGGTCATCATCGTGAAGGCGAAGACCAATCCCGCCGACGTGACCACCGAGCCGGTGCCGCCCATCGACCGGATGATGCCGGTGTTCAACCCGGCGCGGATCTCCTCCTTGAACCTCGCCACCAGTAGCAAGTTGTAGTCGGCGCCGACGGCGAGCAGGATGATGACCGACATGGCTAGCACCATCCAGTGCAGCTCGATACCGATGATGTGCTGCCAGATCAGCACCGAGAGCCCGAACGACGCACCCAGTGAGAGCAGGACGGTTCCGACGATCACCGCCGAGGCCACCACGCCTCGCGTGATGATCAGCATGATGATGAAAATCAGGCAGAGCGAAGCGATCCCGGCGATCAACAGGTCGTAGGTATTGCCGTCACTGAGGTCTTTGTAAATTGCCGCAGTGCCCCCGAGATAGATCTTGGAGCCCTCCAGCGGTGTGCCCTTGAGCGCCTCATAGGCGGCCTTCTTGATGGCGGCGATGTGCGAAATGCCTTCTTGGGACATCGGATCGCCGTCGTGGCTGATGATGAAGCGCACGGCGTGGCCGTCGGGCGAGATGAAGTTCTTCATGCCCCTCTTGAACTCGGTGTTGTTGAAGATCTCCGGCGGCAGGTAAAACGAGTCGTCGTTCTTGGACGCGTCGAACGCCTTACCCATCGCGTTGCCATTCTTCTGCGCCTCGTTCTGCTGATCCTGCAGACCCTTCTGGGTCGAATACATGGTCAGCATCAGCGCCACCATCTGAGGCATCAGGGTGTCGAGATGATCCATGATCGGGAGCAGGCTCTCGATGTCATCGGTCATCGTGTCGATGCCGTCGAGGGTGTCGAAGACGGAGTGAATCGACCAGCAGACGGGGATGTCGAAGCAATGCTTTTCCCAGTAGAAGTAGCTGCGGACAGGCCGGAAGGTGTCCTCGAAATCAGCTATGTGGTCCCGTAATTCGTTGATGTCGATGGTCATGTCGTGCATCTTTTTGACCATTTTGTGCATGTCGTTGGACATCTGCACGGTGATGCTGGACATCTTTTCCATGCTGTCGATCGTCGTCTGCATCATGTCGGCCTGCTTGAGCATGTCGGCCATCTGGTCTTCTTGGTACTTCTGATTCATCTGCTGGGTGACACCCTGCATGCTGATCTGAAATGGAATCGAGGTGTGCTCAATCGGCGTGCCCTCGGGCCGCGTAATCGCTTGCACGCGACCGATTCCCGGTACACGAAAGATCGTCTTCGCGATCTTGTCGATCACCAGGAAGTCCGCGGAGTTGCGCAGGTCGTGATCGCTTTCGATCATCAGCACCTCGGGGTTCATCCGCGCGTGCGAGAAGTGGCGATCGGCGGCGGCGTATCCCTCGTTGGCGGGCAGATCCGCGGGCAAGTAGTTGCGGTCGTTGTAGTTGGTGCGGTATCCGGGCAGCGTCAGCAAGCCGATCAGCGCGATCCCGATCGTCATGACCAGGATCGGCCCGGGCCACCGCACGATCACGGCGCCGATCTTGCGCCACATGCGAATACGTTGCGTTCGCTTGGGTTCCAGCGTCTTGCCGAACCGCGTTGCCACGGTGATGACCGCGGGACCCAGCGTCAACGCCGCGGCCACGACGACCACCATGCCGATGGCCAACGGGATACCCAGCGTCTGGAAATACGGCAGGTTGGTGAAGTGCAGGCAGAACGTCGCACCGGCGATCGTCAGGCCCGAGCCGAGCACCACGTGCGCGGTGCCGTGGAACATGTCGTAGTAGGCGTCTTCGCGCGAATCGCCCTTACCCCGGGCTTCCTGATATCGGCCGATCAAGAAGATCGCGTAGTCGGTGGCGGCCGCGATCGCCAGCGTGACTAGCAGATTGGTCGCGAATGTCGAGAGCCCGATGATGTTGTAGTAGCCCAGGAATGCGACCGTGCCGCGTGCAGCCGACAGCTCGAGCACCACCATCACCATCGTCAACAACACCGTGACGATGGACCGGTAGACCAACAGCATCATCGCGATGATCACGGTGAAAGTGCACATCGTGATGAGTTGGACGCTGCGGTCACCCGCTACGTGCTGATCCGCTGAGAGCGCGGCGGGTCCGGTAACGTAGGCCTTCACGCCGTTGGGCGTGGGCATGCTTCTGACGATGTCTTGCACGGACTCGACGGATTCGTTGGCCAGCGACTCGCCCTGATTACCGGCGAGGTAGACCTGAACATAGGCGGCCTTGCCGTCGTTGCTCTGCGCACCAGCCCCGGTCAGTGGGTCGCTCCACATGTCCTGAACGTGCTCAACGTGTTTGGTGTCGGCGTCGAGCTTTTTGACGATCTGGTCGTAGTAGGCGTGCGCATCGGCGCCGAGCGGTTGTTGCCCTTCGAGAACGATCATGATCGAGCTGTTGGACTTGTATTCGTTGAACACGGCGCCCATGCGCTTGGTCGCGACCACCGATTGCGCATCGTCGGGGGCCATCGAGACCGAGCGCATCTTCCCGACGGTGTCCAAGTCCGGGACGATCGTGCTGAGCACCGCGATCAGCGCTATCCAGCCCAGGATGACGAATACCGCGTACTTCCGGATGAAACGCGGGATCTTCTCCCGCACTGGCACCTCAGCCGTCGGGATCGCATCGGTGCGGGTGTCGTTGAACGTTGTGCTCATGCGGATTTCACCAGGCAGAAGGTCAGGGCGTGCACGCCGGTGGTTATCTTCTCGTCCTTGATTTCGTCATCGATGGTGATGCGGCAACCGAGGTAGTCGCCATCGCTTTGCGCCGAGAGGTTCGGGAAGACCGACGGCGCGGTCGTTTTGAGGACCAGCGTCCAGGGCAGTGGCGCTCCGTCGATTCGCTTGGGGTCGGCGGACAGATCCAGGTAGTTCACGTTTGCGTGGCTGGCCGAGCCGAAGACTTCGTATTTGACGACCTTGGGCTTGAACGGCTTGGAGTCGTCCAGCCGCGGGCTCGTCATGACGCCGGTGTCATTGGCACCGAAGAAAGACTTGACCCGCACCACGGCAAAGCCGCCGACTACCACAACCGCCACGATCAGGAGCGGCAACCAGGCGTTCCGCACGATCTTCGATAGCAGCAACTACGTGAGTCCTTTTCTCGTCACCGTGGTCTGGCCGGCGCCCGCACAATTCGCGGGCATTCGTGTGCGCGAGCCGCATGATTCAGCATCGGATTTCGGCTCTCGCCGCGACTTGCGCGCCCGATCGTTGCTTGCGGAGGAAGCCAACGGCGTGTGCCGGCGGCCGTTTCCGGTGCCGACGCGTGCCTCGCTCTGCGGAAGCGTCCCCGAACACCGCCACCAGCGCATAGTACATGATGTGCACATCTTGCACATCATGCAACGTTCGCTGGCGGTGTTTCAGATCACTCTGTGAAGATGCTGTTCACGAGCGCGGCAGCCCGCTCGACATAGGGCATCGGCGTGTCGTCGGGATCTACCGGCTCGCTGTTTGCCCACTTTTCGAGGCCCGAACGCACCGCGGTCAGGGCTAGGGCGGAGATCAGGGCGGCCATCTCGTCGTCGGGCTTCATGTCCTGGCGGCGCACGATGAT
The DNA here is from genome assembly GCF_010731715.1 of Mycobacterium stomatepiae. Lineage (NCBI taxonomy): Bacteria > Bacillati > Actinomycetota > Actinomycetes > Mycobacteriales > Mycobacteriaceae > Mycobacterium > Mycobacterium stomatepiae. The sequence goes on from NZ_AP022587.1 coordinate 491,033, forward strand.
GTCGGCCAGCTGAAGCTGGAAACGCTCCAGGTCGGCGAGGAACGCGGCCAGCACCGCGGGCGACGTCTTGGCGAGTTCGAGCATGTGGGCGGCCTGCTCACGCAGCGGAGGCACGTCGCGCAGATGGTGCGCGGCCAGGGTGATCAGCTCGGCCAGCACCACCGAGTACGGAGCCGGTCCGGCCGCGACGAAGTCCGCGACCAGCTCGGGAGGGATGTCCGAGGGGCCGTAGGCGATGGCGGACTCTTTGTTCGGGAAGTAGTTGAAGAACGTGCGCGTCGAGATTCCCGCTTCGGCGCAGATTTCCTCGATCGTCACCTTGTCGAAGCCGCGCTCGAGGGCCAGCCGCACCGCGGCATCTCGGATGTCTGCGCTGGTCTCGCGGCGACGCCGCTCGCGCAGTCCCATCGGGTTGGCCATACCTTCCATAGTTGCACGTTCTGCACACTTTGCACTCAACTCGGCCGATCGGCACCCCGACTCGCTAGGCTCGCGTGTCCGTTGTCATCTGCGCATGATCGTGAAATATCAACCTACACAATCAAATTTGTGGATAGCGAAGCGTTTACCGGGACTGGTCGTCCGCCGGCGCGGCCAGGGCCGCCCAGAGATGGTCGCGCTGGCTGGCAAAGAATTTCGCCGAAATCGGCGCCTTGTCCACGATGTGGTCGAACGCGTGGAACGCGCCGGGCGCGACCTCCTCGTGAACGGGCACGCCCGCCTCTCGCAGCCGCCGCCCATAGTCCAGACACTCCTGGTGAAAAAGATCCAACGTCCCGACGCCGATCCAGGCCGGAGCCAGCCCGGACAGGTCCGGGCGGCGACCCGGGGCCGCCTCGACGGGGTCTGCTCCGTCGAGGTACCACTGCCAGGCCAATTGATTGTCCGTTTCGGTCCACATCAGGCGCTTGGGACCGTCACGGTTTGCGCCGGTGCGATCATCGAGCATCGGGTAGACCAGCATCTGATAGGAAAGCTCGATGTCGCCGCTGTCGTGCGCGCGCTGCGCCAGCGCGGCCGCGAAATTTCCGCCGGCGCTTGCCCCGCCGACCGCGATTCGGTCCGGGTCCACCGACGGTTGGCGCGCCAGCCAGAGCAGCGCGGCATAACAATCTTCGAGCGGTGCCGGGTATGGGTGCTCGGGTGCGAGTCGGTGCTCGACCGCCGCTATCGCGACACCGGTCAAGCGAGATAGCTTGCGGCAGAACTTATCGTCCTGGGCGGCGGTGCCCATGATGGTGCCGCCGCCGTGGATCCACAGCAGCGCGGGTGCGCGCTCGGGAAGGCCGGCCGGACGGTGCATGCGCACCGTGACGTGTTCGTTGACGCTGATCACGGGGACGTCGCGGAGCCGGCCGGCGTTACCGAGGACTTGCATGATGGCCCGCTGAATCTTGTAGCCGCGGTGCAGGGCGTATCCCCGGGGCAGAAGTCGGGCGACCTTGCGCAGATCGGGATCCAGCGCCTGCGGCGAGGTGAAGGCATTCTCGGGCAACGCGTTTGCCATGGGTGTTCTCTGTTCCCTCATGCCGATAGGCCAGTTTGACCATACACAGCGGGGTTATCGGGCCGAGTCGTCGATCTGAACGGGGTATCCGGCGCGCAAGATTCGCGTCGTGGATAGCGGGGTGAGCACCGTGGCCTCGCCGCTTGCCGGTCGAAGTAGCTTTCGCCGATAGGAGTTGTCATGGCCCCAGAGCGCCAGGTGGTCGCCGACGACGGTGGCTGGTCCGGAGTCAGTGGCGACGTACACCCCGTCGGGCAGATCGTCCCAGGCGGCGCGGTGGCCGGTCTTGTCCATCCGTTCGCGGTGCAGCCGAGCGTCGATGTCTTTGGCGTAAAGTGTTGTCGTGCTCTGGGTTTCACGCCACAACGATCGGTAGGTCTGGTAGTCGCGGTGGCGGCATTCGCCGCAGGGACGATGCCCGGCGGCCAACGCCACCGCTTCGTCGAGGAAGAAGAGGGGCGTGTAGCGGTTCGGTTCCCACTGCGTCACTCGGCGATCTCGGAACGACAGCACACACGTGATCCAGGTCTTGTGTTGATGATTGCGCACGACCTCACATGTGCCGCGTCCCTCGTGCAGACGGCCGCGGTTGCCCATCCAGGCGCCCCGGCCCGCTACGGCGATGATCTCGCCCAGCGGTGAGACGCGGTTGCGCGCCGGCCCCTCCGTCGTCATCCCTCCCGCTCGAGGTCGAGCAGCACCCGCTTGGCGTCGGCTCCGCCCCGGTAGGCACCGACGGCTCCGTCGGACCGGATCACCCGATGGCAGGGCACGACGATCGGGATCGGGTTGCTCGCGCACGCGCTGCCCACGGCGCGTACCGCCTTGGGGGAGCCGGCCAGTCGCGCCAGCGCCGCGTAGCTCGCCGTGGCGCCATAGCTGATCTCGTCATTGAGGTGTTCGAGGACCGTGCGCCGAAACCCGTGCGACAGTGTCCAGTCCAGCGCCACATCGAAGCTGTGCCGGCGGCCGGCAAAGTATTCGTCTAGCTGACGCGCGATCGGATCGAGCCGCGTCGGCGCCTCGAGCACCCGCGGGCTTATCCGCTCCGAGAGCGTCAGCAGCACGCCGTCCGGATCCTCGTTGGCGAAGGCCACCCGCACCAGTCCGAGCGGGGTGGCCGCCAGCAGCAGCGGCCCGACGGCGGAGTCCACCGTGCGATAGGCGATGTCGAGCAGGCCGTCGGCCTGAGCCTCTCGCTCCAGACGCGCGTGCAGGCGTTGCAGACGATCCGGGTCGACGGCGTAGTGGTGCGCGAGGTCAGTCGGGGTCATGGTCGTTCCTTGCAGTGTCGATGACGGGATAGGTGCGCCGCAGGGTGGCGATGCCATCGGCCGCGGCGCGGCGGGCAGCGGCAACGCTGCTGTCGAGGATCGTCGCGATCTGCGCGTAGGGCAGGCCCGCCAGATAGTGATAGGCGACGGCCTGCCGTTGCTTGGGTGGCAGCGCGCCCACGGCCGTTTCGAGGTCGAGGTCGTGGCGATCGGTTCGTTCCCCGGCAGGGGAGTCGGGGGCATCGGCGACCGGGATGGCCCGTCGCGCTGCCGCGCGAGCGATGTCGATGGCTTTGCGGTGGGCGATCGTGACCAGCCACGCCTCGACATTGGCGTCTGCCGGCAGTTGCGGGTAGGCCTTCAGCGCCGCGAGGAAGGTGTCCGACCAGGCGTCGTCGGCGTCGCTGTGGCCGACCACGGCGTGTACGACCCGCAAGACCGTCGCGCCGTGCTGCGCCACGACAGCCTCGAAGGGCAACTTGACGTCCTGGGCGGCCTTCACGGTGAGATTTCCTCCTGCTCCCTGATGTGAAGACGTCGGCGCATCGTGGAATGTGAGAAATCGATTCGCATCCCCATCTCACGCTTGTCGACCGTTCATCGTCTACCACTAAAGGAGGTTGAATGATGACTGCACGACACACGGTGATCGATAGCCCGTTGGGCGGGCTGACCCTGGTCGCCGACGAGGGCGTCCTGACGGGCGTGTATTTCCGGCATCATTGGCACCCGCCCACAGCGGAGGCCCTCGGCGAGTACGTCGAGCTGGCCGCCGAATTGAGCACCACCGCCTACGAAGTCGGTCAGATCGTCGGACGCAATCCGCTGAGTATCGTGATTCCGTGCCATCGGGTCGTCGGGAAAGACGGCGCGCTAACCGGCTACGCGGGTGGCCTGAAGCGCAAGCGTTTCTTGTTGGATTTGGAGGAGCCAGCTCCCGCGGTGGCTGGCAAGCTGTTCTGATGCCATCGAACTGGCGTAAGCGCGTTGATGCCGCGGACTGGGTAGCGGTCACCGCCGACATGAACGATGTCGGCGGTGCACTGCTCCCGGAGCTGATCACGCCGGCCGAATGCGCTTCGGTCATCGAGCTTTACGCGGACGACGGTCTGTTTCGTGCCGTCGTCGATATGGGCCGGCACCGCTACGGGCAAGGCGAGTACCGGTACTTCAAACAGCCTTACCCACGACCTATCGAAGACTTGAAACAGGCGTTGTACCCACGGTTATTGCCGATCGCCCGCGACTGGTGGACGAAGCTCGGCCGGGAAGCTCCCTGGCCCGACACGCTCGATGAATGGCTGGACATGTGCCATCGTGCCGGCCAAATCAAGCCGACGGCTCTGATGCTCAAGTACGGCCCGGGTGATTGGAATGCGCTGCATCGAGACCTCTACGGAGAGCTTGTCTTTCCGCTTCAGGTCGTCATCAATCTCAACGAGCCTGGGGTTTCCCACACCGGGGGCGAATTCCTGCTCGTCGAGCAGCGAGCCCGGGCCCAGTCACGCGGGACGGCGACGACGCTGCCGCAAGGCCACGGCTACGTCTTCACCACCAGAGAACGGCCCGTCCGCTCGACGCGAGGATGGTCGACAGCGTCGGTGCGCCACGGTGTGTCCGGCGTTCGCTCCGGCCAGCGCTACACGCTGGGGCTGATTTTCCACGACGCAGCCTGAACAGTCGTGGCCGGCTGCGGCACGATGGTGTTCATGGAGTTGTACGACGTCATGCGATCTACCCCGGCGGTACGCGAATTCACCAGTGATCCGCTGCCCGACGACGCTCTCGAGCGCATCCTCGATAACGCTCGCTTCTCGCCGACCGGCGGCAACCGACAGGGCGTGCGCGTCATCGTGCTGCGCGATCCGGGCACCCGGTCGGCGTTGGCGGATCTTGGGCTAACCGCAGCCCGTCGCTATACGGCGCAGTTGGCCAACGGCGAGTCGCCCTGGAATCCGTTGCAGCCGACCAACTTAGATGCTGCTACAATCGCGGCCGCGGAGCCGGCCGCGCAGATGTCGGCACCATTTCGTGAGGCGCCGGTGGTGCTGGTGATCCTGCTGAACCTTGCCGTTGTCGCCGCGACCGATCAAGATCTCGAGCGCATCGCGGTGGTACCCGGCGCGTCGGTGTACCCGTTCGTGTGGAACGTGTTGCTGGCGGCGCGCAATGAGGGCTACGGCGGAGTGTTGACCACGATGATTGCCGCCGAAGAGCCGGGGGCAAAAGACCTTCTCGGAATGCCAGACTCATTCGCCATCGCTGCGTTGGTGCCACTGGGCAAGCCAGTGCGACAGGTAACGAAATTGCGACGACGGCCGGTCTCCGAGTTCGTCACCTCGGACCGATTCGACGGGGCGCCTTTCGGCGGATAGCCGGCTGTCCTCTCAAGCGAACGGACAGCCGGGATTTGGGGCATCCTCGGCCGCTGGTTTGCCCATCGGCTGGATGTAGATGACTTCCAGGATCAGGGGCGTGCTGCCGAGGTTGCGGCCTAGATGGACGTGGTCGGGGCCGGCAGGTTCGATCACCGGATCGCCCGGGTTGTAGACGCCGTCGATCGAGCAATTGGCGGCGTAATGCGTGAGTGTGCCTTGCTTGATCGCTCCGACGAGCACGCCATCGTGCCAGTGCCAGCCGGTACTGCCGCCGGGGTCGACGGTGATGTCACGCACGATGAAGTCGCGACCCTCTTGCGACGATTCGGTCTCTTGGGCCGAATTCACTCCGCTGCCGGGCGTCGCGGCGCCGCGGGCGGGCGGTAGCGCGATTGCCAGTAAAAGCAGCAGTGAGACAAGCCCTCGGCGTGCACGCATCGCGGTGACCTCTACCCTTAGGCTGATCCTCGCTGCTATTAGGCTGCGGCTACCACATCGCCTTCGCGGATGTATCGCTGCTCGATAGCGAAGTCCAGCAGCAACTTTCGCATGTTTTTGCGGCCGCGATGGATGCGAGACATCACCGAACCCAGCGGGATGTCGAGGATCTCGCCGATTTCCTTGTATCGGAAGCCTTCAACGTCGGCGTAGTAGACGGCCAGTTGTTGCGACTCCGGCAGTTGCTGGAGTGCCTGGCGAACCTCCGGGTCGCCGATCGAATCGAGCACTTCGGCCTCGGCCGACAATCGTCCTGCGGTTGACTGTGGAGGTCCGGCCGGAATCAGGAAGTCACTGACGTCGCCGGCCAGCCACTCCGCTGGGCGACGTTTGGCGGTGCGGTAGTGGTTGATTCGCGTGTGGTTCATGATCGTGAAGAGCCATGCGCGCAGGTTCGTTCCCTCCTTGAAGGACCCAAATCCAACGTAAGCTTTGATCATCGTCTCCTGGACGAGGTCCTCGGCGTCTGCGTGGCTTTGGCAATACCTGCGTGCCGCACGGAATAGCTGATCGCGCAGCGGTATGACGTCGCGTTCGAATCGCGTTGCAAGATCATCGAGATGCGGATTCGGCTTGGAAAGCGACATGATCGTCAACCTCGTAATGTTTGCGCTCGATTGTGTCTCTTCATCAGAGCAACGAAGGATGATCGTGTCCAATGAATGGTTCTGATCCGAGCCATCAAAGTTAGAGATAGGCGTGGTGGGAGGCTATATGGTCCGCCCGGCGCAACGAGACGACGCGCAGATGCCGAAGATGTCGCCTATTACGACGATTGGCTTGTCGACCGGTTTCCGGGGCGCGGCGACGACGCGAGGATCAACTCGGCGAGCTTGGCTGCGGCCGGCGAGACCTGAGCTGGTCCGGCCATGGCGAGGTAGATCGGCCACACGATCTCCGGCTGCAACGGTATAGCGCGGAGGCCGGGAAAGCGGCTGGCGTCGCTGGCGGGCATGAACATGGTGCCCAAGCCGTGCTGCACCAAACTGGATGCGACGCCGTCGTTGACTGCCGCCTCGTACCGGGTGCGCGCCGTGATGCCGGCCGCCCTGAAGGCGTTTTCCACGATGCGGCGCAGGCCGAATTCGGCCGGGAAGCCGATCAGACTCTCGTGGGCAAGCTCGATGATGCCAAGGCGGTCGCGCTGTGCTAAATGATGATCGGGCCGGCAAACAAAGAACATCGGCTCCTCGGCCAACAGCCGCATGTCGATACCTGTCGGGAAGCGGTCCGGAGCCGAAATGAAAGCAAGGTCGAGCGAGCCGTTGGCAACCGCGGACAGGTGCGGTACCGAACCCGTCGTGCTGAGCCGCAGAATGATCTGGACAAACGGATAAGTACGGTGAAATCCACCCAATACCCTTGGGACGTCGAGCGCCCCAAAGGATATGAGTGATCCCACTTCCACGGTTCCGGAGAGTTCGCCGAGGTAGTCATTGATCGAATCCTTGGCGAGTCGAGCGCTGTGAATGATGCGCCGTGCATGGTCGCGGAACAACTCGCCGGCCGGGGTCAGTTTGATCTGCTGTTTGGATCGGTTGAATAGTTCGACGCCTAGTTCCCTCTCCAGCTTGCTGACCGACGTGGAAAGGGCGGACTGCACAACGTGCACCCGTTGCGCCGCGCGCGAAAAGTTCATTTCGTCTGCCACGGCGATGAAGTACTCGAGCTGACGTAGTTCCATCCCACACCCTGTCAATGGAGTTAAGGAACATCGCAGAAGGCATCAGCGGACTGATGCTGTGCGCATGCTCCATCGAGATGTAACACCCGTCACGCCGCATTGTGTGCGCTGGCGGCGTATACGGATTCACGTCGACGCGATCATTGCCAGTGATCGCCGGAATGGCGATACTTCACGGGCTCGGACGGGTGCTGAGAGGGGCCGATAGGTGGCACGAATCGCGCCATCCGCAGCCTTTGCCGCGGTGCCACCGATGACCTCGGTCAAGGGGATCGGATAAATCACTTCAGCGAGGACGAGCTGGTCGAGCTTGGTCCGCACTGCGCCATAGCCCTGGGAGTCGGACGGCTCTCAGCGACGTGGGATGTGAGCGACGACCTGCCCGAGTCGAACCGGTCGTCCGAGCATCCGGCGCCGTGGAGCTCCGCGTCGGTGTTGCGACGGGTTAGCTGTCCGGGGGGACGACCTCCGAGTCCTTGATGTCGGCAATCGGCGCGAACAGTTCGGCGGGCGCGTCGGGGGTGAGCGGTTGGCCGGTCTGTACTCGCCGTGGCCAATCCCGGTTGGCCAGAGCGGCTTTGGCCAGAGTCACAATATCGGCAGTCCCGGAGTTGATGACGGCCGCCGCGTCGCGCGGGTCGTCGAGGTGGCCGTTGACGATGATCGCCAGTCCGCTGTATTGCTTGGCCAGCTCCGCCAGTGTTTTGCCGGTGTCACCGAAAGCGGGTGCCACGGCACGGTATTCGGTGGTGTGAATGTAATCGATGCCGGTCTCCCCAAGGGCGCCGAAGATGACGGCCGCGTCGTCCTCGCCGCCAATCCACTTGTGCCGGTTGTCCGAGACCTTTCCCTGTGAGATGCGAATCCCGGTGGCCATGTCCGTGCCGACGGCCTCGGCGACGTCGTGGCAGACTTCTGCCGCGAACCGGGCCCGATTGGCGACGCTGCCACCGTAGTCGTCGGTACGGATGTTCAGGTAGTCGGTGAGGAATTCGTCGATGAGGTAACCGTTTGCGCCGTGGATCTCCACACCGTCGAACCCGGCGTCGCGCGCCATCCGCGCTGCGTTGACAAATCCGGCTCGGACTTGTCCGATCTGCTCGGTGGTCATCTCCTCGGGAGTCTGATACGGCCCGGAACCGCGATAGTTGGCCGCCTGCTGGCCCCGAGGCCGGACTGCGGGCGGGCCCCCAGGTGGCCGTCGTGTGCGGGTTGCCTTGTGACTGGCTGCCGGCGTGCATCAGTTGGGCGAACAACTTGGCGCCCGCGGCATGCACGCCGTCGACAACCCGCTGCCAGGCCTTGGCCTGAGCGGGACTTGCGATACCTGGTTGGAATAGATAGCCCTGGCTGGCCTGATCGTCGGTGTAGAGCCCCTCGGTGATCAGCAGACCGAACCCCCCCTCGGCGAAGATCCGGTAATAGGTGCCTATCCGGTCGGTGGCCAGACCCTCGGCGGTTGCGCTCACTCGAGTCATCGGCGATAACGCGACGCGATTGGCGAGGTCGACGCCACCGACGGTGGTCGGCATGAAAAGCGATTCAAGCGACGGATCCTGCTGGGTGGTCATAGAACCATCCTTACAAGATTTCTGCCAACTCGTGCCGAAGGGTGACTTCAGGGGCGGACCTGTCGCACCGGCCGGCGCAGGAGGTCAAACGTCACAGTGACGTAATGCCTTGGAGAGCCTGGATTTTCGGGGCTGGTAGTCAGAGACTGCGTCGCCGATACCGACGCAGACGGTGAACGTTGGCGAGAGTCGCAGGACCGGCGAATGGACGCAGTGCGGCATCAAGTCGAGCGCGTACGGCGTCGGTATCAAGACCCATACCAATCGCGACGAGACAGTTGGCGAACGCCCCGGGCGGGGCCGGCGCAATGTGGATCACCGTGCCGACCAGATTCACGGCAAAGGTGGGCGTGCCTTTCCCGTACCTGATCACCACGGCCCCCTTGAGGCGGTACACGCCTGTCGGCGGATCCTCGAGCAAGTCGATCAGTGCGCCGGGGTCGATTTCACCGTCGTCACTTGTCACCGTGACCGAATCGGCGTGTGAGTTGTCATGGTCGCGATCGTGAGCCATCGGGTCGGCCGGGGTATCGACGAGTAGTTCGCGCAAGGAGAGCTGCCCTGGCTCCTCGTCCCTTCCCGGCACGTCATAAAGCAGGGCAGGGTCGATTTGGCCGCCGATCGCGCCGACGACGGTGGCACGCGGATTGCGTTCTCGTACGCGCCGTTCCACGCGTTCGACTGTCGCAGTGCGATCGCCGCGGGGGAGTTGATCCAGTTTGTTGACGACGACGAGAGAGGCCACACCGTAGCGAGCCGGCGATGTTTGCCCGACGTCCACGGTGTCGAAGTGTGTCGCGGCGTCGACGACGTCGACCAGCCCGCCGAACCGCACGCCGGGTACCTCGCTGAAGCCGATGATCCGGGCGACCGAAACGGGCTCGGCCAGGCCGCTGGCCTCGACGATGACGGCGTCCAGATTGAGTCGCGGATCGGCGAGTTTGGTCAACGCGTCGTCGATCCCGCCATCATCGGGCAGGCAGCAGATGCAGCCACCGGCGATGGAGGCAGGCTCATCGACTTGGCCGGTCACCAGCATGGCGTCGACGTTGAGTTCACCAAAGTCGTTGATGATGACGCCGACTCGCGCGCCGGGACTGCGAAGCACATGGTTGAGCAGACTCGTCTTGCCGGCACCAAGATGGCCCGTCAAGCAGATGACAGGGATTGCTCGCACGCTTGTCCTTCGCGTCTCATCGGCTCTCGGGAGCCGGGCGGGGCGGTGACCGTAATGCTAATGATTTTCAATAAGGTGTAACGAGCTGGGCCTCAAATCCGGCCAGACGACTGGGGTCGATGTGCGACTTCGGCTCACGGCGATTATCCAAGAACCGTGCCGCACAGAGTAATTCGTCACAGTGACGTATTAAGGACGTCCGGCGGGGAAGGGTTACAACCGGTGACTATGGCGGGGGATGGGTATCGAGTCTGCCAGTCGGGGTGTTGCGAGAAGTCTCGTCAACCGTCGAAGAGCCGTTGGTCCGGGCCTGCGCTGTAGGACGTCGTGACCCGACGTTCCCAGCCGAGCCCTGCAAGTAGTTTATGCCGATAAGCGACATTATGTTAACTTAAGTACGCCGTTTTCATCTGATGAATCATGCCCATCCTGCCCCGCCGTGCGTTTGTCTTGCCGAGCGGTCACACCCATCTCAATCTCCTAGCGTTCTGCGCTCGATGGTACGACTCCTCGAGTATCAACCGCCCTCGATGTTAGAGTGAACGTGCGACAAGCTGGTACGAAGAAGCCCAGTAATAGGGGTCAACAACGGCCGAAGTGCCCAAGCCCTAGCCTTGCCGCCACTTTCATCGGATAACTGCTGAAGCAATCTGCGTCAAAAGGGCTTAGGCTGACGGCCCTGTGCATTCGATCACTACGTGCCCAGGAACGATGTAATCGCTCCCCGCCGGGCTTAGCGTTTTTGCGTGGCCGGGTCGTCGCCAACTTCATCATCACCGAGCAGATGGTGAGCGCCGGACCCGAGGGTAGTCAGCTGATTTCCAATAGATGGGCGGTGATGGCTGCGTGAAGTTGGGCATCGTCAACCGTTTTGCCCTGTAACGGAATTGATGCGGCAACAAACTGGTCGGGCCTAATCAGGTAGAGCCGGTCGCTGCGCAGTCGTCCCTGTGGGTCGACACCGAAGTCGGTCGGCCCTGCCACCCAGTTCGGCATGTCGGGGCGCGCGACCGTACCGGCGCCATATGTGTGTAGCTGCCAGTTCATCGGGCGCAGTGCGTGCTGGTTGTCGGCCACCGGGGGTACACGGCGACCTACGGCGGGGTCTTGGGCCCAGATCGGTGGGTTCTTGTCGTCGGCAAAGCGATAGTGCACGCGATATTGGCCTAGCAGGCCGCTGCCGAATGAGCCGATGTTCGCCTTGCTGATCAGCGGGAGGACGCATTTGCGGACGAGTTGGGCGGGGCGAGTGCGGCGACCAACGAAGCCGAACAATCGGTCGGTGACGTTTACCAGTTTTGTTGCGATGGGCCGACGCTCGCGTTCATACCTGTCGAGCGCGCCCGCTTTCACGCGGCCCTGCTCTACGTCGGCTAACAGCAGCGCCAGGTTGTGCGCGTCCTGCAGTCCCGTGTTCATGCCCTGTGCGCCGAAAGGAGAATGGACGTGGCCGGCGTCTCCGGCCAAGAAGATCGACCCGACCCGAAACTTGGTGGCGACCCGATGATGCACCCGGTAACAGGAAAACCAGTCAACCGCGCCGTAGGTTAGACCGAATTCGTCGTACAGCGAGCCCAAGGCCTCGTCCTGGGTGATCTCGTCCGTCGGAGCCAGTGCCGCCAACCGGGCGTGACCGCCGGGGCCCATGGGGAAGACGACGCCGAACAGTGACTTCCCCACCCGCAGATTCATCGCGCCTTCGGGAACACCTTTGAGGTCGCGGACGTCCGCGACCCAGAACGTTGCGTCGTCGGTCGATCCCTCGAACGGGAGGTTCAAGAGCCGTCGGACGGTCGACGACGCGCCGTCGGCTCCGATGCACCAGCGAGCACGGATGCGCTGCAGTGTGCCTTCGTCTTCGGATTCGAGGATTGCTTCGACCCGACCGCCGGGTTCGCGGGTCTTGTCCACAAGGTCGACCAGTCTGTGCCGCCAGCGGATGTCACCACCCTCGCCGCTCAACGTCTCAGTGAGCAGTGTCTCGTTGAGACTCTGCTCGAAGATCTGCATACCGGGGAATCGAGTGGCGCTGCCAATAGCCTCGGCGACACCGGGTCCGTCTGCGGAAGTCGGATTACCGATCTTCATGGACATCGCAGGGTAGGCGACGTCCAGCACGGCGTCGGCAAGTCCAAGTTGGTCGTAGATCTCCATCGACCGCGATTGCACTGCCAGCGCCTTCGACTCACGGGTCGGGCCAGCCTTGCGATCGATCACCACGGCGGGCACGCCGCGCCGGGAGAGCACCAACCCAGCCATCAATCCTGTCGGCCCTGCACCGACGACCAACACCTCGGTGTCGACCACCGGAAGGTCGTCAACACGAATCTCGGCAATGCTCATGGCTTCCTCTTTCACCGATTGCGTGATACTGCATTTAATATTACATTAGATGCTATGTCAGAGTACGTAAAGTCCGGTCTCGTGGAAGCTGCTCTACAAGCCGCCCGGGATCTCGGCAGGGACGTTGCCGATGTCCCCGTGGCCGCCATCGCCGCCAAAGCCGGGATCTCGCGCAGCACGTTGCTTCGTCGACTCGGCGGGTCCCGCGCCGCATTGGATGCCGCGGTACGCTCTGCGGGGGTAGATCCCGGTGGCCAGCTGCCGGTTCGGGCACGTGCGTTGGATGCTGCAGCTGCTCTGATTAGCGAATATGGACTTGCTGCAACCACTTTGGATTCCATCTCAACGCGCGCCGAGTGCTCGGTCGTTAGCCTGCACGCCGCGTTCGGCGGTCGCGACGGACTGATGCGCGCCGTCTTCGAGCAGCACACCCCGCTCCTCGACTTCGAGGAGTTCTTCGAACAACCGCACGGCGACCTGCAGTCGACTGTCCGTGCGTTCTATCAGATGATGGCCAATGCGCTCAGTCGCGAACCCCGTGTGGTCCCGGCTCTGTTCGCCGAGATGTTTGCGCGACCGGATAGTCCAGCCACTCAATCGTTGATCGGGCACGCCGGGCCTCGGATGTTGGGCGTGCTGGACCGTTGGCTCACCACGCAAGTTCAGCATGGGCGCATCCGCGACCTGCCCATACCGCTTCTGGTGCAACAACTTCTGGCGCCGATGCTGCTGAACATGTTTATCCGCCCGGTCGCCCAAAAAGGCGCTCCACTTACAGTGACGGACGTCGGGACCGCGTGTGATGTCTTCGCGGACACGTTCGTGCGTGCGGTGGGTACTCAGTCGACGCTGACCGGTGGCGCGAGACCCAACTGCGCGTTGATTTTCTCAGGCCAACCCCCAGGCCCGAACAGCTTCCGGGTCGGCGAGTGCGCCCGGTAGCACCGAATATGCTGTGCGCGAACGGTCTGTCCTGCGGGGAGATCTACGCTGGATGCCGCGGCGGGTCTTCAAGGCCGCTCCGCTTCCGGTTGGGATCGCAAGCCTCAGCAAACAAACCTCCTCGGCATTTGGTAAGGGCGGGCAAGCGAGTCGGGCAATGGCTATCACGGCGATCAGCCCCGCTCCTCGATCACATCCCGACCGACTGCACTGCTATGTATCGCGACGAATACGGCCGAGACGAATATGGCGGGTTACCAGTAAAGTTGGGAGGCCGCTGGTCGATCATCACCCTGCTGGGTTCGACCGCCACAACGTGTGCGGGCTCATAAGATCCGGCGCCCGATATTGGCGACCAGTCCCCCGTCTCTGATGGCATGGTTGATGACGTCGGCGATGCCTGGGTCAAGTCGTCGGGTCTGCGCGTAAGTGATCCCGGTTGGGCGTAACGCATCACCCAGCTCCGGTTTTGTGTTGTCATCCGGCATTATTCGCGGCTTCGCTCAGAAGGCCGATGATCAGCGGGTGTGGAGCATTGGGTGTGCTCCATGTCTGCGGGACGAACAACGTCGCCACAAAGAACCGAAGATGAGGGAGTTCGATGATGCGTGGTTCGCCGTCCTGGTCAGTGCCCGACACCACCAAGCCGGCGGCTGTCAGCGCCGGTAGGTGATCGAGGTTGAACCCGAAGTTGCAGTAATACTTCTCGACGACCGTGTGTTGCTTGTAAAAGCGGGCAGCAGTGGTGTTCTCACTTACCTTGACAGTCATCGTCTGGCCGACCAGTGAGCAGCTCAGTGCCGTGATGAAAAGGTCCGATGCGTAGGGGTCGTACTCTGCATGCGCGGCGTCGCTGAATCCCAACACGTTACGTGCATATTCGAGAACTACGTGCTGGTATCCCCCACACATGTGCCCAGAAGCGGGATGTCGTGCTCGCGGGCGTAGCGGATCACCTTCAATGCGCCGGTCATACTGCGGTACGGGCTTCCCGGAGCGATCCACCACCCGGTATCGCCGGAGAGTTCGTCGCTAGGCATGCCCTCGGCAACATCGGTGGCGATCCATTCCACTGCGACCGGCGGGTTGGAAGCTTTCACGCTCTGAGCGTGCTCGACGGCCGGCGCGATGGCGTTGTGCGGATCGAAGTTTGGCTGAAACTCGCCAACAATCCCTATCCGGGCCGGTGCCATACGAAAATGCTGCCACACCAGCGAGCACGGACTCAGCCGATTAATTGCCGTTAATCGGCGCCGTCCAGGTTTAGCTGAGACGACTGACGTCAAAAGCTTGTCGCCGGATGAGCTGCTCACCACAACGCGCGCTGTTCGCCGCCGGCTGGACTTGGACCGGCCGGTCGAACTCGACGTGATTAAAGACTGCCTACGAGTTGCTCTGCAGGCCGGTCAGGACAGGATCAGCGAGGCGGCTAGGGCGACCATGGTCACCGCGATCACGCCGTCCAGAATCCGCCACGTCAGCGGGTTGGCGAATAGGCCGGCCAGGCGCCGCGCCCCGAACCCGAGACTGACGAACCACACCACGCTCGCGGTCACCGCACCGATGCCGAATAACCATCGGCCGTCGGCGTGCTGGTTGGCCAGCGTTCCCAGGAGTACGACAGTGTCGAGGTAGACGTGCGGGTTCAAGAAGGTCAGAGCCAGGCAGGTAAGCACCACCGAGAGCAGCTGAGCTGAGCCGTCCTGGCTCGGGGCCATCGTGGAAGGCCGCAGCGCCCGGCGGGCGGCCAGTGCGCCGTAACCGAGCAGAAATGCCGCGCCGCCTAGTGTTGCGATGGCGACGGTCTGCGGATGTGCCGTGACCAGTGCGCCGACACCGGCGATGCCGGCCGTGATAAGCAGCAGATCGGAGATCGCGCACACGCTGACAACGGCCAGGACATGCTCGCGCCGGATGCCCTGCCGCAGCACGAATGCGTTCTGGGCGCCGATCGCCGCGATTAGCGTGAACGAGGAAAGGAATCCGACCAGGACGGGCGAGTTCATGCCTTCACGCTACGAAAGTGCACGAAATCAGTCCAGCTAATCATTCTTGTGTAGCATTAGAATAACTAATGTGGTCATGGACGGCGACCAGTTGGCGGCTCTCGCCGCCGTGATCGAGGCGGGCAGCTTTGACGCCGCAGCCGAGCGTTTGCGCGTCACGCCGTCGGCCATCAGCCAACGGATCAAATCGCTGGAACAGCGGGTCGGGCAGGTGCTGGTGGTCCGGCAGAAGCCGTGCACCGCGACCCTCGCGGCTGTTCCGCTGTTGCGGCTGGCAGCCCAGACGGCCGTGCTCGAGGCCGAGGCGTTGGCCGAGATGGGCGGCGGTAGCCCGTCGACGGTTCGAGTCGCCATCGCGGTGAACGCCGACTCGATGGCGACCTGGTTCGCTTCGGTCTTCGAACGACTGCCGGGTGTTTTGTTCGACATCCGCATCGAGGATCAAGACCACTCCGCGCGGCTGCTGCGGGACGGATCGGTCATGGGTGCGGTGACCACCGAACGCGCACCGATCCCAGGGTGCCGGGTGCACTCGTTGGGCCGGATGCGGTACCTGCCAGTGGCGAGTGAGTCCTACCTGCAGCGGTGGCTACCGGAAGGGTTCACGGCCGGCGCGGCCGCCGTCGCCCCGTCGCTGGCGTGGAATCGGGCGGACGCATTGCAGGATACGTTGGTACGCGGGGTATTTCGTCGTGACATCGCAAGGCCGACCCATTTCGTGCCGACGGCCGAAGGGTTCGCCGCCGCGGGCCCGCGCCGGCCTCGGCTGGGGGATGTTCCCCGAGGCGATCGTCGGCCCGGAGATCGCTGCGGGATCGTTCGTCCGGATCTGCGATGTCCACCTCGACGTCCCACTGTTCTGGCAGTGTTGGAGACTGGACAGCCACCTGGTCAACAGCATCACCTCCGCGGTCGCCGAAGCCGCTGCCGGATCACACCGTTGACCGCAACTTCCGAACGGACCGGCCCGCGACAGCCCTACTGCGCCTGGGCCCGGGTGGTTTCCACGCTGTTAGCCGAATCGAGGGCAACGTGACTCACCACGCCCGACCCGCCCACCGTCGATGACGTGCTCGACGTCATCTATCACCTAGGACGCGACCTGCCAAACCGCCGACGCGGTCTACCAGTCAGCGCTGGGGGCGCGACGGTGGCGTAGGAAAGCTGCGCAACGACGTCTATACATCGCAATTCAAGGACCGAGACATGACATGAGGTCGTGTCACTTCCTGTCGGGGGATTCGGCAGCGCCTACGCGCAGTCTGCACCTGTACCGAGTCGGTCGCGAAGTAGCCACCTATCACTCCCCCGCCGGCACCTTCGAGCAATATCCACGTATCGAATATGTAGCGTTACCAGCAGATGAATCACACCTGCACGCTATCCAAGGCGCTGCTCCGGACGCTGTGTGAATTTCCGTCACTCACCTGCGATTTGGCGCGAACGACCTCAGAAGTTGATTGCGCGCCCGGACTTGGGGACCGAGATTGTTGCCGTCGTCTCGATGCCTGACATCACCCACCAATCCGGCCGCGGCCATTGCTGCCTCGGGGCGGTTTCCGGATGGCATCAAACGTCATGCATCTCAGCACCTTTCGCCTGCGCGGCGAGGGGGTCCAAAGGACAGGCTTCACCTTCGAATACGTAATCCCCCTGCATAAGTAGTAACCGGGAGGAATATTGGCCAATTTAATCCCCATGAGTTGACTGTGGCCGGCCGATGCGGTGGCGCATCCGTCGCGGTCACACCAACCGCATCGGCCAGCACCCCGTTGCGAGCATCCCCACCGACGACCGCGCATTCCGTCCTTGAAAAAGCGACTCGAGCGCCCCTGCGCCACAAGAGTATTGGGGCCACCAACCGAGACAGTACCCAACGTGGCCAAGAACGCTGTCGCGGTCAGAATTGTCCGCGGTTCGGTCCGCGCGATCGCTTTCTCACGATCCGCGGCCAGCGCAATGCTGCACGGGTACGGACATGTAACTGTCCATCGCTTCTTGGGACGCCCACTCGAACACCTGGATCTCCAGCGGCCCGCAGTCTGCGCCGTCTGCCCGGGCTCGAGGCACGACCCTGCCGCCGTGCTCAGTTCAGCAATTTTCATTTCCCCTGATCAATTCGAAGGGTCCGGTTGGCTTCTACGAAACCGTATGTGGCCCTGCCTACTCGAACATTTTGTTATTTCCCGCAACAGGGACTTGTGGTGGTAGCGGCGGCAAATTATTCTTGCTGTCCAGGGGAGTCGTGATTCACATCACATCTACGGGCGGTGGGTGTAATCGCGTCAGCAGAGTCATTACGCCAACTCGGCGAGGGGGACGAGACGTGGATTTCGGTTTGCTGCCGCCCGAGATTAATTCAGCACTCATGTATGCCGGCCCGGGGTCCGGGCCGATGCTTGCCGCGGCGGCGGGCTGGGATGCGGTGGCTGCCCAACTGGAATCGGCGGCAGCCGGGTGCTCGTCGGAGCTCTCTGGTTTGATCGGCCGTTGGTTGGGTCCGTCCTCGATGAGGATGGCGGCTGCGGGTACGCGCCAGGTTCTGTGGTTACAAGCCAGCGCCGCCCGGGCCGCGCAGACCGCAGCGCAGGCCTACACCGCCGCAGCTGCCTACGAGGCCGCCTACGCCATGACGGTGCCCCCACCGCTGATCGCTGCCAATCGTGCGCAGCTGCTGATGCTGGTCGCCACCAACTTTTTCGGACAAAACACCCCGGCGATCGCGGCCACCGAAGCCCAATATGGGCAGATGTGGATTCAAGACGCCACTGCCATGTACGCCTACGCCGCCGACTCGGAAGCCGCCAGCACACTGGAGTCTTTTGACGAGCCTCAGCAGACCACCAATGAGAACGGCCAGGCGAACCAGGCCAACGCTGTCGCTCGCAACGCCGCCCAAAACACCACCAGCCGAACACAATCCGTGATCCAACAGCTCAGCTCGAACACCCAGCAGGTGACCTCAACCCCTGGCGGCGTCGACCCGCCGTTACCTGCCGGTAGCAGCGCCAACGTCGCACCCGGTGGCGCCACGATCGGTGATGGCGTCACGGTCACCGTCGGCAACGGTGCCGTCATCGACGTCGCAACTCCGCAGACCGGACCAATGATTTTTGCGAACACCGACCTCAGCTACGTGGCCGGCGGCACGACCTACATCATCCCTCAAGGCCAGACAGTGTTGTTGGGTCAGGTGGGCGGTGTCGGCGTTCCCGGCCAAATAACCAGCGGCACCTTCACGGTCACGGCTCAGGCGCCGTTGGACGTTCTCACCATTCCCAGCGGTTCCATCACCGGCGCCACCGGCGGCGCTATGGTCACCGAAGATGCGGCTGGACTTGTGGCCGCCATTAACAGCGGCTCCATCATTACTGCCCCGGCCGTCGCCCCGGTCGCTCCCGTCTCCTCGTCCGGCGGGTTGGCGGCCGCGGTGCCCGCGGCGGCCTCGCCGGGCCTGGCGGGTACGGCGGGCATTCAACCCCAGCTCGATGTGGATGGGCTCCGAGAATGGGCGCGCACAGTGGCTGGTGCTGACGCCGTTGCTGATCTGTCAGCGGGTCTGGATTGACGACTGGGGAGATGTCCATTGAAACCTAATAAATTGGTGGGCAAGGTAATTCATCCCTTGCATGGGAGGCTTCACGCATTTTCCGGTGTCCAGGCTGCAAGGGCGCCGGACCAGAAGCGACCCCTGCGCTCGGCTCGTTGCCCACCCGCCGAGTTGCCCGGTGGCGCCCCCGAGATCGAGGCGGCATTTCCCCGGGTCGTCGATACGCGCACTCGATTGCGAAGGCGCGGACCTCACGGCCACCCGGTAAACAAAGTCGTAAATAGGTGTGAATGTCCTTATTCGGGACGTCGATCGTTATCGCACACAACGGATTATGGAGGAGGAATCAATATGTCGTTTGTGACGACACAGCCGGAGGCTTTGGCCGCTGCAGCCGGGACCCTGCAGGGTATCGGTTCTGCTCTGAGCGCCCAGAACGCGGCTGCGGCGGCCCCGACGACCGGGGTGGTGCCGGCAGCGGCCGACGAGGTTTCGGCGCTTACTGCGGCTCAGTTTGCCGCACATGCACAGATGTATCAGGCAGTCAGCGCTCAGGCGACGGCGATTCACGAGCAGTTTGTGAACACGCTGTCGATCAGCTCGGGTTCGTACGCGGCTACGGAAGCCGCTAACGCGGCCGCTGCCGGCTAACTGGCTTTCGTCGTTTGGGGCTTAAGGACGCCCACAGCGAAGTGGGTTCCGCGCCAGTCGCTCAGTGGTCGGGCAAACTTTCTCAGTGAGTAGGTGGTCCGCGGGGTGCTGGTTAGGAGGGGGAACATCCTTAGGTATCCGGTTCGGCGGTTACATCAGTACTCGTAACCCGGTCGAATCATCGCTATCCACAACAAAATCTCGGATCGCAAGTAATGAAGGAGTAAAGGCAACATGGCAACACGTTTTATGACCGACCCGCACGCGATGCGTGCGATGGCGGGCCGTTTTGAGATGCATGCGCAGACGGTGTCGGATGAGGCTCGCAAGATGTGGGCGTCGTCGATGAACATCGCCGGTGCGGGCTGGAGCGGTCAGGCCCAGGCCACGTCGTACGACACGATGGGTCAGATGAACCAGGCGTTCAACAACATTGTCAACATGCTCCACGGCGTGCGTGACGGGCTGATCCGTGACGCGAACAATTACGAGACGCAAGAGCAGGCCTCGCAGCAGGCCCTCAGTCACTAGCCGTCATAGCTACGGCTGGGTAACTTTCAGACCTTAGGAGAAAACGCTATGAGCATTAATTACCAGTTCGGAGATGTGGACGCGCATGGCGCGTTGATTCGCGCGCAGGCCGCCTCGTTGGAGGCCGAGCACCAGGCCATCGTTCGCGATGTGTTGGCTGCCGGTGACTTCTGGGGTGGCGCCGGTTCGGTGGCGTGCCAGGAGTTCATCACCCAGTTGGGTCGCAACTTCCAGGTGATCTACGAGCAGGCCAACCAGCACGGGCAGAAGGTGCAAAGTGCCGGCAACAACATGGCCAGCACCGACAGCGCCGTCGGGTCCAGCTGGGCCTGATACCCGAAACTTCAGGCGCGGCAGCACACCATACTTTGGGTGTGCTGCCCCGCCAGTTCGCCTCTGTGGTAGTGGGCCGCGTCGGCACGCGTATCGCTTTGGTGCTGGCCGCGAAAGGTTTTACCAGACAAGGCAACTCAGCTAGTTCGCCAATGCTGGTGACCTCCGGCCAGATGGCCGTGGCCGCGTTTCCGATTGAACGGACCTGCTGCTAGCCCATGGTCAAGATCGCACCGGCGGAGACGCCCATCATCGCCAAGAGCGCCACTAAGATCACCGTGAACGACGCACGCAAGATGTCTTCTTCCGTGATTCGCCAGCCCGGCTTCCGTTCGGCGGGAACAGTCTTTCCTCGCCAACCGAAAGCGTTGATACTTGCCACCGCTAAAGCGAGATCGTTATGCGCGTCGGCCGCGAGGCTCTCAATTGGGTCGTTCGCGGCGAGTGCGGTCGTCATGTCAGCCCCCAGGCTTGCGGACGCCGATAGGCGCTATTAAAAGGCAGAAAGTTTCGGTCTGGTACCTCCGAAAATACTGGTGCGAGATCACGATTGCGGTAAAGATCCTTAACGGTCACAGCACACTTTTGTGCTGCCGCATCGCGCCTAAGGCACCGTCAACCTCGGTGGACCACTCTGTTTTTGCCTGCACGCGAGCGCATTTAGCCTCACGGCGTATTCGATCAGCCGTGTATTGCTTCGTACCTCAGCAGGACCGAAGGCCCGGGAGGGTGCGGGTTTCCAACACTGGCAGCGAGGTTCAGAACGGCAGTGTTGGGAAGAACGGGGTGCCGCCGCCCACGGCGGTGGGCGCGACGACGACCCGGTACTCGTCCACCAGTCCGGCCTGCACGATCGGTGCGGCCAGCGTCGCGCCGCCCACCTCCACCCTGCCGTCGGTGTCGGCTTTCAGCTTCGTCACCACCTCGACCGGGTCGCCGCGCTCGAGATGGGAATTCCAGTCGACGGATCCAGGGTGCGCGAGAACACGACCTTCGGCATGTCGCGCCAGATGCGGGCGAAGTCGACGATCAAAGGGGTGGCGTCCGGGGCCTTGTTGGCGGTCGGCCAGTACGCCGACATCAGTTCGTAGAGCCGCCGCCCGTAGAACGCGCACGCGGTCTCCCGCTTGAAGTCGTTCCAGTACTGCTCAGCTCCTCGCTCGGATCGCTCCAGTCCTATTGCCCTGTTCATCGGCGATGTACCCGTCTACCGACACGTTGAAGCCATAGATGAGTTTGCCCCTGCGGATAAGACTGGCCCGGAGGACGAAACTCATCTCGACAGCAACAGTTTTCAGACATCGAGGCTGGTGCGCGGTGCTTGGTCAATGGTCGACTCTGTTCAGGGCTACTCATCGTCTGATGAGATGAGCCGGCTTACGGGCACACTAGGACACGCAGCCGACGCTATGGAGGACCGATACCGGAATGAGCCCGGTCGCCGAATTCGACTTCATCATCGTGGGAGCAGGCAGTGCGGGCTGCCTGCTCGCCAATCGGCTCAGCGCCAAACCTGATCGCCGTGTGCTCCTGATCGAGGCGGGCGGCAGAGATAACTGGTTCTGGATCAAGGTGCCGGTGGGCTATCTGTACACCATCGCCAATCCCCGCACCGACTGGTGCTTCACGACCGAGGTCGACCCCGGCCTGGCCGGCCGCAGCATTCACTACGCGCGTGGTCGTGTGATCGGCGGGTGCTCGTCGATCAACGCGATGATCCACATGCGCGGTCAGGCAAGCGATTACGATCTGTGGGCGCGAGCCACCGGTGACGAGCGATGGCTTTGGGGTGGCCCGGACAGTCCAGGCGAGACACTGGCGATCTATAAGGAGTTGGAGGACTACTTCGGCGGAGCCGACGAGTGGCACGGTGCCGGTGGTGAGATCCGTGTCGAGCGGCCACGGGTGCGTTGGAAGATCTTGGACACCTGGCAGGCCGCGGCTGCCGAGGTCGGCATCTTCCCGATCGACGAGTTCAATCGGGGTGTCAACGCCGGCTCTGCGTACTTTCACGTGAACCAACGCCGTGGCCGTCGCTGGTCGATGGCCGATGCCTTCCTGCATCCCATCGCCGACCGGCCGAATCTCACCGTCTACACGCAGACCCAGGCCTTGCAGCTTCTGATGGACGACCAGGTCCACGAGGATCAGCGTCGCGGTGCCTGGACCACGGCGCAGCAACGCATCACCGGCCTGCGGCTGCTCAGGGATGGCCAGGTCGTCGACGTCCGAGCCCGCCGGGAGGTGATCCTGAGCGCCGGGGCTATCGGCTCGCCGCATCTGATGCAGGTCTCGGGTCTGGGCCCGGCTGGCCTGCTTGCCCAGCATCAAGTGCCGGTGGTCGTCGATCTGCCGGGAGTCGGCGAAAACCTCCAGGACCATCTGCAGATTCGAACGATCTACCGGATACGGGGTACCCCGACCGTCAACACGCTGTACCGGAACTGGATCAGCCGTGCGGGTATGGGACTTCAGTACCTGCTGTTGCGATCGGGGCCCATGACTATGCCGCCGTCCACGCTAGGAGCTTTCGCCAAGAGCGACCCCGCGCTGGAAAGTGCCGATCTGGAGTGGCATGCGCAGCCCTTGTCATTGCCGAAGTTCGGCGAACCGCTACACCCCTTTGGAGCGATCACTCCTTCGGTCTGCAATCTGCGACCCACCTCGCGAGGCCATGTGTGCATGGCCAGTGCCGATCCCCTGACCTACCCGAAGATCTTCTGCAACTACCTGTCGACTGACGCCGATCGTCAAATCGCCGTGCGGGGCCTCCGGATGACCCGGCAGATCATGGCGGCGCCGGCTCTTGCCGGGTACGACCCGCAAGAGTTGCTTCCCGGAACGCAACTGGTCAGCGACGAAGACCTGCAGCGGGCGGCCGGTGAACTCGGCACCACGATTTTCCACCCGGTAGGTACCTGCGCGATGGGAGCCTTCGATGCCCACGGTCGGCCGCCACGGTACTCGACACCGACTGCCGCGTGTATCGCGTCGCGGGCCTTCGAGTGGTCGATGCGTCGGCTATGCCCACCATCATTTCCGGCAACACCAACGCGCCGGTCATGCTCATCGCAGAGCGTGCAGCGCGGGCGATCGTGGGCTAAGTCGGTTAGCGCAAACCATCAATCTGCTTGCACGCCCGGTCGTTTCGCACGTGCCATCCGAGGTCATAGCCGAATGGTCACCGTTCGGTATCCATTTGGGAATGCAACTGCGTTTCGGCTAGCGCAGCTCTATCGGTAACAACAGTCACATCGTTAACATCGCGCGATGCACATTTTGCCCCCGATGGCCAGTACCGCGCGACCGCGTGTCGTTTCCCGGCGCGATGCGCTGCGCTACGCAACTGCGTTGGCCAGTCTGGGGGCCGCGGCAGTAGCCTGCGGCATGCCCACGGCGGCCGCCGCCGCTCCTCCCCAACTGATCGACTTCGCCGCGCGCCAGATTCCGGCGCAGCAGATTCGGGCTGGCGGCTATAGCGGGGTGGTCAACTACGTTTCGGAGTCGCGCCCTGGCACATCGTTTGGCGCCAAGCCGATCACTCGGTCCTACGCCGACTCCTTGAAAGCCGCGGGCCTGGTGATCGTCAGTAACTACCAATACGGCAAACCGGGTAGTTCGGCACCGTCGGACTTCACGCGGGGCTACGCCGGCGGCGTCGCGGACGCGCGCACCGCCTGGCAGCTGCACACCGCCGCGGGCGGCGGCCAGGGTGCCCCGATCTTCTTTACCATCGACGAGGACATCAATCACGACACCTGGAATCGCACTGCGCTGCAGTGGTTTCGGGGAATCAACTCGGTTCTTGGGGTTCAACGCACCGGCATCTACGGAGGCATCAGGGCGTGCCAGTGGGCTGCGGCCGATGGCGTCGTCGGGTCTTCGAGCACACCCGGCCGCCGCTGGCTCTGGCAAACCAAGGCATGGTCCGGCAGTCAGGTCCACCCCGCCGCCGTTCTCTACCAGCGTGTCGTCAGCACCGCGTCCAATCCGGGGCCGAAGGTCGGCGGACTCGAAGTCGATGTTAACGACGTCCTCGCTTCCGATTGCGGCCAGTGGAACCTCCATGCGGGTCAACCGCTTGGCGATGTGCGGTAGTGGCGAGGTCGCTGGCCGCAATTCGAGCCAAAGCCCGGACGGGAGCTAAAGGCCGGACGGGACGACCTTGCCGTCTACCGTCACCGCGACCTGGCCGGTCGCCGGGTTGTACTCGATCTTGCCGTGCTCGAAGGTCGACACCTCCAGGTCGCCGATGGTGCTCACGTCGCTGGTGGGCAGACCCAGCGGACCTGCCGAACCGTTGGTCCCGGTGACCGCGGGCGTGCCGGCCTGATCGTTCTTGGCGGTGATCGCGCCGCCCTGGAATTGCTGGAATACCACGCCGCTTTCCCGCGTGCCCGCGTTGCGGTCACCCGTCAGTGGCTTGCCAAGCGCCGTTTTCTGCTGCTCGGTTGCCGACGAGTATTTGGCGGCGATCGGGCCGGTCAAGGTCACCTCGATGCCGCTCTCCCCGGTGAGCTTCATCTCGGTCGGTTGCGCTGGGGTTGTCGACGTGGCGGTGGCTTTCGCGCTGGCTGGCGGCGGTGCCGACGCATCCACGCTCTTGCTATTGCCGCAGCCCGCAGTGATCAATGCGACGGCGGCCAAGCCGACGACTGCGATGTGGCGGTTTGCGATCGTTCTCATGGGCTTGCTCCCCCGTCTGCCTGTGGTGTGGCGATCGCCGTGTTCGTAGCTCCGAACGAACCTACAAGGGCAAGACTCGATACTTACCTGCCGGCAGAAGATATCGCGATGTCGGTCAGCCCAGCCGCCGCGCCGAAGAGATGTCCTTGCGCCAATCCGCATCCGGCCATGAAGACCGTCTCCGCCTGTTCGGCGGTTTCGATACCTTCGGCGATCACCTTGAGTCCCAGCGCTTCGCATAAGCCGATCACCGACCGATACAGCGTGAGGTTTCGTTCCGGCTCGACGCCCGCCGCGAGGCGACGGTCGAGCTTGACGATTTGCACGGGCAGCTCGTGTAGGTAGGTCAGCGAGTTGTAACCCGTGCCGAAATCGTCCAACGCCACGCCGATTCCTAGTTGGTTCAATCGTCGGATGGCGGCCGCTCCGTCGGCGAGGTCAACGATGGGGACGGTCTCGGTGATCTCCAGGACGAGTCGATGTGGCGACAGCCCATGTCGCGCGAGCGTGCGGATGACGGCTTGTTCGAAATCGACGCTGCCGAGCCGTGCGGCACCGATGTTGACGTGAAGGTCCAAATCGAGGCCTGCGGCTTGGATCTGCGCGCACGCCTGATCGAGCACCAAGGCATCGAGCAGTGCGCCCAGGCCGTTGGCTTCAGCCAGCGCGACGAAGGTTTGGGGTGGAATCTGTATCCCGCTCGGCGCCGTCCACCGGGCAAGCGCCTCGACGGCGACCGGTGTGCTTTCTGGCAGGGCCACCACGGGCTGATACTTGAGCTGAAATCCTTGCGGGACAGCACCGTTCGCTTGCCGCAGCGCGGTCGTGAAATCCTCCGACACGCTGAATGCCGGGCGGTAAACCACGGCAGTGTCTTTGCCCAGCCGCTTGCCGGTGTGCATCGAGATATCGGCCTGTCTGAGCAGGTCGTCGGAGGTCGGCGCAACGTCGGCTCTGCCGGGACTGACCAAGCCCATGCTGGCACGCATTCGCACCGAAGTCCCATGCACCGAGAACGGACTTCGCAGCGCCATCCGGAGCTGGTCGGCGACCATCTCTGGTGCATCGACAGCATGGGTGGTAAGGATGGCGAACTCGTCTCCCCCGATGCGGGCCAGCGTGTCGGGTTGGCTGAGGTAACTCCGCAGGCGTGCGCTGATCGCGCACAGCAACTCGTCGCCGGCCGCATGCCCGAAACGGTCATTGACCTCTTTGAAGTCATCGAGATCGACAAAGACTAAGACGAACGGGCCGCCGCGGATGGCTTCGTCGAGCCGTTGAGCCAACAGCAATCGATTGGGTAGGCCGGTCAGTGAATCGTGGTGCGCCTGATGGGCGAGTCGGCGCTTGGCGTCGACAAGTTGCTTGGTCAGCATCCGTTGGACCCGCATGGCCACCAGGTAACGGGTCGCGACGAGCAACGCCATCGCCAAGTAAGTACCGGCGAAGAGTGCGTCGATCCCCCGCCCGACCAGCACTTGAAACGTGAGCAGGGCCGTGCTTCCCAGGAAGCCCACATAGGGCCAGCGTCAGCTGTGCCCAGTTGGTTGGCTGTTCGTTGTCATCGTCCGGGCGGGGCCGTGGAGGGAGCACGAGCAGGCTCCACGCGATCAGCAGTGGTGGCATGACGAATCCGATGCCGACCCACAGATCCAGCGTCGTCACATCGACGCTGCGCAGGTAGGCGAGAAGCCTGTCCGAGGAGGCGAGGGTAATCACCGCTGCTGCAAGCAGCATGTAGTTCGCCCGGCCCGGCCGATACGGCGGATACCACATGGCAAGGAGCACCGCGCTCACCACCGTCACGAGCTCAACCGCGGCGATTCCGTAGACGACTGCGGTATTGGTCGAGCGCGGCAGCGCGGCGCCGCCCATCGCGCCCAAGCGTGCGATGTACACCAGGTGGCAGAACGCCAGCGTAATCACGAGTCCGTCGAGAACGGTCGTGATGACCACAGGCCCCGGTCGTATTGGCGCCCGGATGTTGTGGTCACGGCCGGCGCGCACCAGGAGAAGCATCGCCACGGTGAACAAGAGCCCGGCGACGAAGTAGCCGACGACGGCGGACGTCGGAGCGGTTCCGCCGCGGCGGGTCGCGCTGGCCAGCCACGAGAGAAATTCGGCGGTCAGAAAGGTGGCTATCGAGGCCAAGAGGAATGCTCGCCACCACCGTGACAGGCCGGCCACCCGGCCCACCACGACGAGCCCAATGAGCAATGCGCCCACACACAGCGTTGCTTCGAGGACAAACTGCACGCGTTGCGCCACCGCCACTCCCTACAAGGCGAGCGCGTTGAACGCCGCCGTGGCGACGACGACGGCAGATAGCCCAAAATGCAGGCGGCGACCCTGAAACGACAACGCGCCCCCTCCGGCGTTGAAGCTCAATATCTTTGCAGACTAGTTTGACGGTCGGACCGATATCGCATAACCAGCTATACCCCCGAGTACTTCGAGCTGGCCTCCGTGTCCCGTGGCGTAGCGGGTCGTTAGGGCCAATGTCGACCGCCATAAAGGAGATTCCGTTGGCCTATTCAGAAGGAAGAGGCAATCCAAAACAGCTCCCACTGATGCCAAGGTCTACTACTCCACCCCTTTTGGTGACACAAAGGACGGCAAACAAAAGCCGTTCTTGCTTGAACGCGAGGGTGTTTGGTACGTGCCGGTGTTTCGCAGCGTGGAATCGATGAAAGAATTCTACGAGCGTATGAACCGCGCCGCGTACATGATCCTCGAAGGTGACGTGAAGACGGTGATGGACACCAACCGTTCGATTGAGCTGATGAAACGTGTGGGGGTCGTCATTGAGCCCTTCAGTGATCATCCCGTCGAGTTCATGCCCGACTCGTGACGGATGCTGAGCGTCACAAGCCTTACGGCACAGTGCAGACCGCGTTCACCGTCAGGCGCCACGCGTGTAGCCGGGGTGCTTCTCAAGTAGCGTGAGTAGGCCGCTAGCTGATTCGGCGTTTTCGGGCGCAGCCTCAGCGTTCGATTACTGTCAACGAGCCGTGGTTGAGGTCGCTGGTGACGTAGGCGTAGTGGGTGGTTGGGTCGACGGCGATGGCGAGCGGATTGTTACCGACGGAAAGGATGCCGGTGACGACGCGCCTGCTGGTGTCAATCACCGACACGGAGGCGCCGCTGTAGTTGGCCACGTACGCGGTGTTCGTCGGCGGATCCACCGCCACACCCGCGGGACGTTGCCCGACGGGCACGCTGGCGGTGACACCGAGGCTGAGGGTGTCGACCAAGGACACCGAGGCGTCATCGCCGCTCGCGATATCGGCGGTGTGCGATGCGCTATCGACGGCGATACCGGCCGGGTGGACGCGAAGCGCGACAGAGCCGATGACCGTTCGGTTGGTGGTGTCGATAACGGTCACCACCGGATCGACAGTGGTGACAAACAAGCGGTGAGCGGTCCGATCGATGGCTACGCGGCTCGGACCTTTTCCGGTGGGCACCGTCGCCGTCACGGTGTGCGTCGCCGTGTCGATGACTGACACCGTTGCGTTATCACCGTTGGTGGCATAGGCGATTCGGGCATCGGGATCGACCACTATTCCGCCCGGATGGGTACCGACCCCTATTCTGGCGATGACCTTGCTGGCGACGATGTCGATGACTGACACCGAGGCGTCGTCGAAGTTGGTGACGTACACGGTCCGGGTCGACGGATCCACGGCAAGACCGACGGGGTGGCGTCCGACAGCGATCGTGGCGGTGACCATACGGCTGGTGGTATCGACCACCGAGACGGAGTTGGAACCGGTGTTGGCGACATAGGCGCTGTGTCCGGCGGAGTCGACCGCGACACCGAAGGCGCCATTGCCTACCCGTATTGAGGCGGCGATCGTCGGTGGACCACTCGGCACTGCCGGTACCCCCGCGCCGGGCGTGCCTCCCCCGCTCTGCGCCGATGGCGGCGGGGCGACCGCCGTGTGCGTTTGCGTAGATCCAGCCGTGGATGTGGCTGTGCGTAGCAGGTATACGCTCGCACCCCCGAATGCCACCACCACCGCAATGGCCGCGGCGGCTACCCATGATCGTTTGACGCGTTTGCGATTCCCCACCAGGTGCTGCGATGGATCGCGGTGCGTTGCCTTCTGTGCTGGCTGCGTAGGGTCATCCGGCCACGAGGCCGCTCGTGTGCGCACGGGGGCAATGACGGTGTGCGACTGGATATTCGGGCTCGGCACGGGCAGCGGCACTGTGATCGCGTCGCGGGCGGCGCGTGCGATGTCCACCGGGGTGGCGTAGCGCCGCTCGGGGTCCTTGGCCATGCCCGTCGCGATGACCGCATCGAACGCCTGCGGCGCACCGGAGTCCGATGGTCGCGGCGGTGGGGTCGACAGATGCCCTGCCACTTGTTGTTCGATGCTGTCACCCGGAAATGGGGATCCGCCCGTCAAGCATTCATAGAGCACGCAGGCCAGGGCGTAGATGTCTGAGCGTGCGTCGGCCTCACCGACTCTGAAGCGCTCCGGCGCCATGTAACGCAGCGTGCCGACCACCGCGTCCGTCCCCGTCAGACCGGTCTCGCCCACTACGCGCGCGATTCCGAAATCGATCAGATACGCAAAGTCGTGTTCATCAAGCAAGATGTTGGAGGGCTTGATATCTCGATGTACCAGTCCAATCTTGTGTGCGGCGTAAACGGCTTGTGCCACCTGCTCGACGATGTGCACCGCGCGTGAGGGCGGCATCGCGGCGGAGGCCAGCACGGTCGCCAGGTCGCGGCCCTCGATCAGCCGCATGTCAACGAATAGCCGCCCATCGATCTCGCCGTAGGTGTGAATCGGCACCGCATGCGGATTGTTTATTCGTGCCGCAGCGTGGGCCTCACGACGGAATCGCTGTTGAAATGTCCTGTCCGACGCGAAGTGTGCCGGGAGCACTTTCAGCGCGACGATCCGATCGGTGACGGTGTCGTAGGCTCGCCAGACCTCCCCCATGCCACCCCTGCCGAGCAAAGTGATCAGGCCGTACCGGCCGAACGGGGTCCCTTCCATCGAAACCTCCCGACAGCTGCAATTCAGACACCATATTCCACCGCTGGCGCAGTTTGAGAAACCCTTGCACTGGTGTTTGTCGTCCCAGCCCACATACTCGGGGCGCGCAGGGTCGGCTCGGTCACGTTTACCTATCGCAGCGCACCGGACCGATTCCCGCGGTGTAGTAGTCCATTTACGACCCGACCACGACAGCTTTGGTCACCCCGGGCATTTTCATGCACACGGCAGCCCGCCGGCCAGATGAGGTCAGCGCGATCGCATGACGCACTGACCGAGACGGCCGATCTTTGGGCGGCAGGGCACCACAAGGTGCACTGCCGATGCCAACCGGCGTCGCCCACGACAGAGCACCGACGAATACGGGGAGGCAACATCGAATTACGCAATTTTCGCATTGCAGTGCACTGCAACATATTTCGATATTGATGGCGTCTACGAGCTGCTGCATACCTCAACCGGGAAGTGATCGACGCATTCGTCGGCGCCGACCGCGGCGACGGAGAACCGCGTTCGCGGCCATTCATCCGTGGGTAGCAAGCAGCAGTGCGGCGGCGCCGAACGATTCGACGATGCAGTAAAACCAGTTGGGGTAGAACGGAGTTCGGCCATCGATGACCGCGGAGACGATACGGCCAAAAGCCATGCCCGCCAGGGCCAACCCGACCGTGATCATGATTCCAGTTCGCAACGACCCTGATTTGAAGGCGGCGAAGGCAAGCACGCCGGCGATCGCGAGCCCGAATCCGCCGTACACAGCGCGTACCTCGGAGCGGGATTCACGCCCTGGCAGCACGATGCCGAACACCCGGATCATCGCGGCCGGAGCGGCCAACGCGTAAACGCCCATACCGAGAAAGAACACGGCGGCCACTACGATCACGCCGACTGTCACATTGGCCTCCTGTCTTGATCTTCCCTACCCAAGCGACGATCTGGGCATGTGGATCAAGGCTCTCGGTGTTCGCGACATCGCATCGGGCGCTACCTATGCTCCGCGGCTCACGCGGAAACGCTTGAGCCGCGACGTCGTTCCGGATATCAATTCGACTTGGCGTCTCGGTAATTGGAGGTGGGCCGCCAACACGCGGGTGACCGCGTCGTTGGCCGCACCGTCAACCGCTCGCTCCCGGACATAGATTGTCAGCTCCCCATTGGGACCGACTTCGACAAGCGGTCCCTTGCGACTTCCGGGCTTGACCTTCACGACGACGGAGTCGGTCATGCCGCTAAAGGCTACCGTCCGGACTTGCCGATCGCGCAGTGGGCCAAAGGGCGGCGCACGCGTCAAGACGGTCGTGCCGTATCGGATTGGCAGTAGTGGGCCGCTGCTTCACCCCGGTTTTGGGTCGGCGCTTGGCCGGTTCCTTCAGCAACCGAAGCCTTATCGAGGTTCCTGCGCGAAAACCTTTGTCGCCCTTGACTAGCCCGGGGCGGTGGTCGACGCGATAGTGACAATCGCGGCGGTGACGGCGTAGCGCGTTGCGCTCGACCCCGCGCGCGGACGCCCGTTTAGGTCAAGGCGACGGAGTCAGCTCCGCGTGTACCGTGCGGCCGAACTTGGACCGCATGAGCCGGTGCGCCGACGGGACCAGCACGCCGTGCAGGCAGGGATATTTCTGCCGTAGCAGACGTCCAGCCTTGCGGTACTCAGATCCCTCCAGCAGGCGTACGCAGCCGGGCTGCGCGGGTCCAGTCGGCTTGCCCGATGCCGTTGCCGGGCCGAATTCGACGCTCGGGTCGCGCCGCATCCGGCGCACCTTGATCGCGCGCTCGAAGCTGCGGAAGTAGGCGCGCTGGCCATCCACCACGATGCTGACAGGGCTCGAGCCCCGAGTGCCGTCCTTGCGATACGTCGTGAGGTTGATTGTCTTCTGCCGCACGAACGGCCCCAGCGCCTGGTTGGCTGCGGTGGCAACGGGCCTAGCACGTATCCGAGTTGTCGTAGCCGCAGCCAAAACGCTACGAGCAGCGCGATCGACACGGCACCGAGCGCCCACGCTTGAGCGGCCGAACCGCCCTGGTCCAGGTCCGTTACGTGGTTCACCGTGTGCACGGTGTTGGCCACGATAAAGCCGGCGAGCGCGGTGGCCAATGCATCCCCCCAGATGAGGGCGAGCAGCAGCGTTACGCCAAGACCCAGCTGAAACGCGCCGGCGTCGTGCAAGAAGTGCTGGTGTTCGTGAAATTGGACGACCTCGGCGAACGAGACCGGATCGATCAGACACCAGGTCCCGAACCCGACCGTGGCTATCCCCACCAGGGCTGTCACCGCGACCAGGTATGCCCGCGCCAGGGCACTCAAGCTATTCATCATCCCGCCCTTCTGGCAATGCTTGTTTGTTCCTCAATCGCTAGACGGGATTGGGCGCCGGGATGTGACATCACCGCCACCGATGAATTCAGGGCGATCCGTGAGTCATACCTCCATGGTCGGACGAGTCTGGCCGTACTCCCCCGACCTCGCCCGCGCAAACAGAGCAGGCAAACAGAGCAAAGGACAACTCATGACTGCCGACACCGAGCGTTACGTCGTCACGCACACGATCGCCGCTAGGCCGGACGAGATTTTTGCCGTCCTCGCAGATCCCACCCGCCACCATGACACCGAGCCCGGCGACTGGGTGCGCGACGCCAAGGACGCCGCACCGATTACCGGTACCGGACAAATCTTCGCGATGAACATGTTCCTGACGCAGGCCGGTGGCGACTACATCACCTACAACCTGGTGAACGTGTTCGACAAGGACCGAGCCATCGGGTGGATGCCGGGCCAGCTTGACGACGCGGGCAACCACGCCCCCGGCGGCTGGTCCTGGCGATACGACCTCGCGCCACACGCGGACCGCACCGACGTCACGCTTACCTACGACTGGAGCGGCACGTCGCAGGACTTTCGCGAGCGGGTCGGCGCGATGCCCATATTCCCCGAGGACTACCTCGCCGCGTCGCTGGCGACGTTAGAGCGACACATCGCGAAGTAATCGTGGCCCGGTCGGGACTAGCTGGGCGGTACCACCGGCGGACGACATACATTCGCTCCGGGATCCCACCACCAGCCGTTGTCGCAGGCCAACGGTTGCGGCCCGACGCCGAGCGGCCGGCACACGTTGGCCGTCGGGTCCCACCACTGGCCATCCGCACAGTCGGCCGAACTCACCGCCGGAGTCGCGATCGTCGTTGCTGCCATGGGGACCAACGCCATCGTGACAACGGCTGCTAGTTGGCGCGCGTACATCCTCACTTCGGGTCTCCCCTCGTGGCGTATGCATAATCGAACCGCTACCGGGAATGGAGGTCAACCCCTTGCGGGGGATTGTCGTTTTCGCGCCATCGAGTAAAAGCACAGCCCGATGAAGATCGCACTGAAATGACCCACGGCCGTGAAATCCGGTTTGATGACCAACGGGACGAAGAAGATTGTGATCAGGGTGCTCAGATACCACCACCGCCATAGCGGGCCGATGCGATAGGCCAATACCGCTATGGCGCCGACCAGAAAGTAACTGACCCCGATATCGACGGCGTGCACAAACTTTTCGGGTGCGCGATGGTAACGGATAGCAAGAAGCAGCACACCTTCGCTGAGGTACGTCGCACCAACATGCGTAGTCAATCCGACGGTGAGCCAACGTTTTGTCCAAGCCAGTGCTCGACGGGCGCCAGAAATGCGGTGAACAACAATAAGTAAGGCGTCCAGGATCGGCCATCGATAAATAACAGGCTCGAGATCAGCACTTCGAGCGGATCGGTCATAAGGTGATAGATGTTGGTGGAGTCGCGAACGAGCAATGCGTGCAATTGATACCTGGTCAGGTGGCGGGCCATGACGCTGGTAATCAATAAGGTGATCAGCCATAGGTAGGTCAGTGGTGCGCCTCTGACGAACGCCATAACGCGGTCAATTTGCCAGAACTCCGTATCCGGCTGGCTACCTGGTGCATGGCACTCACTGGTAATCCTCCAGTTTGACTGCACGAGAAGGCATTTCGGCTCTGACTTCGAGTCTGACGCATCGCTGGGCTGGATGTTGTAATGATGCCGATCGGTCACGGGCTCCGCCATGACGCGTTACCTCCCAGGTACGAGGGCGTCGGCACCACCTCGGCTGAAGCGGGGGCGGGTACGGGCCGGGTCTTGCTTTCGGCGCGGATGGCTGCGACCGGTGAGGCTTGAGCGATGACAGTGGCCGCTGTGACTCACCAAACCAAACCATCCCCCGACACCCCGCCCACCGAACGCGGATTGTCCCCGCCGTGTCATATCTTGGACCGTCCGAGATATGACCGATCGACACGGAGGGCACGTGCTGGACGACGACACGACGCTGTCGCCTGCCGACCTGTTCGAGTGCAATCGCGGCCTACAGGGCTCGCCGACGATCCGCCTGCTGGCCACGCTGAACCTGAACCTTTACGCGACCCTGATGGAGCGTCAGCTCAGCGGCGGCGTCGTCCCCGAGGCCGACCTCGTCGTACGCCTCGAGCGCGACCTCGCCGAACTCGACCAGGCGGGCGAGCAGTCAGGCCTGGCGCTGATCAAGTCCTGGGCCAGTCAGGGTTGGCTGCACCGGGTCGCCGATCAGCGTTCCGGAGTCGAGCGCAACCTGTGCTATTTGACCCAGGAGGCACGTCGGGCGCTCGATTTTCTGCGGGGCATGCGCCGACAGGACACGATCGCCACCGGAGGCTCGATCAACGGCATCGCGTCGCGGCTCAAGCAGGTCGCGCTGCGGGTAGGCAATGACCCGGACCGCATCCGCGCCAGTATCGAAGCCGAAATCGCAGCACTGGCAGCCGAACTCGACGCCTTGGACCGGGGCTCCACCTCGGCTGACCCCGGCGAAGACGTCGATCTCACCGATGCCTACGACGAAGCCCACGCCATCGCCCTGCAGATGGAGCGCCTGATCACCGACATCGGCCAATACGGGATCATGATCGAACGGGCCACGGCCGCCCTCGACGAGCCGATCGACAGCAACGTCGAATACCGCGACCGGCAGCGCCGCATGTACGCCGACTACGAGGCCGCCTGGGACTCCCAGGGCCGCGACTCGCACCGCGCCTTCCTGCGCATGATCAACGACCCCGACCAGCGCGCCGAATTCGAAGCCGACGTCGCCGCGGTCGCCGCCGCCCTGCCGGCCCTCGATCCGGCGTTGCGCAAGGTGATGGCCGGCTTCTTCGAACTGGTCGGCCACCAGATCGACGAAGTCGAACGCATCCAACAGCGCTGCGCGCAGCGCGTCAAAAGGTTCACCGCATTCGGCACCCTCGAACAGAGCCGGGGCGTGGCCCGTCAGCTCAACGAAGCCATCGGCGCCGCGCGCAACCTGCTCAAGGCGTCGCTGACCGACTCCCGTCTGGATATCGAACTCCCCCTGGCCCGGCACGCGTTCAGTTCCGTTGGCGCGCTGAGCTTCCGGATCGGCGACTTGTCCAATCCGAAGCCAGCCCAGGTCGCCGAGGGTGAGGTCGATCTGACCAGCTTCGCCGCGCTGACCACCCAGGTCGACGCGCCCGCGATGTCCGAGATGATCAACACCGCGATCAGCTCCGGGACGCAACTTTCCCTCCCGGATGCGGTCGCCATGCTCGACTCGGCTTACCTCGGCCACGTCATCGTGCTGTGGTCATGGGCACTCAAACAACCGGAATCCGCACAAGGTTCCGAGTCGGTCACCGTCCGCTTTCAGTCCCTGGACGGTCGCGACCGCGAAATGGAGGTGCCGCACTTGATGTTCACCGAACCCGTCTCCACCCTGCTGGGAGCAACCGCGTGACCGTCGAAGAGACCTTTGACAAGGCCGCGGACTACAGCGGGTTCTCCGCGCTCCCCGAGGTCGACCAAGCCGCCCGCACGCCGCACCAGCGCCGGCCCCGGTTCGACGGCGACGTTTCCGAGCTGCCAGACCGGGCCTGCTGGGCGTTACAACAACTGCTGACTCGCCGCTACATCAGCGCCGAAGCCGACCGCGACATCTACACCTGGGTGCTGGAGTACCGGCCCCAGCTGTCCGTCAGGCTCTCCGAACTTGATCTCTTGCTGCGCATTGTCGACGGCGCAGACGTGGCGTTCGTCGAACAGGCCCGCTACGAATCTGCCCGGGGTGTAAAGCTTTTGCGTCGTGAACCGCTGGGCACCTACGACTCGATTCTGGCGCTGCACCTGGCGCAGATGATGCGCGCCTCGGGTGATCAAGCGGTCGTGATCAGCCGCGACGAAATGCACGGGCTGTTCTCCGGTGTCCTCAACGATGTCGACCGCGACGCGGTCACGTTCACCGCACGCATCGACGGTGCCATTGGCCGGCTTGCCTCCCTCGAGATCCTGCGTAAGACGCGCGACGACGAGGACAGCTACACCGTCAGTCCGGTCATCAACGCCGTCATGACCGCCTCGGTGATCACCGAACTTCAGCAGCAGTTCGAAGTCCTGTTGGGCGGCAGCATCGCCGGATTGCCGGACGGCGACGACGAGGAGGAACGCGAGGATGACTGAACAGTTCCACCTGTCGCGCCTACAGGTCATCAACTGGGGCGTCTTCGATGGGTACCATTCCATTCCGTTCAGCGAGGGCGGCGCGTTGATCGCCGGAGCCTCGGGCAGCGGTAAATCCTCACTACTGGATGCGATTTCGCTCGGTTTCCTGCCGTTCAACCGGCGCAACTTCAACGCCTCCGGCGACGCCACCGCGGCGGGCTCCAGCGCCGGCCGACGCACCGTCGACAAATACGTTCGCGGCGCGTGGGGCCAACGCAGTGACGCCGGTGCCAGCAAGGTGATGTACCTGCGCGGCGACGGCACCGCCTGGTCGGCGATCGCCGTCACCTACGCGAGTAACACCGGCCGCACCGTCACCGGCCTGGTGCTCAAGTGGCTCACCGGCGAATCCCGGTCGGATTCATCGAGCCGATTCGTTTTGGCCGACGGCGACCGCGATATCGAGAACGTCTGCAACCGGTGGGCCGCCGGCCGTTTCGACGCGGGCGTGTTCAAGGACGACTGGCGGTTCTCGACCAAAGTGGAATCGCAGTACCTCGCCCAGCTCTACGCCACCATCGGCATCCGTGCCTCTGACGCCGCACAGCAGCTGCTCGGCAAGGCCAAGTCACTGAAAAGCGTTGGTGGGCTTGAGCAATTCGTCCGGGAGTTCATGCTTGACGAGCCCGGCAGCCTGACCCGGCTACCCGAGGCGCTCAAGCAGATCGACCCGCTGGTCGACGCCCGCGAGCTGCTGGCCGTCGCGCAACGCAAGCGCAAGATCCTCGGCGATATCGAGAAGGTCCAGCAGCGCTACGCCTCGGAGTCCTCGGATCTGGGCATCATCGATCTGGTCGACCAGCCGATGGTCCGGGCCTACACCGATCACGTCCGGCTCGCGCAGTGCCCGGCCCAGATCGAATCGCTCGATGCCACGATCGACCAGCTCGGCAACGAATACGAGGACGTCACCCGGCAACTCAATCTCGCTAAGGCCGAAGGTGATTCGCTCAATGCGCAGATCAGCGGATCCAGCACCAGCCTGGGTCCGTTGCAGTCTCAGGTGGCCGGTGCCGAGGCGCACGCCGAGCAGGTGTCGCGTCGGCGCACCGCTTACGAATCCATACTCAGCACGCACGATCTCGACGTCCCGGAGACCGCCGACGAATTCTGGAATCTGCGTGAGGAACTCAGCACGCGCGCCACCGAGCTGTTGGCCAAACTGGACCGTGGCCGCGAAGCCTCGACCGATGCCGAATACGCGCAGAAGGTTGCTCGCATCGCCCGAGACGATGCCGCCAAAGAACTCAAACGTGTCGAGCACGTCGGCTCGGCGCTTCCGGAGTTCGCGCTGGTGATGCGCGAACACATCTGTGCCGCGGTGGGTATCAAACCGATCGAGCTGCCCTACATCGCCGAGCTGATGGATCTGCGGGCCGAGCAGAGTCGCTGGCGTGTCGCGGTCGAGAAGGTGCTGCGCGGCGTGGGTTTGCGCCTGCTGGTTCCGGACAGTCACTACGCCGCGGTGCTGCGCTTCGTCAACGAGACCAACATGGGTGGGCGCCTTCAGCTGCATCACGTCCGCGCCAGGTTCGTTGGAGCCGAGGTCACCGAGGCCGACCCGAACACATTGGCGGGCAAGCTGTTTGTGGTCGACCCGACGCACGCCTGTGCCGCCGAGGCGGCAGACGTCGTTGCTGCCGCGGGCGATCGCGTCTGTGTGGACAGCCCCGACGCATTTCCCCGGTTCCGCCGCGCCGTCACCGACACCGGCCTGTACAAGGACTCCGACCGCCTGGCCATCAAGGACGATCGCCGGCCGCTCAAGCAGGCCGACTATATATACCTAGGGTGACGTCGCCGCCAAGATCGACGCCCTGACGGTCGATTTGGCCAACGCCGACGAAGCGTTTCGCCGGGCCCGGGGCGTCGCCGACGATATCGCCGCC
Source organism: Mycobacterium stomatepiae (assembly GCF_010731715.1). NCBI lineage: Bacteria > Bacillati > Actinomycetota > Actinomycetes > Mycobacteriales > Mycobacteriaceae > Mycobacterium > Mycobacterium stomatepiae. Next base: position 529,614 of record NZ_AP022587.1, read on the forward strand.
GAGCGCCAGCAGTGGCGGGACCGGGCCGCGGCATTCAAGGCGATCTGTGATCAGTTTGAGCAGTGGACCCACATCGACACCGAGACCGCGGACGGACACGCTGAACGGCTGCGTGAGCAGTTCGAGCTGCTGCTGGCCGACAACCCCGATATTGAGGCGCTCACCGCGCGCGCCGAGGAGTGCTGGGAACAGATCCAGGCCCTGATGACCCGTCGCGGTGCCATCCAGACCCGCCGCGACGATCTCGACGGACGCCGGACCCGGCTGCTCGAGCTGGCGGAACGGCTTGCGCCCGCCTTCGTGTCCGAGCCGCTGACCGAGCTGCTGAATCGGTATGCCGCCGACGTGCCGGTTTCGCTGGATGTGCTCAACCCCGAGCCGCATCGTGACGCGCTGTTCACCGCGATCCGGCGTGAACGTGAGCAACTGCGCGAAAGCCGCAGGCGCTCATACGATGAGCTGGCGCGCATCCTCAACACGTTCGACACCGCGTTCCCCGACGCGATCCCCAACGACAGCGAGGTATTCGACGAACGCGTCCACGATTATGTCGCCTTGTGCCGCCACATCGACGAACGGGAACTGCCCGAGGCCTACGAGCGGATGCTGCGACTGGTCACCGAGCAGGCACCCGATGCGATCCTGACCCTGCACCGGGTTGCCGAGCAGGAGGCCCGGCGAATCAGCGAGCAGATCGAACGAGTCAACACCGGCCTGGGTGCGGTCGAGTTCAACCGCGGCACCCGCCTCACCCTGCGCGCCACCTCGCGCAGCCTGACCGCGGTCGCCGAACTCACCGAGATCGTCCGGGCCATCTCACGGCGCATCGCCGAAGTCGGCCTCGGCGACAAGCAGGCCATTTTGGACCAGTACGCCGACATCCTGCGCCTGCGTAATCGATTGGCGTCAACCGCACCGGAAGACAAGGCCTGGACCCGCGACGCCCTCGATGTCCGCAACCGATTCACCTTCGACTGTGCCGAATGGGATATCAGCAGCGATGACCTGATCCGCACCCACAGCAACGCCGGCGACAACTCCGGTGGCGAGCAGGAGAAGCTGATGGCGTTCTGTCTGGCCGGGGCGTTGAGCTTCAACCTGGCGACGCCTGAAAGTGCGGACAATAAACCGGTTTTCGCTCAGCTCATGCTCGATGAGGCGTTTTCGAAGTCCGACCCACAGTTCGCTCAGCAGGCCCTGCAGGCGTTCCGTAAGTTCGGCTTCCAGCTGGTTATCGTGGCCACGGTGCAAAACGCCACCACGATCCAGCCTTACATCGACAGCGTGGTGATGGTGTCCAAACGCGAAGCCACCGGGCGTAATGCCCGCCCGGTGGCGACCGTGACCACCAAGACGATCACGGACTTCACCGCGCTGCGTCAGGAGATGCGGACGTCGGCGGCGCTGGTCCCGGCGGGGGTGTGACGCGGGCGAGCATCGGAGCGGATTCGTACCGGCAGTATCAGCAAATACCGCTGGAGGCACTGCGGGTTGCGCGGGCCTACCCTCTCGAATGCCCGGCAGTGAAGACCTCCTGAGGCGGTTGGACGTCTAGACCCTCCCGAATGCATCGACAGCAGTGACGCCATCGTCATCGAAAGGCGCACAGACGCACTCGCCGCGGTGCTCACCGAATTTCTTCCCTCAGCCGCCGCCCCGATCTCGAACTCGACGAGGTCGGAATCGCCGCAACCATCAGCGTCATCGCTGGCCATGAAACGACTGCAAACCTACGGGGCGCAGAATTGATTCACCTGCTAGCTACGGTCATTGTTCACGGACTCAAGTGAGGCCAGCACCACCAAAACGGTTGAAAGACTGCCGGATATTTCACGTGTTTGCCGACGGCTCGGTTACCGATCGGGAGTACGTCGCCGGTACCGACGAGTTTTAGCGCCGCCACGTGTGCCGCACGATGCCGCTCCCTCAGGATTTCGTCGCTAACGTGGCACAGATGGAAGCCGAACCCACGGTGTACTTCACGATGAACGGCCCCGACGAATTCCGCGTGGTGGGCACTCTGCGGGACTGGAGCATCATTGAGCGATTGCCATCGATCAATGTCCCCACGCTGGTGATCGCCGGCGAGTTCGACGAGGCGATACCGGACACTTGGCGGCCTTACTTAGAGAAGATCCCCGACGTCCGCAGCCACGTCTTCGACGGCACCAGCCACTGCACGCACCTGGAGAAGCCCGAGGCATTCCTTTCTGTCGTCGCGACGTTCCTGGCTGGCTACGACGCTGCCAGAAACTAACCCCTGGATCAGACAGGAACCCCATGAATGTTTTGAAAACTCGAACCGGAGCCAATGCGCGGGACACGCTGGAGTCGTTTGGCTACCAACAAGAGTTGCACCGCTCAGTCGCCACGGTCGACCTGGTGGTGTACGGGTTGGTTTTCATGGTGCCCATTGCTCCGTGGGCGATTTTCGGCACCGTCTACAACAGTGCGTCGGGCATGGTTCCGCTCGTCTATGTCATCGGCTTGATGGCGATGGTGTTCACGGCCTTGGCCTACGCGCAGATGGCTAAGTCCTTCCCGCTCGCTGGTTCGGTGTTTTCCTACGTGGGTCGCGGAATCTCGCCTGCAGCAGGGTTTTTCGCTGGCTGGGCAATCTTGCTCGACTACCTGCTGATTCCGACGCTGCTCTATGTCTTTGCTGCCGAGTCGATGGTCGGCCTGTTCCCCAGCACACCGCGTTCGATGTGGGCGATGCTATTCGTGGTAGTGAACACCGTTATCAATCTGCTTGGAGTCAACTCCCTCAAGCAAGCCAATCGAGTCTTCCTCGCCGTCGAATTGCTCTTCGTCGTCATCTTTGTCGTCATCGCGGTCCGGGTGATCACCGGTCGCCGATTGCCGCACGTCGGTTGGAGCACCGCACCCATCTGGAACTCTGGTGCGGTGAGCGCTCCCCTGATGGCGACCGCGCTATCGATCGCCGTGCTTAGTTTCCTGGGGTTCGACGGCATCTCCACACTGTCCGAGGAGTCAACCGGAAAGAAGAACCCGGCCGGTCGGGCCATGGTAGGCGCGCTGTTCCTCGTCACGTTTCTGTTCGTGATCCAGACGTGGCTGGCTTGTCTGTTGGCCGGCGGTCGGAAGTCATTTCCCGACGACGTGGCCGGAAACGCGTTCTTCGAATTGGTCCGGGAGGCAACCAATACCGGCTGGATGAACGCCTTCTTCGTGGTAAACGTAATCGCCATTGGATTTGCTAACGCCATGGCCGCACAGGCCGCGACCAGTCGGCTGCTGTTCTCCATGAGCAGGCATCGTCAATTGCCGCGTTATCTGTCCAAGGTCAGCTCGCGACAGGTCCCGATGGCTGCAACGCTGACGGTTAGCGCCGTCAGCTTGGTGCTGGTGCTGTTCTTTGTCGGCCAGATCGAACTCATCACCTCGATGGTTAACTTCGGCGCACTGTTCGGCTTCTGCCTGCTGCACGTCTCTGTGATCTGGTTCTACGTGGTGCGGAAGAAGTCTAGAAACTATCTGCTGCACCTGGTGGTGCCAGCCCTGGGATTCGTCATCATCGCCTATGTCTTGTTCAACGCTGGTTCATTGGCCAAGATCGGCGGGCTGGTATGGCTGGGCGTCGGTGTGGTGGTGTTCCTTGTCAATAAGGCGCGCGAGGTCAATGCGTAATCCACCCTGAGTTGACTTCTGTTGGGTGAGAACGAGCTGGATGAATTCGGCGGAATCGACGGATTTACGATCTGCTGTTTGTGAAGTTAGGTGGTCCAGTAGTGCGCCGGCTCGGGCTCGCTCAGCATCTGGGTGAGAGTGGTCCGGTCGAATGGCCACAGATCGATGGACCCGTCGTCGGTGAGATACCAGGAATTGCAGCCGGCGTTCCAAACCGTCGGACCCATGGCGTCGGCAACCGCTGCGTTGAACTCGTCGGTGGCTTGCTGGGTGACTTCGACTTCGCTGACGTCGCCGTCGCGGAACTTGTTGAGCCACTTGACGATGTAGCGAGCGGTCAATTCCGCGGAGTACTGCAGCGGAATGGACCCGGTCGGTGAGTTTGGCCCGAGCACAGTGAACAGATTCGGGAATCCGGGGATTGCGGTCATCCGGTAGGCGCGGGGACCCTTCAACCAAGCGTCGTCGAGGGTGATCCCGTCGCGGCCGACGATCGACATCGGCCGCATGTAGTTGTGTGGGTGAAAGCCGGTGGCCAGCACGATGATGTCGACGTCGTGGTGCTCGCCGTCGCAAGTGCGGACGCCGGTGGGTGTGATCTCGGTGATTGGGTCGGTGACCAAGTGCGCATTGCGCGCCATGATGGCCCGGTAGTAGGTGCCCGATACGACTTGGCGCTTGCACAAAGGTTCATAGTCGGGGGTGAGCTGTGCGCGTAACTGCGGGTCGCGGATCTGAACACGAAGACTCGCGCGCGCATAGGCTTGCGCCAGGCTGCGCCGCCACGACGGCTTCGTCACGATGTCGGCGAGGATTCCCGACGCCCACTGCAACTGGGCATACGTGAGGTCCAGCAACCGCGGCCAGCGGCGCAACGCCCTGGTCAGCGACCGAGGTTGCTGCAGCCCCATCGGCGCCCACAAGATCCACTGCGCGGAGCGGGCAAAGTGGGTGAGCGATTCGGCCGCGGGCTGCAGTGCCGAAACTACTTGTACACCAGTCGAACCGGTGCCAATGACCGCAATCCGCCGGCCCGCGGTCGGCAAGTCGGGATCCCATCGTGCGGTGTGGACCAACGGTCCGGCAAAGGAGTCGCGACCCGGGATGTCGGGAATGTTCGGATGGTGCAGCACACCGGTTGCGCACACGACGAAGTCGGCCTCGAGGTCGTCCCCGCCAGCCGTGGCCACCGTCCAAGTACCGCCGTCGTAGTGAGCGGTGACGACCTCGGCGTTCAGTTGCAGATGCGCCTCCAGCCCGAATCGGTCGACGACGTCACGGTGATATCGCTGAATGTCCGCGCCCGCGGCCCACAGGTGGCTCCAGTCCGGTTTGGGAGCAAAACCGTACTGGTAGATCTGGGACGGCACATCGCAAGTGAGTCCGGGGTAACGGTTCCAATGCCAGACCCCGCCCACGTCGGAACCCTTCTCCAAGATGGTGAAGTTGGTGAACCCGGCTTGTTTGAAGGTATACGCGGCGGCGATACCGGCCATCCCGGCGCCAATGATGACGATCCTGGGGTCTCTGGTCGTCACATGTCCTCGCTCTTGGCCAGCGCGCGTCGTATAGCAAGCGGCGCAGTGCGCATGGCAGATTCGAACGCTGCGCGCCGCCGACTACGTCGCATGAAGTGCGCGCCCAGACCCGCGAGGTCCGTGTGGTCGGGACTAATGACCACAACCTGGGTGCCGCGGCCCCGTACCGTGTCCACCTCGCGCTGCAGCCCGGCCGACATGGCGCGACGGAACAGATGGTACTCGAGAAATCCACCGACGCCGGAAGCTCGGCAACCATTCTCGGACGCCATCGGCACGATGACATAAATTACGTCGACAGCATCGGGCTCGATCAGATCGACGGACGCGGTCGAGGCCGCCCCGCCGTCCACGAAGTGCCGCCCGCCGATTGTCACGGGCGGCATCCAGCCTGGGATAGCCCACGACGCGCGTAGCGCCTGGCCGGCAGTGGCTTCCGGTGCGCTCGAAGTTCCGAACGAAACCCGTTCGCCGCGTTCGTAATCGAATGCCACCATCCAACTGTTGGGATGCAGCAGCCAGCCCGATGGCCCTGCAAAGTCATCGGCAAGCCGTTGCAACCAGCCGGTATCCCCGCGGCCCATCGGGGCGATACCGGTCGCCGCGGCCAGTCCGCGCTGCGTGCGCGGTAGGCGCCAATTGAGCGGTCTGGGTATTGGTATTGGCGGCAGGCTCGCGGGTGTTGCCGCGATGTGACGCTGAAGACGTTCGTCGCCGCTGACGCCACGCTGCATCTCGACCAAGTCGCTGATCGAGGCACCCCCGCCGAGCATGGTGACGATCTCGGCACCTGCTGAGGTGCCCTGCATAAGGTCGGCGTCGCGCGGATCGATGCCGGTCTGCTCTGCCAGCGCATGCAGCGCAGCAATGGCCTACGCGCCGCCGATCGTCCCACCGCAACCGATCACCACAGCTGTTCTCACGACTGAGGCCCTGAATGCGATTGTTCCGCATGGTCTTTGGCCTGGCGGTCCAGGCGTTGCAGATACGCCGAGCGCCTACCAGCGTCGAGTTCGGTCAGGGCGCGACGGTCGGAGATGCGGGATCGGACCGCCTGCTCGACGAACTCGGGCACAAATGCGTCGACAAAGGACCACATCGGAGCCACCCAGCCCGGCACCGAGGTGCGGTCGGCGCGGGTTCGCACCGTGCGCAGGATCGCGCGCGCGACGTCATCGGGATCGACTGTCGGCATTCCCCATCCAAGGCGAACACCCGAAGTCAATTCGGTGCGCACCGTCGATGGCAGTACCGCACACACTGTCACGCCGGTCCCGGTGTACTCCCGCCGGGCGGCCAACGACGCGCCCAGTGCGGCGAACTTGCTGGCGTTGTAGGTCACCATTCCAGGAATCGGGATCATTCCCGCCATCGAGGCAACATTGACCGCGTGTCCGGCGCCCTGATCAATCATCGCGGGGATGACTGCTTGCATACCATTGAGGATGCCTCGCACGTTGACGTCAAGCACGAGATCGGTAGTGGCTTCGGGTTCGACCTCGAAGGCACCCAACGGCATCACCCCCGCGTTGTTGACGAGGATGTCGATACGCCCAGAGGTATCCAGGACCCGTGCGACCATTCGCTTCCACGACGAGCGATCAGTCACGTCGAGGTGGGAATCGGGGGTGTCGACATCACCGATCCACACCGTTGCGCCGCGCGCGGCGAAAAGTTCCGCCGTCATGGCGCCGATACCGCGTGCCCCGCCCGTGACGATGACGACTGCCCCGTCGACCGAGCCTGATGCTCGGGATCTGCCCATGAAGCCTCCACGCGTTTAAAATTCAAATACCGACAGTATTTGAATACCATGAGTTAAATCAATACTTCGGGTACGCCCCCCGAACTATCATCGGCGCATGCCACGGCTGACCAGGGCGAAGCGCCAGGAACAGACCCGAGCCGAGCTGCTCGAGGCGGCTAAACAGCGGTTTCTGGCCCATGGTTACGCGGCCACCAGCCTCGAGGACATCGCCGATGACGCCGGCTACTCCAAGGGAGCGGTGTACTCGAATTTCGGAAGTAAGCCCAACCTATGCCGGGAAGTGCTCGAGTCGATCCACCAAGAGAAGCTCACCGAAATGTCCGATCTCGCGAAGTCGGACACCGGGATATCCGAACGGGTCGACGCGCTCAACGCATGGCTGGAACGCACCGCGGGCGACGTGGGATGGACCATGCTGGAACTGGAATTCGCCGTGCTCTCCCGCCACAATTTCGAACTCACCCAAATGATCAGCGGACTACGCAACCAAGCCGCGCAAATGGTCGTCGGTGCACTGCGGTCCATGCTCACCGGCCAAGGGCTGACCGAGGAGCAGCTGATGCTAAACGGGTCTGCCGACAGCCTCGACGATCTCGGCAATCTATTCCTCAGCGCCGGCATCGGGCTGGGCATTCAACGGGCAATCGACCCGTCACTGCCTGCCAGGCCGGTCACCGCCACCATTACGAGGATCATCAATTTGCTTGTCGCCGTGGGTAGCGGCGTCAACTGAACCGCGATAAGGATTCCAGCCCGCGACACCGACGCTGGTTTTCCCGCCCGTGTCATATCTTGGATGTCCGAGACATGATGAATCGACACGGAGGGCACCCGCTGGACGACGACGCAACGCTGTCGCCCGCGCACCCGCTCGAGTTCAATCGCGGCCTCGAGCAGCGGCAAATCCTCATTGCTGGATGCTATTTGGCTGGGTATTCTGCGTAACTTCAACGCCTCCAGCGACGCCACCGCGACGGGTTCCAATGCCGGCCGGCGTACCGTCGACAAAACCCGAGGGTTAATGGTGCTCGACGAAACGAAATAGCGCGAAGGGGATTGAGTCCCATGATAGCTGTCGAAGCTCGATTGCGTTGGATAGCAGTCATTTTCGGTCGCGACTAGTATTCCGAGCCCGATGCGGTGTTCCTCTATCGCACAGTTCTTTTCGAAACCTTTGCTCGCTCGTGCGGCCGGCCAGCCTAGTATTGCGTAGTCAGCGCAGACTATTCGACTGAGCAAAGAGCCGAGCATCGAATGAAGTTTCTTGCCCCGATTCTGTTGGCGGTCTGCGTGGCGGGTTCGTTGCTCACCGGAGGTCCAGTCGCGGTTGCGCGGGGCGACACCGGTGAGTCCTACCCGTTTTCGTGTGCCCGGACCTCATTGACGGCGGATTTCGTAAGCCGTGACGGGCTGCCGCAAAGTTCAGTTCCTCCGTCCGAGTGGTACCGCACGAATGCGGAGGGCCACTATGTGAATCAGGGTTGGGGACCAGCGGCGGACGCCCTCCCTCCGCCGGTCATCCCCCAAGACGCCGGGTGTGATGCCGGCACCTGGAGGCGGGAAAGGATCCTTGCCGCGGCCATGCGCTATATATATGCACCCGACAATGCGCTGGGCCTGCAATACCGTCACCATCACATCCCCGGCTGGGACCCGCCGGCCTCGACCCATGCCGGTGCCCCCGAGGAGAATCCAGACACCGACAGCCCGCATGGGTCGACCGCTTGGAGTTCCGGGCGGGGCCTGGATTGTTCCAATTTCACCGCGTGGGTTTACAACTACGGGCTGGGTATCAAGTTCAACGGCGATGTCCACCAGCAATACGACGGCAAGGCGGGTCCGATGGGCGATCGGATCCCCAAAGACGGTCCCTTCGCGCCCGGCGATCTGATTTATTTGCATCCCGACGGAAGCGAGAACGAAGCCTCGCATGTGGTGATCTACATCGACGATCAACACATCATCGATAGCCGCGCCCACGCACAGAATGTGGTTGGGGTCCAAATTCGCAATCGGCAGGGCTGGTACCGGTCCGCTGTCCTTGGTGCATGGCGGCCGATCGCCTGAGCGCTCTCGTTAGGTGCAAAGAGAAGGGGCGTCGCACACGTTGCCGGGGCAATAGATGTTGTGTGCGGCGTTGACCATCGTTCCGACATCCGGCAACGTCACGCTCCTCTTGTCCAAATGAGCGTGCACCTCGTCGGCAATCTGTTGAGGCGTCCAACCCCACACGAGGTCGTAGCAGATGAGGTGTGCCTCCCCGATGAGCGCCTCTTCCGTCTGCGGCGGCCAGGTGAGGCCGACGGCGCGCAGCTGCGCGAGGTATGCGTCATCCTGTGCGGTGGTGGCAGTCGCTGGCGCCGCGCTACCAACCAGCGCGGCGCCGGCCACCATGGCGATTGCGAGTCTGGCGAGCCAGCGAGGTGAGGGCATTCGATTCCCGTCTGTTCTCTTGGCGTTAGCAAGGGCGCCGGTGGCGGCAAAGCTGCACAGATAAGGAGAATAGCGAACGGCGGGCAACGCAGCGGCGCAAATGACAACGTGTCGAGTGCTCACCGCGCCAACCAGGGGCGGCCGATCCCGGGCTGCCAGGCCGACGCAGCTTGTCTTGACAACGTCGATAGCCAGCCAGGGAAATGGTCACTATGACCGGACGGCCGTACAGCGGGAGAGGTTATTCGCCCAATCCCGAATTCCTCACCCCGGTTGGTCATGACGGGGCATCGTCGCCGAGGAATACCGGCACGCCGGTCCTAGCCAACTCGGATCCACGCTTCGGGCAAACCATCCGCGAACACGGGTCCGCGACCCCGGAAAAGCACGTGGCTGTAGCGTGACGGCCGTGAACTTTCTCCGGGTGTACTCCTCGATCGTGTTCGCGGCCTGTGTCGCGGCAACCGTGCTGTTGCTCGCTGGAGCGGGCACCGCAACCGCGGCGGGCTCGTGCCCAACGGCGGCAGCGCCGGCTGGTGGAACTCCTGATTGGACGCTGGCCGGGACCACCGGCAGCATCGCAGTCATCGGGCCCACCGACACGACCGCCCCGCGCGTGACCGTGACGGCGCCGTTCAGTGTGAACCAGACCCAGGTGCACACCCTGCATGCCGGAGACGGACCGGTGGTCTCGCCCACTGCCAAGGTTTCCGTCTGCTACATGGGCGTCAACGGGCGTGACGGTTCCGTGTTCGACAGCAGCTTCGACCGGGGCGCCCCGGTCGACTTCCCGCTCACTGGAGTCGTGACCGGCTTCCAGAAGGCCATCGCCGGGCAGAAGGTCGGCTCGACCGTCGCCGTCGCGATGGTCCCGGCGGATGGCTACCCCGAGGGGCAGCCCAGCGCCGGAATCCGGCCGGGCGACTCGCTGATCTTCGCGATCAAAATCCTCAGCGCCGCGGGCTGATCCGTCGCTATCGCGGGAACAGATACGCGATCAGGCTGAGAACGAGCGCCGCGATCCCCGAAATTCCAGCGACGACGGTCCAGGTATCCCTGCGAGGGCGGCGGGCGAGGACGACCAATTTGGAAAATCCGCGCGTGGCGCGGGTGGAGCGCACGAACAGATACGAGCACAGTGCGATCAACAAGAACGCCGTGCGAAGAGACCAGTGCGCCATCGAGTGTCGGCCTGCGTGGAAAAAGAAGCCGGCAGCGAAAAACGTAGCTGCCCCGCCGAGCAGCGCAATCGGCAGCGAACGAAGCCAGTTGGCCGCAAGGTAGGTCAGCGAGCTGCGATCGGGCAAGCTGGCCCAGTACTGAACCAGCGACGATTGGCGCTGAAGCGACGTCTCCCCGACAGCCTCGACTATGTTGCGGTAGTAGCGGCTCAGCCAAATGGTCAAGGTCGAACCGTCGCCGTAGTGGAATTTTGCAAATACGGACTTAACGTCCTCGGCATCTTCGATCGGCTCGATCTCGTTGATATCGGTCGTCGACGCCTGGCTGCCGTCCGACCAAACCATCGTCACGATTCTGCAATTCGCCTCACGCGCAGCCGTCTCCAGCAAGTGTTTCAGTTCGGACGGGAGAATCGACCCGCGTGTCAGCTCGATTTCCGACGGCTTATCTTGTTTGTTCAAGCCAGTGCCTTCCCGGTGGTGACCATCTGTCCCACTGCTCGGTAGTTCAGTCGGCCACAACCTCGACGGCTCTGTGACTGATGCTCATTTTTGTTGCCGGCGTGGAATTTTCACCACGACGCGTCGTCTACCAGTTGAAAGGCTGGAGCTTCTGGAAGGCGCGACCACCGAGTGCCGGCGTAACATCTGAAAAGAAGAGTTGTCAGTACGTCGTAAAGCCCTGTCGCGCAGTGGTATACGAATTCAGCACATAGTGTTGCGGCTATGAATGCAAGCCTTATGCGGCTGCGCGACGGCCGCGAGCTGTCTTGGGCCGAAATGGGTGATCCCGCCGGCTACCCGGTTTTCGCATTCCATGGCACGCCAGGCTCCCGTCGCCAGGTCCTGGTCGACCCGGCACCCGCGCTCGCGGCGGGCGCCCGGATGATCGCTCCGGACCGACCGGGCCGCGGGGCCAGCACCTGGCAATCTCGCCGCACGTTCGCGGGGTGGGCGAGGGACGTCGCCGAACTGGCCGACCACCTGGGTATCGACCGCTTCGCCGTTCTCGGCATCTCGGGCGGAGGGCCGGACGCGGCGGTCTGCGCCCGCTTCCTGCCCGACCGCGTCAGCTCGGCCGCGCTGGTCAGCGGTGTCGGTTCGCTGGCCGAGCCCGGCTCGGAGGCAGGCATGATGACGGCCAACAGAATGTTCGCCCGGCTCGCCAGGGACGCGCCCGCGGTCAACGCCGTGATCTTCGGACTCATCTTTCTGGTTGGGCGCCGGGCCCCTGAGCGGGTCTTGCCGCTGCTCGCGAACAGCATGCCTGCGGTCGATACCGCGGTGCTGTCACGGCCCGAGGTGCGAAGCTCCTTCCTCTCCTTGCTGTCGGACGCGTCACCTACCGCAGGCCGGGCCGCGGCGCAGGATTTCCGACTCTTCGCCCGTGACTGGGGTTTCCGGCTCGAGGACATCAGCGTGCCCGTGCAGGTGTGGCAGGGCGACGTCGGCGTGAACGTCCCCGTCGCTCACGCCGAGCGTCAGGCGGCAGCGATCCCGGGTGCCGTCCTGCACATGGTTCCGGGCGAGGGCCACCTGATGTCCTTCGATCATTTCGAGGAGATCCTGCGCGAGCTGCTAGCCTCGAGGAACTGACCGTATCCCGGATACCCAGTCGCCCAAGGGATTTGACCGGGTACGAGCCGGAAAACGCGATTCTCTGTACACCTCACGGCCAACTAAGTCGGGAGATGGCGCCAGGGCTCACCCCATGCCTAGGCTGTCGACCGTGTGTGGCGGCGATGGATTGAATGCTGGCGGCGCGGCGCCCCGCGTCGTCGAGGGCGCGGCGGTCGATCCGATCGCGCTGGAGCCGGTAGACGAGTTGGCGATCACGACCCTGGTAGACAACAGCTACGACGGCCTGTTGATGGACATGGGCCCCGCGCAGCGAATGACGATGCCGCGCATCCCCGCGGTGAACGCGGCCCTCTTCGAGGGCGGCACCACCATCCCCGGAATGGTTGCCGAGCACGGGTTCTCGGCACTGGTCACGGTGCGAAGGGGCGATCGGTCCCACACGCTGCTGTTCGATACCGGCATCTCCCCAGACGGCATGGCGACCAATATGGAACGCCTGGGCGTCGACGTCGCCGACATCGAGGTGGTAGTGCTCAGCCACGGCCACTTCGATCATGCCGGCGGTTTTGCCGGGCTGTCCCGCCTGCGCGGCCGTACGGGACTGCCGTTGACCGTGCATCCGCTGGTCTGGAGCCAACGCCGAATCGCGGTACCGGGGCGGCCGGGCTGGGAACTTCCCACGCTCAGCCGAACCTCGCTGCAGAACGAGGGCTTCGAGGTGATCGAGCGGCGGCAGCCCTCGATCCTGCTTGGCGGCAGCGTGCTGATCACCGGCGAGATCGACCGCACAACCGATTTCGAGACCGGTATGCAATTCCATGAGGTATATCGCGACGGTGGGTGGGAGCCGGATCCCCAGATCCTCGACGACCAGGCGCTGGTGGTTCACGTGCGCGGGCTCGGGCTTGTCGTTTTGACCGGCTGTGGCCACGGCGGGGCGATCAACATCGCGCGACACGCGATGCGGCTCACCGGTGTCGATCGGTTGCACGGCCTGCTCGGCGGCTTCCATCTGACCGGTCCCGGCTTCGAGCCCATCATCGAACCCACCGTCGACGCGCTCGTCGAGTTGTCCCCCGGCCTCGTCGTCCCGGCGCACTGCACCGGATGGCGCGCACAGCACCGGTTCGCCGCATCGCTGCCGGACGCTTTCGTGCCCAACGCCGTGGGCACGTCGTTCGTGCTCACCGCGGCCTAGATCTCTATGTGACGGAATACTAAGTGCCACAATGATGTTTGCTTGCCGCGCTGATAGCGCGGACGTACCGTTCCCCCATGACAATTGCAAGTCGACTGAAGGCGTGGCTGGCGGCATCGGCCGTGGCGCTGATCATCGGTGGGGGTTTGACGCCCGATGCGCTGCCGCGGAGCCGGGCCGACGGGTGTGGCGATACCGCGGCGGCCGCCGCGTCACCGAGTAGCTGTGCCGACCCCGCGCCGGCTCCTCCACCGCCTGCGTGGCTTGCCGCGGTTCAGCAGCGCGACCCGCAATTCGCGGGCACTTATCAGGCCGTGCGCGAGCGGATCCTCAAAGACGGAGCCATTCCCGCCAAGTACAAGCTGCTGATGGGAATGGTCACCGACGCCATCGCCGCACATCCCGATGGTGTCAGGGCGCTCGCCGCCAACGCTCGCGCCGCGGGCGCCTCGGAGGCCGAGGTCACGGAGGCGGTCGAGGTCGGATACCTCTACGGCGGTACTGCAGCGCTCGTGATGGGGGTCAACGCCTTCCCCGGCAGCTGATCGCGGGAAAGGTATCCCCCACACCCTTATTCTGAGCACGTGCCATGGCGTGCCGAACCCCGACCGACCACGAGCGTTTGGCATGGGATCGGCCTGACGGCGTTTCTGTCGATGCTCGGCCTCTATGCCGGGGCGGGCTACTTTTACGGTGCTGGGTTTAGCCATCGGTTTCTGTGGGTCCTCGGCGGCGGCGTCGTCGTTGCGGGGATCGTTTCGTTCGTCGGCCGGTGGCGAGGCTGGCAGGAGCGGCGCGCCCTGTTGTTCGGGTGGCCGGTGGCGTCACTGCTCGGGACGGTTCTGGTCGGCGCCGTCGCGCCCGCCGCGACCCAGAACCTTCCCGGCATCATCACCGTCACGTTCGGCTACATCGGCCTCACGTGCTCGCGCTGGCGCTCGCTCGCTTTCGTCCCGCTCGCAATGGTGGCATTCGTCGTCGGTGGCAGCAAGGTCCTCCCGGATGCGTTGACCACCGTGGTGTTGGCCGCGGCCATGTGGGTGATCGTCGCGGAGGTCCCGGCGTGGCTCATCTCGCAACTCGAGGAGCAAAGCGCGCTGCTGCGCAAGATCGCGCATACCGACGCGCTGACCCAATTGTTCGATCGGAGCACGCTCGGACCTCAGTTATCGGCGCACGCCAACGGTTCGGCCGTGGTGCTCATCGACCTCGATAACTTCAAGCGCTACAACGACGGTCACGGCCACGAAGCCGGCGACGATCTGTTGATCGCCTTCGCCGACGCGATCCGATGGTCGGTCCGCAGCGAAGACGTCGCCTTCCGTATCGGCGGCGACGAGTTCCTCCTGATGCTCATCGGCGCCGACCGCGCCGAGGCCGAGCAGGTCCTCGAGCGGCTTCGTAATCGCTGGGCCGAATTCGGCGAACCGGTCGGCTTCAGCGCCGGGATCGCTTCCGGGGAGCAGGATCTGATGCGGCTCGCGGACGAGCACATGTATGCCAACAAGCGCTCCCGCGATCTGTCCGCCGACTAGGCGAGCGCGTCGAACATATGGGCCGCGTCGATGCCGATCTGCTTTGCGACGTGGCTGGTATCCCAATACTCACGCCAATGGGTGTTCGGTGTTCTTCTTTGCGGGAACATTCTGTGGCATCTTCTGTTCCTTTGCCGGTCACCGATCTGGTCGAATGCTGCCGACAGGCCGCCGGTGGGCAAATCGGTGACGACCGTACTCCTAAATAAACTGGTTGATTTAATCAACCTACAAATCTTGTGCGGACATTCGTGGTTGTCATGTGATTGATCCGAGCCGTAGCACCCTTTGTGATCCATAAGGTGCCTATATGTATCGGCAGATTCTTGATCCTCTCGCTCACTCTCTGGGTTTGAGTTCACTAATGGCGGCCGTGCCACTGGCGATGCTCTTTGTAATGCTTGGCGTATTGCGTTTGCGGGCCTGGATGGCTTCACTGCTGTCGCTGGGCGTCGCGCTCGCGATCGCAGTTGCCGTGTACCGCATGCCAATCGGTCAGGCGCTGTTGGCAGGTGGCGAGGGCGCCGTCTTCGGGTTCTTCCCGATCCTCTGGATCGTGATCAACGCGATCTGGGTCTACCAAATGACGGTTCAGACAGGACATTTCGATGTGCTGCGGCACAGTTTCGCAAGCATCAGCGACGACCACCGCGTCCAGGCGATCATCATCGCGTTTTCGTTCGGCGCGCTGCTCGAAGCGTTGGCCGGATTCGGCGCGCCGGTCGCGGTCACGTCGGTGATGCTGCTCGCCTTGGGCTTCAAACCGTTCAAGGCCGCCGTGCTCGCGCTCGTTGCCAACACCGCGCCGGTCGCCTTCGGGGCGATGGCGACACCGATCATCACGCTCGGCAAGGTATCCGGATTGTCTAGCGACGCGCTCGGCGCCATGGTCGGGCGTCAAACCCCGATCATGGCCGTCTTCGTCCCCCTGGTGCTGGTGGCCATCGCCGACGGCCGCCGTGGAATTCGGGAGACCTGGCCCGCGGCCCTGACCGCGGGTGTGGTTTTCGGCATCGGCGAGTACGCCACCTCGAACTTCGTGTCGGTGCCACTGGCCGACGTGGTGGCCTCGTTGCTGTCCGCCGGTGCGGTGGTGTTGCTGCTGCGCGCCACCAGTCCGCAAACCGCACGGCGCACCGCCGTGGTCGCGAGCGGCGCCGGCGACGCGCCGTCCCCCGAATTCGAAGCCGACCTCGAGCGCCCCGAATCACGTGCCGAGGTATCCCGCGCCTACGCTCCCTACGCGATCATCATCGCCATCTTCGTGCTCTGCCAGATCCCCGCGGTGAAGCAGTATCTCGAAAACGCGACTTTCATCGCGCACTGGCCGGGACTGCACTTGCTCACCGCCAAGGGCACGCCATCCGCGCTGCCGAACTTCACCTTCAATCTGCTGACCACGCCGGGCACCCAAATGCTGGTCGCGGGCATCGTTTCCATGGTGGTGCTGCGCCTGTCGGCGGCCGGTGCGATCAAGGCTTACGGGGCAACGCTGTATCAGCTCCGTTGGGCAATCGTCACCGTAATGGCAGTTCTGGCACTGGCTTTCGTGATGAACGCCTCCGGGCAGACCATCACGCTGGGCGCCTGGATGGCCGGGGCGGGCGGTGCCTTCGCGCTGCTCTCTCCCATTCTGGGTTGGCTCGGCGTGGCGGTGACCGGCTCCGATACCTCGTCGAATTCTCTATTCGGCGCCCTTCAGGTGACCGCGGCCGCCAAGGCGGGGCTCTCCCCGCTGCTGATGGCCGCGGGCAACAGCAGCGGCGGCGTGCTGGGCAAGATGATCTCGCCGCAGAACCTTGCGATCGCGGCCGCGGCGGTCGACGTGCACGGCAAAGAAGGCGATATATTTCGTCGTGTTTTCTTGTGGAGCCTGGTGTTTCTGGCCTTCATCTGCGTCCTGTCGGGACTGCAAACGTCGGTGCTGTCCTGGATGGTGTTCTGACGAGGGGCTAGTTTTTAGCTTCGCGCCAGCCCCGCTCGAACGGCAACCGCCACGCGTTGGGCGCGATCAACTGATGAATGGCGTTGGGACCCCAGGTGCCGGGCGGATAGGTCTTGGCCGCCGGTGGATCGGTGAGCAGTTCTTTCGAACGTTCCCATAGTGATTCGATGCCCTCGGCCGTGGTGAACAGCGTGTGATCGCCGCGCATCGCGTCGAGAATGAGCCGTTCGTAGGCCTCCAGCGTCTGGTCCGCGGTGTCGATCTCACGTGACGAGAACTGCATCGACAACTTGTCGAGCTTCATCCCGGGGCCGGGCCGCTTGCCGTAGAAGGACAGCGAAACCTTCGAGTTGTCAGCGAGATCGAATGTGAGATGGTCGGGTCCCTGGGTCCCCACCCCCGACCCTGGCGGGAACATGCTGCGCGGAGCCTCTTTGAAGGCGATCGAGATGATGCGGATCCCTTCGGCCATCTTCTTGCCGGTGCGCAGATAGATCGGCACGCCGGCCCAGCGCCAGTTGTCGATGCCGACCCGCAGCGCGATGAACGTCTCGGTGTCGGAATCGCTTGCGACTCCGGGCTCCCCGCGATACCCGCCGTATTGGCCCCGCACCACGTCCGAGCATTTCACCGGAAGCATCGAGCGGAACACCTTGTTCTTCTCTTCGCTGATGGCGTAGGGCTCCAGGGCCGTCGGAGGTTCCATCACCACGAATGCCATCACCTGGAACAGGTGGGTCACCACCATATCCTTGTAGGCGCCGGTGCTTTCGTAGAAGTTCGCCCGCTGATCCAGCCCGAGGGTCTCGGGAATGTCGATCTGGATGTGGTCGATGAAGTTGCGGTTCCAGATCGGCTCGAACAACCCGTTGGCGAAGCGGAACGCCAAGATGTTCTGGGCCGCTTCCTTGCCGAGGAAGTGGTCGATGCGGAAAATCTGGGATTCGTCGAACGTTTCGTGCAGGAAGTCGTTGAGGGCCACCGCACTTTCCAAGTTGGTGCCGAACGGCTTCTCCATCACCACCCGGGAACGCTCGACGAGATTGGCCTCGCGCAGCATCGTGATCACGTCGCGTGCGGCTTTCGGCGGAACCGACAAGTAGTGCAGGCGCCGCACTTTCGGCCCCAGGCTGGCCTCGGCTTCGGCGACCGTGGCGGCCAGTGCCGCGGGTCCGGCACCCTGCGGGACGTAGCGCACGATCTTCGAGAAGTCGGCCCACTGTTCGGGCGTCAGTTTGTGGGTGCCGTACGAATCGATCGCGTTCTTCGCGATGTCCCGGAACTCGTCATCGCTCAGTTCTTCCAATGAGGTTGCGACGATCTGGATATCCGGTGCGAGTTCGGACTGATCTAAATAGGCCAGACCGGAGATCAGCTTGCGCTTCGCCAGGTCGCCCGTAGCGCCGAACAGCACGATGACATGAGGATCGAGCGGGTCGTAGTCGTGACGGCGCGGACGTGATTCCGGCGCCGGGTAAGAGATCGTTTGCGGTTTCTTCTCGGCCACGTCCGTGATACTTCCACTGTCAGGCTGTCTGCGCAGCTGCTGCCGTCGGATCGATTGTCGCCACAATCAGATCGATCTTCATCTGCGATCGGTAGCGGCTGCCGGACGAACTCTGTGTCAGCAGCCGCTTATTGCCTGCGCCAGGCGAGCATCGCCTCGAGCTTGGAGAAGTCATACCCCTTGGCGTCGGGATGGATTTCGGTGGTGAACAGGGTGACGCCTTCCTCGACGAAGGCGTCGGCCGCCTCGGGGTCGGTCCACGCCATCGCGCGTTCAATGCACGCCTCGTCACGTCCCGCGGCGGTGGCGAGCCGCTTGAGGAGTTCGTTTTTGCGGCGGAATTCGTCGATCGGTTCGAAGCTGTGCCAGATGTGGGCGTGGCGGGCTGCGGCGGGAATGGTGCGCCGTTCACCGCCGCCCCCGATCAGGATCGGGATCTGACGCAACGGGCTGGGAGTCAAATGGTTAAGCCGATATTCGATGCGCTCCAAGCCCGCGTCGAATTGGTCCATCCTCGATCGCACCGTGCCGTATTCGTACCCGTAGGCGATGAAGTCTTGCGGATACCAGCCGGCCCCGAGACCCAGTATCAGTCGCCCGCCGCTGATGTGATCGACGGTGCGCGCCATATCCGCCACCAGGTCGGGGTTGCGATACGGCATGCCGCTGACGAGCAGTCCGATCTCGGCTCGGCTGGTGATCTCGGCCCACGACGCCAGGGCGGTCCACGCTTCGAAGTTGTTGACCTCCGGTTGCTCATCTTGGAGCTGCGGGGCGCCGTCGACGATATCGACGAAGGGCTTGTGAAAGTGGTCGTAGCCGAAGATGGCATCCGCCCCGAGCTCTTCGGCGTGCAGCACCGCCTGACGCCACGTGCGGTAGTCCGGTGTGCCGCCCGCCCACAGCTGAACGCCTATTCGCACCGGACGCGGCCGGTCTGCGGATACCCCAGCGGCCTTTGTCCCGCTCGTCGAGTCGGTCACGTTCGCTAGCCTTTGAAAACTCGAGACGCATCGTTACGGCTGCACCGGCTATCTACGCTCAAACTGAGCGAACATGCACTTCCTTCCCACCGGCGAGTACCTCATTTTGATCGGCAGCGTCTCGACTGGCCCGCACCCCGGTAAAACGAGCCGCCGGTACGACCGTCTCGGTCGGTATGTCAGCATTTGGGAATGAGTGCACTAAGGCTTGTTCGCATTGTCGGCGTCGCGGCAGCGACGATGGGGGCGCTGGTTGGCGCGCCGATCGCCCCCACCGCCCTGGCTGATCCCTGCTCCGACGTCGAGGTGGTGTTCGCTCGCGGTACCCATCAGGAGCCCGGCCTCGGCAACATCGGTCAAGCGTTCGTTGACTCGCTCACATCGCAGGTCGGCGGGAAATCGGTCGCGGTCTATCCCGTCAACTACCCCGCCAATGACGACTACCACGCCAGCGCACCGGCCGGCGCTGACGACGCGAGCGGTCACATCCAGGGCACCGTCGCCAACTGCCCCAAGACGAAGCTCGTGCTCGGTGGGTACTCCCAGGGCTCGACGGTGATCGATCTGGCGACGCAGGCGATGCCGGCGCCGGTGGCCGACCATGTCGCCGCTGTTGCCCTGTTCGGCGAACCGACCAGTCAATTCTCCAGCGCGCTGTGGGGCGGCCAGCCGCTGCCGACGATCAACCCGATTTACAGCGCCAAGACCATCAGCCTCTGCGCACAGGACGACCCGATCTGCTCCGCGGGTGGGAACATCATGGCGCACGTTTCGTATATTCAGCTAGGGATGACCAACCAGGCCGCAACCTTCGCGGCCAACCGGCTGCACTAACGGCGTCGCTGCACAGAGACGCGTGGCGACCCGCAGCCAATAGATTAAATCTGGTGCTCGGGACAGGCAGGTTCCGCCGATGAAATGCGTGCTGGTCGGCTATGGGAGTCGCGGCGATGTCGAACCTTTGGCCGCCGTCGGCCGGGAGCTGATGCGACGCGGCCATGACGTACGGATGGCCGTTGCACCCAATATGGTGGCGTTCGTGGAATCCGCGGGGCTGCCCGCGGTCGCGTACGGGCGCGACTCACGGGAACAGATGGACTTCGCCGCGGATTTCGTCGGCAAGATCTCGAACCCGGTCACCATGTGGGCCGAGATCACCGAGCATGTCAACGCGATCAAGGCCGAAAAGAGTGCGGTGCTGACATCGTTGGCAGACGGAGCCGACCTGCTGGTCGCGGCCTTCAACGAGCACGGCGTGGCCGCCAATGTTGCCGAGTATCACGACATTCCGCTGGGCACGCTGCACTACTTCCCGGGACGGATCTTGGCGTCCGGCGCGTTCGGTCCGCAGATCACCAAGGAGACCGACGACGCGCAACGTCGTACCCTCGGTTTGCCGGAGGTCGCTGGGGATTCGACCCCACGCACGGTCGAGATCCAGGCCTATGACGAGATCTGCCTGCCGGGACCGGCGACCGAATGGTTGGAATCGGATGCTTCGCCGTTGTTCGTCGGCGCGCTCACTCTGGGGCTGAGTAGCGATGCCGACGACGAGGTGTTGTCCTGGATCGCTGCCGGCGCGCCGCCGATCTATTTCGGCTTCGGGAGTACCCCGCTTGCCTCCCCGGCGGAGACGATCGCGGTGATCGGCGCAGCCTGTGCTCAGGTGGGCGAGCGGGCGCTGATCTGTACCGGCCCGAATGACGTTGCCGGTGCTCCGGATGCTGAGCACGTGAAAATCGTGGCCGAGGTGAACCATGCGGCCGTGTTTCCGGCCTGTCGGGCCGTCGTGCACCATGGCGGCGCCGGGGCTACGGCCGCGGGTCTGCGGGCTGGAGTTCCCACTTTGGCGCTGTGGTTCTGGCTTGATCAGCCGGTCTGGGCGGACGGCATCGCCGCGCTGAACGTTGGCTCCGGGCGGGCGTTTATGGAAAGCACCCTGGACTCGGTGGTCGCGGATCTGCAGAGCATCCTCACCCCGGAACGCGCGGAGCGGGCCCGCGAGGTGGCCGAGTTGATGACCAAACCTGCCGAAAGCCTTGCCCGCGCCGTCGATTTGCTGGAAGAGGCCGCCGTCAAGCAGTCCCGATAGCACGGATTACTGGAGGATCGCACCGTCTTCGTTGGGACGCGGTGTGCCAACTTCTTTCGCGGCCGGATGGCCCGCGCCGGGTGCCGTGTCGCGCGCCAGCGCGATGGTGGAGGCCACCATCGCGACGATGGCAACGATCAAGCCCAGGGCCGCCGAGCCGCGCACCGCGAGATGTTCGCCGAGCACGACGACGCCGAGTACGACCGCGACGATGGGTTCACCCACCAGCATCAGCGGCACCGAGGCCTGTAACGCGCCGGCGTGAAAGGCGGAGCTTTGCACCACGGTGACCGCCACCGCCAGCACGACGAGCAGGTACGGGGCCGGGACGGTCAGGAGTCCGTACCAGCCGCCCACGGCGTATCGGTGAGTGCAGATCTTGGTCAAGACGGCGACCATGCCGAGCAGAACCGCCACCGCGACCGCCAACAGCATGGCGCGGGTGCGGCCGTGAGTGCGCCGTGCCGCCACAAGGCACACGATGACCAGCGGCGCGGTGAGCGCCAGCGCCATCGTCCACGACGGTATCGGCGATCGGTGATGGCCCTCGCGGGGCTGACCGACGAGCACGAACGCGGCCAGCGCGACGGTTAGCACGATCGCCCACGCCCATTCGGCCGCGGTGATGCGCTGACGACAAAGCCTCGCGCTCAAGGGCAGGGCAAACAGCAGCGACGAAACCAGCAGCGGCTGCACGAGCAGCAGCGATCCGTTGGCCAGCGCCAGGGCCTGGAAAACGAAGCCGGCGACGGCAGCCAGAATCCCGGCCCACCACAACGGCTCGCGAACCACACTCGTCACCGTCGGTCCGGACAGGTCCCCCTCGGGTGGAACACTTTGGGCGACTCGTTGTCGAACGACGATGCCGACGGCCGCCCAAAACGCGGCGAGCAATCCCGAGAAGATCGCGACGGCGTGCGAGATCACCCAACCCATGTTTCGGATTGGTACCCCGGATTGCAACGCGGCTAACTCTGGCCACACGATCTGCAGCCTTCCGCACCCCCGATCGGCGGTGGCCGCAGGGTCGCCGCGGACTAGGCTGGCGGGCATGGCTATCGAGTCCACAATGCTCGCCCTCGGCACGCCCGCTCCGCCGTTCACGTTGCCGAACCCGGCAACCGGCACCCTGGTCAGCCTCAACGATCTCACCGGTCCGGCGCTGGTCGTCACCTTCATCTGCAACCACTGCCCTTATGTCAAGCACGTCGCATCCGGGCTGGCCGCGCTGGGCAGAGACCTCGCCGAGCAAGGTGTGGCGATGGTGGGCATCTCCAGCAACGACGTCGTCACGTACCCACAGGATGGCCCCGACGAGATGGTCGCCGAGGCTCGCCGCCACGGCTGGACATTTCCGTATCTGTACGACGAGACGCAAGACGTTGCCCGCGCCTTCTCCGCGGCATGCACTCCGGACACGTTTGTGTTCGATGGCGAACGCCGACTCGTGTACCGAGGCCAGCTCGACGACTCTCGTCCAAAAAACGACGTGCCGGTGACGGGCGCCGACATCCGTGCGGCGGTCGACGCGGTGCTGGCCGGGCGGCCAGTCGAGACAGACCAGCGGCCGTCCATAGGCTGCGGGATCAAGTGGCGCTGAGCCGACTTCGCGCGGGAGACACGCGATAGCTCTGGCCTAGTGCGATAACGGCCGGCTGCGTCTGTGTCGCGGCGTGAAACCGACTGTCGCCGTGCTTCGTTCGCCACGAACACGCGCCGCTCCGGTTGCGCCCGGCGCGTTCGCCGTGAACACGGGTGAATATCACGCGTTTGGTGATCGGTGGGGATGGGCACTTTATTGGGCATGATCGCCGGTTACGTCATTCGTTTCGTGGGCCCCGCGGCCGCGGTATTTTTGAGCCTCGCCACCTCCGTCCTCTTCTCCCCCGTCCCCTGGTCGTCGGCCGAACCATGTCCCGACGTCCAGGTGGTGTTCGCCCGCGGAACCGGCGAGCCGGAAGGTCTTGGCCCGACCGGGAAGGCCTTCGTGGACAATCTGCGCGGGCGCGAGGGTGGCAAGTCGGTCGACGTGTACGCGGTCAATTACCCCGCCAGCAATGAGTGGAACACCGGGCTCGACGGCATTCGGGATGCGGGTGCGCATGTCGTGTCGATGGCCGGCAGCTGCCCCAAGACCAAGATGGTGCTCGGCGGTTTTTCCCAAGGCGCGGCCGTCATGGGTTTCGTGACGTCGGACGCGGTGCCCGCGGGTGTCGATCCCGCGACGGTGCCCAAACCGCTGGCGCCCGAAATCGCCGACCACGTCGCCGCGGTGGTGCTGTTCGGCATGCCCAATGTGCGGGCCATGAACTTCCTCGGCGAGCCGCCGGTGGTGATCGGACCGACCTACCAGAGCAAGACGGTCAAGGTCTGCGCGAACGAGGACCCGGTGTGCTCGGATGGCATGAACTTCGCCGCCCATAACACCTATGCCGACGACGGCACCATGATCGACAAGGGCGTGTCCTTTGCCGCGGCCCGACTCGACGCCGGCCCGGCCGGGCCGGCAACCGTGGTGCACGCGCCGAGTGGCTTCGGCGAGTAGTCGCCTATCACGTCTAAGGGTTCGGGGTGACCCGGTCGCCAACCCGGATAACGCCCGGAGTCGTTGCCTTGAAGTAGATCCCAGCGCATGCCGCCACCCCGCAAGTGCCTGCCGCCAAACGATTTTCGGCGGCAGGCATGCGCAGCGCCTGCGGAGATTTCGGTAGTGGCCCGTGCTCGAGCGTCGGCACCACGCAGCGTGGGGTGAGTTCGAGGCCGCGCAGCCGCACCTCGCCGATGCCGAATTCCCGTTCGATCCAGTCATTTTCGACGTACGGTGGGCAGTCGCCCGGCGTCGCGATCACGAGATTCGGCCGGTAGCGCAGCGCCTCGGCACCGATGTGTTCCAAAGTTGCGGTGGTGATCGCATGCAGAGGAGCATCGTCGGTGAACGAATCTCCCGGCGTCCCCAGACCGATCTCCAAGATGCGGCCCGCGACGTCGGCGTCCAACCCAAGCTCGAGCAGCTGCTCCGGATCGGGACGCTCCACGGTCGCGCCGTCCGGACGCTTGCTGACCAGTCGGACCGAGCGCCCCAACAACCGCGAGAGCATCTCGTTGACCTCGGGGTCGTCGGCGGCGATCGTCGTACCATCGGGCAGCCCGATGCTGACGCGGCCGGTGTCGCCGTTGGCCGTGCACTTCAGTAGGTCTCGCCAGAGCCGCGCTTGTTTGGCGCTGGCCACATGCCCGGTCGCGGTGTCGACGAGTGCGAGCCGCCGGTCTCCTTCGGCGCCACGTTCGTCGACGAACAACGTCTCGACGGCTTCGCCGAGCATCGATTTCACGGGATAGCGGCGCAGACTCTCGACTCGCATGTGACCATCTTGCACTGCGTTACCCGTTGGCTGCGAGCGTGATCCGGACGACGAACCGTGGCTTTCGGCCACGGGCGGCCACTGTTTCGATAAAGGTCACCACCCGAAAACCCCAGCCATACTTGCGCTTGACGAGCGATTCGACGCGCGCGACCTCCCCCGGATCGGTGATCACCTCGGCAGTTCCCGCGAAGACGGGCTCACCGGATGACACCTTCCCGGTTCGGCCGCACGCGGCAAGCGTGACCCGGGGATCGCGCCGAACCCGCTTGACCTTCCACGAGTCGGCCGGTGTCCACACCGAGAGCCGCGCGCGGTCGCCGACAATCCACATCGGCGCGGCGACCGCATCGCCGTTGCGCTTGAAGGTCGTCAAGGACACGAACTTCTCGGCAGCCAACCGAGCGGTCGCATCGTCGGTCATCGTTCCCCTCTCGTCGACGGGCCACGCGTCCATCCGCCCCATTGTGCGGGTCGGTCGCCCGGTCGTGTACAAGGGTCTGATGGAGGATCGGGACCCCAGATCTTTCGATCGGTCGACGCTGCGCGAAGCGCTGGCCCGGCGGTTGCACCGACGAGCGATGGCCGAGGGCACGCTCCACCTACCGGCCGTTCCGGGCATGCTCGACGAATACCTCACGATGTGCACGACCATCTTCGCCGGCTTGGGCATCCGGTACACAGACGAAGAATCAGCTCAACTCAAAACCGTGCTGCAAGGCGAATTGGCGAAAGCGTTTAAGGCCTCGTCGCGTTCGAACATCGTCCTACAGTTCACTAAAACGTTCGGCACGACGTTGAATTACCGCGTCAAACCCCAGTGGGCAACCATCGGTGCCGATTACGACAACTGGGTCGACACCCGCGAGGGGTCACTGTTCGGCACCGAACCCGACGCCCGCGTATGGGCGCTGGCGAGTGAAGCCGCCGACCCCAGCACTTGCCGGGTACTCGACATCGGCGCCGGCACCGGTCGAAACGCCCTCGCCCTGGCCCGGCGTGGTCACCCGGTCGACGCGGTCGAGCTGGCCGGGAAGTTCGCCGACATCATTCGCGCCGAAGCCAAACGGAATTCGGTCGATATTCGCGTCATCCAAAGTGATGTCTTTGTGGCGATGGAAGGTGTCCGCGGCGATTATCAGCTGGTCGTGTTGGCCGAGGTGGTGCCGGACTTCCGGACACCGCAAGAGCTGCGTGGGGTGTTCGAACTCGCGGCGCAGTGTTTGGCCCCCGGCGGATGTTTGGTGTTCAACACCTTCTTGCCGCGCGGGGGCTACGCTCCCGACGACGCCGCCCGACAACTCGGCCAGCAATGCCACACCACGATCTTCACTCGCGACGAGGTCAGCGACGCGGCCGACGGATTGTCGCTTGAACTCATTTCCGACGAGTCGGCCTACGAGTACGAGAAAGCCCACTTACCCGAAGGCGCCTGGCCCCCCACGGCCTGGTTCGACGGATGGGCCAGCGGCCAAGACGTTTTCGACGTCGAGCGTGAGGATTCCCCGATCGAGTTGCGCTGGCTTGTATACCGGAAGGTGGGTTGAGTCAGGCGACGACCGGGGAGGCCCCAGATGGGTGACATGGAATCGAACCGACGAGCGCTGCTGATGGCAGCACCACTGTTGTTGGCGGCGATCGGGGCAGGTGATAAGCCGCGCGACCTCAAATTGGGGCCAGCACCGGAAACGGGCCCGGATCCTCGCGAGACTTTCGTCCAGCCATTTGATCAGATCGCTTTCCAGCTTGGGGCAACCTGCCACCACACAGTGGCGAAATGGCGATGTTCTATGGAGATTTCAATAAGCCGGGGCCATATCTGGTCCTGATGAAATGGAATCCGGGGTGGTTCAGCGCGCCCCATACCTACGCAACCGATCGGATTCAGGTCGTCGTGTTCGGCACCTGGTTTGTCAATAGTGGGAACGACTTTGCGCCCCAGGACGCGACTCCGGTGGGTCCCGGTGGCTTTGTGAAACGCGCCGCGCGCACTCCGCACTACGACGGTGTTCCGGCAAACCAACTCGACCCTGCCGTGATCGCAGTCTTCGGCGTGGGCCCGGTCGACCAAGAGCTGATCGATCCTGCGCAGCCATCCTTCCGTCAGGTGTGAGGGTCAGTTTCAGAAGCCTGGTCCCGGGTTACTAGATACACAGCAATCAACAAACCCGAGGATGCGCCGCTTAGATGACGTCCCAGAGCAGTGCCGAGTACGCCCGCCGACTGCGCGACATCAGCTGGCCACGCCGCTTCCTGCTGGTTGCATGTGTTGTGATCGCTGCTGCCGGCGCGATGCAGGTCGCATTCCCCCGCTGCCGGTACGGCCGTTGCGCGCAATGGGCAAACTCTACCAACGGGTCTGGGGCGGCTCAGGTTTCGATTACGCCCGGTCCGAATTCCCACGACGTCGACCCGGTCTCGCGCGTGGAGGTGAAAGCCGACAGCGGCACCCTCACCGATGTTCGCCTGGTCAATGACGACGGCAAATCCGTCGAGGGAGTAATGACGCCGGACAACACCGTCTGGAAACCCACCACTCCCCTGGGCTACGGCCGCACTTATACGCTGAACATCAGCAGCCGCGGCGCCAATGGAGTTGAATCCAACCAGGTTTCGTCATTTTCCACCGTCCGGCCGTCGAACCAGACCAAAGTCTCGTTTACCACCACTTCGGAGGCTGCGCTCCGCGACGGCGGCAGCTACGGTGTCGGCACAGTCGTCGTCGCCCACTTCGACGAGAAGATCGCCGACCGCGCCGCCGCCGAGCGGCAGTTGACGGTGACCACCACTCCGTCGGTGCAGGGGTCGTGGTTCTGGGTCGATGCGCAGCACGCCCACTGGCGACCGGAGCACTACTACGCACCCGGCACCACCGTCATGGCGGAAGCCAAGATCTATGGAATTGCCTTGGGCGAAGGCCTATTCGGGCAAGAAGACAACCGGGTGTCGTTCCGGATCGGCGACGCTCACATATCGATCGCCGACGATGCCACCAAGATGGTGAGTGTTTTCAGCAACGGAGCACTCGTCCGCACCATGCCCACCTCGATGGGAATGGGTGGCACCGAGACGGTCGGCGCGCAGACGATTTCGTTGTGGACTCCCCCCGGCATCTACACCGTGCTCGATAAGGGCAACCCGGTGGTGATGGACTCCTCGACGTTTGGTCTGCCCAAGAACTCCCGCCTCGGATATCGCGAGACCATCAACTATGCGACCCGAATCAGCATTGACGGGATCTATCTGCATCAGCTGGATGCGACGGTCTGGGCACAGGGGCACACGGATACCTCGCACGGCTGCCTGAACCTCAACGGCGACAACGCGAAGTGGTTCTACGACTTCTCCGTTCCCGGTGACGTGGTCGAGATCCGCAACAGCGGCGGCCCGCCGTTGAAGCTGGGCCAGAACGGCGACTGGACGCTCAGCTGGGACCAGTGGCGCGGTGGGAGTGCGTTGAAGCCGGCTTAGGGACGGCAAATTTTTACGGGGTGTTGTCCCCAGAAACTCTTGACTGATTCCAGATAAGCGGCCATATTGGCCTTGTGTCGTCAACGTCGGACTACGCGGAGCGGTTGCGTTTGGCCGATCTGCGCGTAACCCGGCCCAGGATTGCCGTCCTGGAGGCGGTGCATGCGCATCCACATGCCGATACCGAGACGATCTTTTCCTCGGTGCGGGTCGGTCTCCCCGATGTCTCCCGGCAAGCCGTGTACGACGTGCTCAGTGCCTTGACGGCCGTCGGCCTGGTCCGGCGCATCCAGCCGTCGGGGCTGGTCGCACGCTACGAGTCCCGGGTCGGCGACAACCACCATCACGTCGTATGCCGATCCTGCGGGGTGATCGCCGACATCGACTGCGCGATCGGCGATGCACCCTGCCTCACCCCGTCGGACGAGGACAACGTTCTCGACGGCTTCGTCCTCGATGAGGCCGAAGTCATCTACTGGGGCCTGTGCCCCGACTGCGGATTCCTGATCACAGTCCTGTGATCACAGCCCAATCACCCCCCCACTGGAAAGGAATGCTGTGTCATCAGACACGTCCCATAAGAGCGAGAGTGAGAATCCGGCAATCGCGTCCCCCGAGCCGAAATCGGACGCTCCCCTTACCAACCAGGACTGGTGGCCCAACCAGGTCGACGTCTCGAGGCTGCACCCGCACGTGGCGCAGTCCAACCCGCTGGGCGAGGACTTCGACTACGCCGAGGAGTTCGCCAAACTCGACGTCGAGGCGCTCAAAGCCGATTTGATCTCGGTGATGACGACCTCACAGGATTGGTGGCCGGCCGACTATGGCCACTACGGCGGCTTCTTCATCCGGATGAGCTGGCATGCGGCCGGTACCTACCGCATCTACGATGGTCGCGGCGGCGGCGGTCAGGGCATGCAGCGCTTCGCGCCGCTGAACAGCTGGCCGGACAACGCGAGCCTGGACAAGGCGCGCAGGTTGCTGTGGCCGGTCAAGAAGAAGCACGGCAACAAGATTTCCTGGGCGGATCTGCTGGTCTTCGCCGGCAACGTGGCCCTGGAGTCGATGGGGTTCAAGACCTTCGGCTTCGCCTTCGGTCGTCCCGACGTCTGGGAACCCGAAGAGATTCTCTTCGGCGAAGAGAACGAATGGCTGGGCACCAACAAGCGCTACTCCGGCAAGCGCGATCTCGCGCAGCCCTACGGTGCCACCACGATGGGCCTCATCTACGTGAATCCCGAAGGCCCCGAAGGCAAACCGGATCCTGTCGCCGCGGCAATCGACATCCGTGAGACGTTCGGCCGGATGGCGATGAACGACGAAGAGACTGCCGCACTCATCGTCGGTGGCCACAGCTTCGGTAAGACGCACGGCGCCGCCAGCGGCGACCTGGTCGGCCCCGAGCCGGAGGCCGCACCGATCGAACAACAGGGCCTGGGCTGGAAGAGCACCTACGGCAGCGGTGTTGGCGAGGACGCCATCACCAGTGGTCTCGAGGTCGTCTGGACGCCCACCCCGACGAAGTGGGACAACAGCTTCCTGGAGACCCTCTACGGCTACGAGTGGGAGCTGGTGAAGAGCCCGGGCGGAGCCTGGCAGTTCACCGCGAAGGACGGCGCCGGCGCGGGCACCATCCCCGATCCGTTCGGCGGCCCGGGTCGTGCCCCGACGATGCTGGTCACCGACGTGGCGCTGCGCGAGGACCCGATCTACCGCGGGATCACCGAGCGCTGGCTGAAGAACCCCGACGAGCTGGCCGAGGCGTTCGCCAAGGCCTGGTACAAGTTGCTGCACCGCGACTTGGGGCCGATCTCCCGCTACCTCGGCCCCTGGATCCCCGAGCCGCAACTGTGGCAGGACCCGGTTCCGGCCGTCGACCACCCGCTGGTCAACGACAAGGACGTCGCGGGTCTGAAGAAGAAGGTTCTCGAGTCCGGCCTGACCGTGCAGCAACTGGTCAAGACGGCCTGGGCCGCGGCAGCCAGCTACCGCAACACCGACAAACGCGGTGGCGCGAACGGGGCACGGATTCGCCTTGAGCCGCAACGGAATTGGGAGGTCAACGAGCCCTCCGAGCTGGACAAGGTGTTGCCCGTGCTGGAGAAGATCCAGCAGGATTTCAACGCTTCGGCCTCGGGCGGCAAGAAGATCTCGCTGGCGGACCTGATCGTGTTGGCCGGTTCTGCGGCGGTCGAGAAGGCGGCCAAGGAAGCCGGCTACGACATCGCGGTGCACTTCGCGCCGGGACGCACCGATGCCTCGCAGGAGAGCACCGATGTGGAGTCGTTCGCGGTGCTCGAGCCGCAGGCCGACGGGTTCCGCAACTACGCCCGGCCGGGCGAAAAGGCCCCGTTGGAGCAGCTCCTGGTGGAGCGGGCCTACCTCCTCGGGGTGACCGGTCCGGAGTTGACGGTTCTCGTCGGGGGCCTGCGTGCCCTCGGCGCCAACCACGGCGGCAACAAGCACGGCGTGTTCACCGACAAGCCGGGCGCGCTGACCAACGACTTCTTCGTCAACCTGCTCGACATGGGCACGGAGTGGAAGCCGTCGGAGACCGCCGAGAACGTCTACGAGGGCCGGGATCGGGCCTCGGGCGCTCTCAAGTGGACCGCCACCGCCAACGACCTCGTATTCGGGTCGAACTCGGTGCTGCGCGCTCTGGTCGAGGTCTACGCGCAGGACGACAACGCCGGCAAGTTCGTGGAGGACTTCGTCGCGGCGTGGGTCAAGGTGATGAACAATGATCGCTACGACCTGAAGTGACGGCCTGATCGTCAGCACTGAACGACACCCCGCGGGCAGCCGGTCGCGGGGTGTCATTCATTTTGTCGGGAAGGTGCGGGCGCCGTGTTCGAGCGGCAACGCGAGCGAATTCACGAGATAGCTGACCGTCCGGTAGCTACCGGCGAGCATGAGCAACTCCAAGATCGCTTCATCACTGTGGTGACCGCTCAGTTGCGCCCAGAGATCGTCGTCGACGCTGCAGCTGCGTTGCAGGCTGTCACAGAGTCGGATCAGGACGCGATCCGCGTCATCCCAGCACTGGTCGTCCGGGCCGCCGGTCGTCAGCGAGGTGATTTGGTCCGTGTCGAGTCCGGCCGCGGCCGCGAAAGTGGCGACGTGCACCCCCCATTCGTATTCGGCGCCGCACGCCGCGGTCACCCGGTCGATCACGATCTCGCGCTGGCGAATGGTCAGATGTCCCCGGTCGAGTAGGCCGGAGTTGAAGAATTTGAAGAAGAGCCGGTGGTCGCGGGCCAATGTGGTGAACAACAGCAGCGGCGGCTTGCCGCGCATGATGGTGTCGATGGCCTGCTGGATATCGGTGGGCAGGGGCGCCGGAGCGGGCTCGATGCGCGCGCTACGGTTTTTGTAGCTAGCCATGGTGGCACCCTACGCGTTTTTGCTACAAAATGTGAAGCATGACGGATCCGCGAATCGGGTCCCCGGTTCGGGGCTCGGCATCTGGACGACCAATCATGGTCGCCCTCGACGCCTTGGGTCGGCGCGGTGCACTGCGTGTCCTCTGGGAACTGCACCACGGGCCGCTGAACTTCCGCGCGCTGCAGGCGGCATCGGAGATGAATCCCGGCTCCCTCAATACCCGGCTGAAAGAACTGCGGGCGCTGGATATCGTCGGCCACTCCGGCGCTGGATATCACCTCACCGACCACGGGATATCGCTGATGGGCGCATTGAAACCGTTGCAGGCCTGGGCCGACGACTGGGCATGTCGAGCCGGCGTGCCCGCCGAGTGAGGCCTGCCACATTATTACCCATCAGTAACCTACGGAGGCGTAAGTTGGGTATCAGGGTAAAGACCGAAGCGTTCTATCTACCAAGACATGGGTAAACGGTTTCCTCATGAGCGAATTGACCTACCTCGAACTGCATGGCGATCGCATCGCCTACCGGGACGCCGGCCACGGCGACGTCCTGTTGCTGATCCACGGGATGGCCGGTAGCTCCGCGACGTGGCAGGCGATCATTCCGCTGCTGTCGAAGAAGTACCGCGTCATCGCGCCGGACCTGCTCGGCCACGGGATGTCCGCGAAGCCGCGCGGCGACTATTCGCTGGGCGCTTTCGCGGTGTTTTTACGTGATCTGCTCGACGAGCTCGGGGTGAGCCGGGCCACGGTAATCGGGCAGTCGCTCGGCGGCGGTATCGCTATGCAGTTCACCCACCAGCACCGCGACTATTGTGAGCGGCTTGTCCTGATCGGCAGTGGTGGTCTCGGGCCCGATCTCAGCCCGCTGCTGCGGTTCCTGTCCGCGCCGGGCGCCGAGTTCGTGCTGCCCATCCTCGCGCCGCAACCGGTCCTCAAGCTCGGCAACAAGCTGGGTTCCTGGCTGACCTCGGCTGGGATTCAGTCGCCGCGAGCTGGTCAGATGTGGTATTCCTACTCCTCGCTGTCGGACGCGCGAACCCGCCAGGCCTTTTTGCGGACGCTGCGCTCAGTCGTGGACTACCGCGGCCAGGCCGTCAGCGCGCTCAACAAGCTGCACGTCGCGGCCGGATTGCCCACCTTGCTGATCTGGGGTGACGAGGATGGGATCATCCCCGTCGCGCACGCTTATGCGGCTCACGATGCGGTCGAAGGCAGTCGTCTCGAGGTGCTCGAAGGTCTTGGCCACTACCCGCACGTCGAGGCGCCGGCGGCGGTGGCGGACATCCTCGAGGACTTCATCACCTCCACGGCTCCCCAGGCGACCGGAACGTCGGTGCCTCTGGGTACGCAGCGCGGGCTCAGCGACTGAGATCCCACTGCCCGTAATCGGCCGCGAGAACATCGTCCACATCCACATTGATGCCGCCCAGCAGTGGGCCGGGGTTCGACGGGGAGTTGACGATGGCCTGGTAGAGCACCGCCATCGGCTCGCGCTGGCCGTGCGACCACGATCTGGTTTGCCACGCCCAGCGGTGGCCTGCGCTGGTCGAGTTGCCGATCACCCCGTCCCGGATCGCCCAGCCACACGCGTTGTAGTGGCCATAGATACCGGTGCGACCGACGCCGAGCACCGAGTTGATTCCCCGAAACCATTCGACGGCAAGGGTATTCCAGGTGTTTTGGTCGATATCGTCGTCGACACTGAAGAAGATCGGCGCCGAGTTAGGTCCGCCTGCCGCGGCATGCAATTGCTGAGCCGTTTGCGCGTCCGCCAACCCGCCGTCATGTCCGCGGGTGAGGTCCGACGGGTTGGCCGGCCATCCGGGCTTGCCGTACTGGAAGTTGCTGACGATCTGCAGACCGGCCGCGCGTAATGAGTCGGCGTACTCGCCGGTGATGGGCTTGGCCTCGAAATGCGCCCCGGGCCGCTCCGCCGAGACGTAGTTGATCACCCCGGCGTACCCTGCCGCCTTGATCTCGTCCGGCGCGATCCGCTTCTCG
Organism: Mycobacterium stomatepiae; assembly: GCF_010731715.1. Lineage (NCBI taxonomy): Bacteria > Bacillati > Actinomycetota > Actinomycetes > Mycobacteriales > Mycobacteriaceae > Mycobacterium > Mycobacterium stomatepiae. Next base: position 563,249 of record NZ_AP022587.1, read on the forward strand.
GCGAAATCGATCAGCTGGATGTCGGCGGCCGACGAGGTGGGTGCGGCGACGGTTGCGGCCAGACTCAGCAGCGCTGGTGAAAGTGCGTACTTGAAGGCCTCGCGTCGAGACACAGATCGCGGTCCGCCGCGACCGCGTGGTGCAGCCGTATCGGACACCGCCAGATCGTAGCAAAAACGGCTATAGCCCCCGCTCCTGCAGCCACGACAGGATGCGCTCGGCAACTGCCTCCCACCCGGGCTCCAGCATCATCTCGTGCCCCAAGCTCGGGAAGATGCTTGCGGCTGTGTCGTAGGCCTTGGCCGTTGTGTGCACGTCGGAGGGAGGATAAATGCCGTCCTGCTCCGCCCCGAGCACCAGAAGGGGCGTCGTCACGCGGGTGGGCTTGACCAAATTGAAAGCGACCATGTCGCCGAGGATCGCCCGCGTGCCGTCCGGTCGAAGCCGCTCCATGCCTTCGACCACTACGGATTCGGGCGTCTCGGCGCTGAAGAGCATGGCGCGTGCACCCGCCAGCGTCCCGCCGTACATGTCGGCCGGCCGACCGCTGACCGGGAATTTGGTGCAGCCCCAGGGGTGTCGGCGCATTGACCGCAACAAGGTCCGTAGATGTCCACGCGGCGGCGCGGACGCCAGCAGGACTCCCGCGGGCGCCTCGTTGTCTTCCAGGTACTTCTGCACAATGAATCCACCCATTGAGTGCCCGATCGGGATCGGCTCCGGCGCAACTTTATTGGCAACCGAGGTGACGTCTTCGACGTAGTCCGAGATCGAACACATGCGAAGGGGTTTGTCGACCGGGCTCGAGCCATGACCGCGAAGACTGGGGGCCAAGACGCGAAACCCGCGCTCGGCGAAGAAATCCAGGAAGTGCACGTCCCCGCTCCAGGCGCCTTGGAAGGCGCCGTGCACGAAGAGCACCGGGTGCGGGTGCTCTTTGCTCGGCTGGCCCTTGTCGATGAGTTCCAGCATGAAGTTGAATTCCTATCGTGGCGTTGATGATTGGTCATTATGGATTCGCTGTCACACGCGTAGCAGCCGGTCCGCGGCCGGACATCCGTTGTTGTCAGAGCTGGTGCTCGGACTTGATGAAGTGCGCGGCGCGCTCCCCGATCACGACGCAGGGCGCCATGGTGTTGCCGCTGGTGATGCGCGGCATGATCGACGCATCGGCGACGCGCACATTCTCGATGCCGTAGACGTTGAGGTGTCCGTCGACCACCGACATCGGGTCGCGACCCATCTTGGCCGTCCCGGACTCGCGCCGGTAGGTGGTTACCGCGTTGCGCAGATAGGTCTCCAGCGCGTCGCCGGTCAGGACTCCCGGCATCACCTCGCGCGTCACGAACGGGCGAAGTTCGGCGGAATTGCCGATTTCACGCAGGGTTTCGATGCAGGCGATCGCGGTCTTGAGATCTTCGGGGTGTGAGAGAGCATTCGCTTCGATGCGAATCGGATCGTTGGGACCCGGCCCCGACAATCGCAACCGTCCGCGGCTTTGCGGGTGCGTGAGTGAGCCGAATAGGCTCCAGGCGTCTTGTGGCACGAAGTATTTCGCGGTGTTCTCTGGCGTGGCCATCGACAATGCCCCCAGGCACGCGAAGAGATCGGGTCCATCGACGTCGCCGAGTCCGGAGTCCCAGAACATCGCCGCTCCCGCCTGGGTACTGCTTTGCACGCCGTCGGGAAACTCCCATATGCAGCTGAACCCGTAGTGGTCTTGAAAATTGCGTCCGACACCGGGCAGTTGCTGGCGGACCCTGACTCCGGCTTCGCGCAGTTCGTCGGTATCACCGACACCTGATTGCATCAGCACCTTGGGAGTGTGAATCGCCCCGAGGGACAACACCACCCCGGTCTCCGCGGTGACGTGGTGCACGGCGCCGTCGTGGACTACCTCGACGCCGGTGGCCCGATTGCCCTGGAATGTCACCCGCGTCACCAGGGCATGCGGGAGCACGGTCAGGTTCGGCTTGTCCAGATGGGGCGCAGTGTAAGTGCGGAACAGCGAGAGGCGCTTCCCGTCGCGGTATCGCACGTCGGTGATCGCGGCACCGCGCATTTCTTCCATCAGCCGACTGTTGGGGCTCTGATAGGTCGGAATCCCCAGTGTCCTAGCGGCTTTCACGGCCGTCGCGGCGACCGGATGTACATCGGGCGTCGGCTGCACGAAGACCGGCCCTCCCGTGCCGCGATGATTCGGCTCACCCGTGCCCTGCCAGTCCTCGATCTGTCGATACAAGTCCAGGACCGGCTCGTAACCCCAGGCCGGTTCACCGGATTCGGACGCGAAAAGATCCCAGTCGCTGCGATGTCCGCGCGCCCAGACCATCACGTTGATGCTCGACCCGCCGCCCAGCACCTTGCCCATCGAAAACGGGATCGAGCGCCCGTGCAGCCTCGGGTCGGGCTCGGATGCGAAACCCCAGTCGCGCTCACTGCCCAGGTTCAGCGGCCACTGGCTCGCGTCGGTCACGGTCGGGACGTCATCGCTGCCGCCGGCCTCCAGCAGCAGGACCTTCACATCGGGGTTTTCCGCCAACCGCCCCGCGATGACCGAGCCCGACGATCCCGCGCCGCACACGATGACGTCATACCGTTGCTCTGGTACCGGACTCACGACGACTCCCTCACAGCTAGGTATAGCTATTGATATCTAGCCACGCGTTTCGCGAGTCGGCGGTTCACTGGTGCGCGAATTCCCGCGTGACTGATAGCAATTCGGAGTCGACGGAGCCAAGGATGGCCCTGTGACGTGAATTACTCGCGTTCAGCGGCTTTCACGAGACGGGTGGTGAGGAAGCCGCCGGACATCAACGCGTCGCGTGCGCCGGCGCCGCTGCGGGGCGCAGCATCCGGGCGCTGATCAACGCCGCAAGCCAACCGGGTGAGAAGCGGCCGCCGGCGGTCATGATCCGATTGCGCCACCCGGGAACGGCGACCGGACGGCCGCGGTCGAGTGCGCGCAGCCCGGCGGCCACCACCGGTTCGGGCGCGGCCAGGTGCCGGTAGATCGCGGTGTGCGAGACATCCGATCCCAAGGCGTCGACGAAACCCGTGCGGGTGGGTCCCGGGCACAGCGCGGTCACCGTGACGCCCGAGCCGCGCGTCTCGGCCCACAACGCCTGGCTGAGTGAGAGCACGAACGCTTTCGAGGCGCCATAGGTGGCCTGATAGGCCCCGGGCTGAAACGCGATGGTGGAGGCGACGTTGAGGATGCCGCCGTGACCGCGGGCGAGCATTCCGGGAAGCACCGCATGGGTCAGACGGACCAGTGCGTCGACGTTGACCGCAACCAGTTCATGCTCGCGGTGGGCGTCCAGCTCCGCAAATCGTCCGTAGGTGCCGAACCCGGCGTTGTTGACCAGCACCTCGACCGCCCGTCCGTCGAGGCGGGCCGTGAGGGCGTCGACGCCGGCTTCAGTGCCGAGGTCGCCGACGACCAGTTCGACCTCAGCGGCCGCCGTCTGACGTACCCGCTGGGCGACCGCGCCCAGGCGCGCCGCGTCCGGCGAGCAGCAATGACAAGCCCCGCTTGGCCAGCTGGTCGGCGAAGATCGCGCCGAAACCGGAGCTGGCACCCGTGATCAGCGCCCAGCCGGTTGTTGGTTGAGATGACATTTCGGCCCTTTCGAGTATGTGAATGCCATTAACATAATTCCTCCATGTTAATGTCGTCAACATGTCCGGAAAGAAGTCCCCCGTGGCAACGAAGACCCGCCGCGACAGTTACCACCACGGCGATCTCAAACGGGCGCTGACCAGCGCCGCGCTGTCGCTGGTGGCGGAGCGGGGGCCGAAGGGTTTCACGTTGACCGAGGCGGCACGCCGGGCGGGCGTGAGCGCCGCGGCGCCCTACCGCCACTTCACCGACAAGGCCCATTTGCTGGCAACCGTCGCCGAGCAGGGGTTTGTCGACCTGCACGCCGCATTGACCGCCGGCGCGGACGCCGCGTCAGGGCCGACCGACCGGCTGATCGCAATCGGTCGCGTCTACGTGCGCTGGGCCGTCGGCCATTCGGACCAGTACCGGGTCATGTTCGGCGCGGATACCGACAAGACCCAGCACCCGAGCCTGGCCGTCGCCGCAGGTCAAGCCTTCGGAAACCTGCTCGAGGCGATAGCCGGGTGCCAGGCCGCCGGGCTGCTGGGTGGCGAAGAACCGCTCAAGGTGGCCGGGCCGCTGTGGTCGCTTGTGCACGGCATCGCCTCCCTGGCCATCGAGGGCGAACTACGCAATGTCGGCATCGACCGGGACCCCGAGGACATGGTCTCCGACGCCCTCGCCGTCCTTCTCGATCGCTGAGACATCAGCGCCGGCGCCGCCGTCCAGCAAACAAACGCGCCCTCGTATCGATCACCGCTGAGGCCATTGGCTAACAACATGTTCCGACTTTTGATCGCCTCCTCGCGACCCGGAACAGTTATCCAGCTGACCACGCCGACCGACGGATGTCGCCGAAACCTACTATTGAAGGGCGTCGATGGCGCGTTGCGTCGATTAGCTGATCGAACTATAGCCTGGACACATGTCCAGTTTGCTGTCACGGAGTTCGGGAGCCCGTTGATCGCAATGGGTTCGGCGCCCCTCCGCCTTCGTTAACCAGCAAAGAAGAGTTGAGTATGCGAATTGCCTTGCTGTCCTACCGTAGTAAGACCCATTGCGGCGGACAGGGCGTCTACATACGACATCTCAGCCACGGTCTCGTGGAACTCGGTCACGATGTCGAAGTGTTTTCCGGGCAGCCCTACCCGGAATTGCTCGACCCTCGGGTGCGACTGACCGAGGTTCCGAGTCTCGATATGTATCGCGAGCCCGACCCGTGGCGGATTCCGCACCTGAGCGAGATCCGCGACTCGATCGACCTGCTGGAACTGCTGGGGGTCTGGACGGCGGGCTTTCCCGAGCCACGAACCTTCACGCTCCGCGTGGCCCGCTTGCTGGCCGACCGCGCGGGCGATTTCGACGTCATTCACGACAACCAGAGTCTGGGCACCGGGCTGCTGACGTTGGCCGACGCGGGTTGGCCGGTGGTGGCCACCGTGCATCACCCCATCACCCGGGACCGGGTCCTTGATCTCGCCGCCGCGAAGTGGTGGCGCAAACCGTCGGTGCATCGCTGGTACGGGTTCTCGAAGATGCAGGAACATGTGGCCCGCCGGATTCCGGATTTGTTGACGGTCTCGTCCTCATCGGCCGCCGATATCGTCTTCGATTTCGGGGTCTCCCCCGAGCAACTGCACGTTGTGCCGCTGGGCGTGAACACCGAGCTGTTCAAGCCGGGTTCGGGCCCACGCCATCCCGGCCGCGTGATCGCGATCGCCAGCGCCGACACCCCGCTCAAGGGCGTCAGCACCCTGTTGCACGCGGTCGCGAAGGCTCGCGTGAACCGCGACGTCGAGCTGCGGCTGGTCGCCAGGGTGGAACCCAACGGCCCCACGCACAAACTCATCGCCGAACTGGGGATCTCGGACATCGTCCACATCACCAGTGGGCTCACCGATGCCGAGTTGGCCGCATTGTTCGCCTCGGCCGAGGTCGCGTGCATACCGTCGCTCTACGAAGGATTCTCGCTGCCCGCCGTGGAGGCGATGTCGAGCGGTACCCCGATCGTCGCGAGCCGCGTTGGCGCACTGCCCGAGGTTCTCGGGACCGACGGCGCCTGCGCCGAGCTGGTGCCCCCCGCCGACGTCGACGCGCTGACCCGCGCACTCGGCGAGCTCCTCGATTCGCCGGAAAAGCGGCGCAGCCTTGGGAAGGCGGGCCGGGCGCGTGCCGTCAGCGTGTTCAGCTGGGAAGCCGTCGCGGCACAGACCGTTCGGATCTACGAGCAGGCGATCGCACGAAGGGCCGTCGTGCAGGGCGAGCGGCTATGCTGACAGTCGATTTCGATCGGCTCGGAATCGGGCCGTCCACGAAGGTGATCGACGTGGGCTGCGGCGCCGGTCGGCATGCGTTCGAGGCGTACCGCCGCGGTGCCGACGTCATCGCGTTCGACCGCGACGAAGCCGAATTGGAGTCCGTGGACACCATTCTGCGAGCGATGGCCGAAAACGGCGAGGTGCCCGCCTCGGCATCGGCGGAAGTGGTTGTCGGCGATGCATTGAAATTGCCGTACCCCGACGAGACTTTCGACTGCGTCATCGCATCCGAAATCCTGGAACATGTCACGCAGGACGACGCGGCGATCGCTGAATTGATCCGGGTTCTCAAAGTCGGTGGCACGCTGGCGGTCTCGGTGCCTCGCTGGCTCCCCGAGCAGGTGTGCTGGCTGCTGTCCGACGAATACCACGCCAATCTGGGCGGTCACATCCGCATTTACCGGGCCAGCGAATTACGAGACAAAGTCGCCGGGCATGGCCTGGAATTGACGCATTCACATCATGCGCATGCGCTGCACGCGCCATTCTGGTGGTTGAAATGTGCTGTGGGAGTTGAAAATACAGACCATCCCATGGTGACCGCCTACCACAAAATCCTGGTGTGGGATCTCATGCAGCGGCCGCTGCTCACCCGCATCGCCGAGTCGGTGCTCAATCCCTTGGTGGGCAAGAGCGTGGCGATGTACTTCACCAAACCGCGAAAGGTCGAGGCCGAGTCGACCCTGGGGTATTCAGTTGCGTCAATCTAGCCCGCCCGCAGTTCCGGGTGTCTTCAGCCCGGAGCAGTGTCGCCAGACCGCCATGTCCATCGCCACCGAGCAGGAGTCATCGGGCGCCATCCCGTGGTTTCGAGGCGGTCACACCGACCCCTGGGATCACGTGGAATCGGCGATGGCGCTCACCGCGGCCGGATTGCTGGAGCCGGCGCGGGCCGCGTACGAGTGGAGTCGCCGTACGCAGCGTTCGGACGGATCCTGGCCCCTCCAATTTCGTTCGAGCACAATCGAAGACGCCAACAGTGACAGCAATTTCTGCGCCTATATCGCCACCGGCGTCTGGCATTACGTGTTGGTCACCGGTGACGATTCCTTCGCCGCTTCGATGTGGCCGGTGGTCCACAAGGCCATCGACTTCGTCATCGACCTGCAGATCGGGTACGGCGAGATCTGTTGGGCGCGAAGTGAAACGGGGCCAGTGCGCGAAGCACTGCTAACCGGGTGTGCCAGTGTGTATCACAGCATCCGGTGTGCGCTGGCGCTGGCGGCTCTGGTGGGCGACCCGCAGCCGGAGTGGGAGCTGGCCCTGGGCCGGCTGGGTCATGCGCTGGTCGCGCATCCGGAGGCGTTCACCGAAAAAGACCGCTACTCGATGGACTGGTATTACCCCATCCTCGGCAGTGCGCTGCGGGGTCCGGCCGCGACCGCGCGCATCACGGCGCGCTGGGACGACTTTGTCGTCGAGGGCCTCGGCATCCGCTGCGTCGACGATCGGCCCTGGGTGACCGGCGCGGAAACCTGCGAGCTGGTGATGGCGCTCGAAGCCATCGGTCAACGCTGCGCCGCACGTGAGCAATTCACCGCGATGCAGCACCTGCGCGAACGAGACGGTTCATATTGGACGGGGTTGGTGTTCGCCGACGGGAAGCGGTGGCCCGAGGAGCGCACGACCTGGACGGGCGCCGCGGTGATCCTGGCCGCGGACGCGCTGTCGAACACCACCCGGGGTGCCGGGATCTTTCGCGGCCACGACCTGCCGCTGGGGCTGCAGACCGACTTCGACTGCGAGTGCGTCGTTACCGGCCGATGACGTCGATCGGCGCGCCCGCCTGACCGCTGGTGCGTTCCAGTACCCGCAGCGAACCGAGCGCGGAGATCTCCCGGAACTGACCGGAATCCAATGCGCGGCAATAGATGTAATACGGGGGCCGTCCTCCGTCGGCCGGGTCGGGAAAGACGTCATGGATGACGAGTGCCCCGCCGACACTGACCCACTTGGCCCACCCGTCGAAGTCCTCGGTGGCCGCCGCCTCGGAGTGGCCGCCGTCGATGAACAGGAACCGCAGCGGCGACCGCCATCCCCGGGCCACGACCGGTGACTTGCCCACGATTGCCACCACGTGGTCGTCCAGCCCGGCGGCGTCGAGCGTGCGACGAAACGTCGGCAGCGTGTCGAATAGGCCGGTGACCTCGTCGACCAGCGACGCGTCGTGGTATTCCCAGCCGGCCTGGTGTTCCTCGGAACCGTGGTGATGGTCCACCGTGTAGAGCACCCCGGCCGTTTGCTGCGCCGCCGCACCGAGCAGCAGGGTCGATTTGCCGCAGTAGGTACCGATCTCCACCCCGACACCGTCGCCCAGATACCGCAGCGCCGCGTCGTACAGCGCGCGCCCCTCGTCGTCGGGCATGAAGCCCGTCACCTGTTCGGCCAGCGCGAACAAGCGCTCTGGTGCACCCGCGTTGGTGTGGCTCATCAGCTGAACCTATCGGTCGGCCTGCGCCGGCCGACAGCGTGGTCAAGGTCCGTCAGGATCGGGGTTCACCCAGCCCAGCGGCGGTGGCGAGTTCGACTTAACATCGTGCTGTGCGCGCTTTACTTCTCCGAAAATCAATTGGCGTGTGCCTGACAGCGGTCGTGATCGCAGGCGCACTGACATTGGCTCCGGCGGTCTTGCCGTCGGGGACCCCGGGCGCCGTGCCGTCGGCCGCCGCCAGCTGCCCCCAGGTTCAGGTGGCGTTCGCCCGCGGCCGATACGAATCGCCCGGGCTCGGTGTGCTCGGCAACGCGTTCATCAACGCGCTTTCGTCCAAGGTCGGTAACAAGAGCTTCGGCTCGTACGCCGTCAAGTACCCCGCCGACACCCAGGTGGACATCGGGGCCAACGACATGAGTCACCACATCCAGGACATGGCCAGCAACTGCCCGGACACCCGCCTGGTACTGGGTGGCTACTCACTGGGAGCCGCCGTGACCGATGTGGTGCTCGCCGCGCCGATCGGTGCGTTCGGGTTCGACAGCCCCCTGCCGGCGGGCATGGATCAGCACATCGCCGCCGTCGCGCTGTTCGGCAACGGGAGCCAGTGGGTGGGTCCGATCACGAACTTCAACCCGATCTACAACGACCGGACCATCGAGCTGTGCCACGGCGCCGACCCGATCTGCAACCCGGCCGACCCGAACACCTGGAAAGAGAACTGGCCGCAGCATCTCGCCGGTGCCTACATCGATGCGGGCATGGCTAACCAGGCCGCCGACTTCGTGGCAAGCAAGCTGTAGTTAGAGCGGCGCCCACTCGTCGCGGGCGATCAGCACCTCGCGCAGCAGGTCGGCGCGATCGGTGATGATGCCGTCCACGCCGATGTCGAGCAGGGCGCGCATCGTTGCCGGGTCGTCGACCGTCCACGCGTGCACCTGACGTCCCGAGGCGTGAGCAGCCCGGACCAGGGAAGGTGTGATCACCGGCAGCCGGCCTAGCCGGGGCGGCAGCTGCAAGCAGTCGCTGTCGTGCAGCAACCGCCAGGCGTACGCACGGCTGGCCGGCGTTTTCGCCGCCGCGAGGGCCAGGAACGCGACCGTGCCGGCCGAACTCGCGACTGGTTTGGAGAGCAGGCCCAGCGCGCGACGCCGGCGCCGGTCGGAGAACGACGTGACCAGCACCCGGTCGTGCGCGTTCAACCGCTCGATGACCTCGACCGTCGGTTCGATGGCCGACTCGGCCTTGATATCGATATTGAGCCGCATCGTCGGCAGCGCGACCAGCAGGTCTTCCAGCGTCGGGACGGTCTCCCCCGCGCCGAGATCCGCGCAGCGGACCTCCCGCCAAGAAAATCGGTCGATCGCATCCGAGAACCCCGGGAGCCGGCGGTCGTGCAGGATCACCGCCACGCCGTCGCGGGTGGACCGAACGTCGGTCTCGATGTAGCGGAGCCCGAGCTTGGCGGCCTCGTGAAACGCGCCCATCGTGTTCATCGGAAACTTGAACGAGGTAAATCCTCTGTGCGCCATGGCAATTCGTCCGGCGCCGTGAAGATACTCGCACGCCGTCGCATCGGGCTGGGCGGCGGAAAGGGCCCGAATTTCGTCGAATCCGCGCTGTGGTGATCTGGCCAGACTCATTGCTGCGCTCGACGCCACGATCGCGGCCTTCGACGCGGGAGTCGAGCTCGGCGCGTGAGAAACTGGAGTGCACCGAATCACGGCTGCCAACAGCGCTTTTCACAAGCCGTCGCGGAGGGGGCGACGCAGCGGCCTCAGACTTCGTAGGTGACGTGGTACCAGTGCCTGACCGGCTGGTGGGTCTTGTCGGCTCGGCCGGTGTCCGTCGCGTTCATCACGTTGACGTCGGTCGTGTCCGGATGGTGGGCTTTGATGTAGCCCTCCAGTTCGTGAATCACCGCGCTATGCGGCTGATCCGGATTGGCTAGCGCTTTTGCTCGGCGCGTTTGCGGTACACCGAGAATTATGCCGACGTATTCTTCTATGTGCAGCATTCGCTATTGCCTTGTCGCGCAAGCTGTTTGGCGATTCGTTGCTGAGACCGCAAACCGAGGTAGCCGAGGGTCAATCCGGCACCGATCTCGCCGGCGGCCGTCAGCCAGGAGAACCATGTGACGTTGACGCGCGGTCCGGAGCTGAAGCTGTCTTGATAGCCGGGCAGAAATGTCGGCAGGACGTGCGCGTAGGTGAACAATGCGGCGCTGCCGAACCCGACGAAGGACGCAAAGCCCGCAGCCGAGCGGCGTTGTCGTAGGACCAGCACAAGCGCCACAACCACAAAAATGCCCTGGATAGTCCCGCCGACCATGACAACGGGTGGAGATGCCGTCATGCCCCGTCGGAAGTGGTCGACGCCGTGCAGCCCGAACGCCGCGACAAAGGCGATCATCGCCACAGTCAGGGAACGGTCCGCCGGACGCGGGTTCGAGTTGTCGGACATCGGCGTCTCCCACGCTCGTCTACTACGAAATGTAGTAGGCAAGGGCGCAGATGTAAATAGTTCCAGACACAGGCAACCGCGTTCGATTTACCCGCGCAGGCAGAAGAGCTCAACGATGTGGTCGGTAAGAACGCCGGTTATGAGTTGGTGATAAGCACCGCGGCGGCCCGATTAATTGGATATCGGTCGCGGTTAGCGGTTATGCAGGGGTGTCGCCGCTGGAATAAACCCTGAAGTGACGGCCGCCGGCGGCGACGGCGTGGTCCACCTCGGCGGTGCGCCGACGACCCCGCGATGACGGGTGACGATGCATGGATTCCGTCCGCTCGCGTTCACGTCGCTGGGCTGCAATCCAGGCCGGGTGTGACTGGAGGAAAACAACGGTCGACCCTGGTGCATTCGCCATGATTGTCAGCTCCTCTCAGAGCAACCGATTCAGCCGCGAAGCTACGGATGTGTTATGTGTTCGTGTCCAGGATGCCCAGGCAATCCTGAGACCAAACCAAGCGTGATCATGAGAATTGACCGTGAATTCATCCCAAATCCCGAGCTAGTGCGGTTTTGCCGTCCGTTTCCGGCTGACAGCGATCCAAATGCTAGCGACGACCACCGACACAATTTTCGTTTCGACCCCGTACGACCCGGGCTGCTATCGTCGTTTGCTTATGCCTGAGATGGACCGTCGCCGCATGATGCTGACGACAGGGATCGGCGTGCTGGCGGCCGCGCTCCCCATCCCTGAGGCCAAGGCCTACCCGGGGCGGACACCGCCGCCCAGCGCGCCCAGCGGGAACTACATATTCTCCGACGAGTTCGACGGTCCGGCGGGCTCGGCGCCCGATCCGTCGAAGTGGGCGATCGCGAAGGCTCGCGAGACGATCAAGGATCCGACCTATTGGGAACTCCCCGAGCACATCGGACAGTACCGCGACGATCGAAAGAACGTATTCGTCGACGGTAATTCCAACCTCGTCCTGCGCGCCGCCAAGGACGGGCCGACCTACTTCAGCGGCAAGGTCCAAAGCCTGTGGCGCGGCGGCGTCGGCCACACCTGGGAAACCCGGGTCAAGCTGAACTGCCTGACCGCGGGCGCCTGGCCCGCCTATTGGCTCGGCAACGACGACCAGGGCGAAATCGACGTGATGGAGTGGTACGGCAACGGCAGCTGGCCGTCGGCGACCACCGTTCACGCCAAAGCGAACGGCGGCGAGTGGAAGACCCACAACATCGCGGTCGACAGCGCCTGGCACACCTGGCGATGCCAGTGGGACGAGGCCGGCATCAGGTTCTGGAAGGACTATTCCGACGGCGCCCAGCCGTATTTCGATGTCCCGGCCAGCTCGCTGCCAGATTGGCCGTTCAACGGTCCCGGCTACACGGTGTATCCGGTGTTCAACCTGGCAGTCGCGGGCTCGGGGGGTGGCGATCCCGGACCGGGCAGCTACCCCGCCGACATGCTGGTCGACTGGATCCGCGTCTGGTAGTCGGGCGCGTCAGCCCGGTATCCGATCCCCGGCGAACCACGCGCTCGTGACCGCGTGGGTCTGCGGCGGCGGGAAGTGAGCGCCCGGCGCGCCCAATTGACCGACTTTGACCGTCCAGGTCGGTCCCGAGCGGTCGGCTACGCAGGTCTGCGTGGTCGGCAGGCACAAGACCACCGGGTGGGCGCCGGTGTCGCCACACCAGTAGCCCCCGACGTAGCCGTCGTCGAGAACGAGCGCATACGGTTCCGGCAGGGCCGGAGGTTGCACCGGCGGTAGCTGGCCCTGGTAGCTGACCCGATGCAATCGCTGGTCCCACGGATCGTCCACGCACAACAGCGAACCCGGTGTCGACGGCCAGCAGGTGGCGGCGCCGGCCGCGCTCGGCGAGCACGCGTAGACATCGTCGGCCACCGCCGAGGGCGACGCCGTGCAGCCCTCGACGACGACGTTGCCTTGGGTCGGGGTCTCGTGAAACCCGTTCACGGCCTGCCCCTGGGATCCGACGGCCACCGTGGTGATCTGCTGAGTCGGCGGCGGATCGGCACTGGCCGGCCAGCTGAACCCCAACATCCCCATGACGGCGATCGGCACCACAGCAACTCGCGACGCATCCACCCGGCTAACAATCCTCCACGCCGGCCGCGATGGGAATGGGCAAAGAGCTCGGCTTAGACGGTCGCGATCCGCCGGGGGCGCAATCCAGGGCGAGGCAACGTTCGAGCAGCGCATCGGTCGGCGGCTGGCGGAAAGCCAACACCATCTGCGCGCAGCCGAGCCGCTCGAACTCCGGCAACATTGCCAGCTGTTCGTCCAATTGGCCGGCTTCGGCCGGATGCAGTGACAACTGGGCCGAACGCTGGATCTCGGCCGGCGGGCGCCGCACCTCGGCGCAGGCCGCGTCGAGGTCGGCGTTGACCGCGCCCCATCGCTGCGGCCCCTCGTGTCCGGGCATGTTCCACATGTCTGCGTGACGGGCGATCACGCGCAGCATCTTCGGCTCGCTACCACCGATCACGATCGGTGGATGCGGCTGCTGAACGGGTTTGGGTTCGCACAGCGCCTCCTCGAGGGTGAAGAACCGCCCGGCGAAGGTGACGGATTCCTCCGTCCACAGCCTGCGCAGCACTGTCAGCGCCTCGTCGACCATCGCGACACGGATGCCGGGGTCGGGAAAGTCGATGCCGTACCCGCGATGTTCGTTTTCATGCCAGCCGGCGCCGATGCCAAAGTTGAGGCGTCCACCGGAAATGTGGTCGACGGTGACCGCCATCTTGGCCATGACCGCCAGGTTTCGGAACGTCACGCTGGACACGAGGCAGCCGATTCGCGCCCGCTTGGTGACGGCGGCCATCGCGGCCAGCGTCGTCCAGCCCTCGTAGGTGGGGTCGGTGCTGTCCTTCGGCCCGTAGAAATGGTCGTAATCCCACACCGTTTCGAAGCCCATGCGATCAGCGGTGCGCCACAACTGCTCCAGCGCGCCGTATTCGAAGCTCAGGTCGAATTTGACCGTGATGCGCATGTCGTGATCCTAGGATCGGCGGGCGCATTTTCGCAGACGAACAGTCCGCGACCCGATCTTGTCTACCGATCGTAAGGCGCCGCAGCCGCGGCATTGAATATCCCGGCTCAACCCGGGTAATTCGGATGTGCGGGTTGATGGTTGGGTGGTCGCGAAGCTCAATGCGTGAGGAGGGCGATCGCCCTCAGGGGTATCGGGAAACGTGAGTGATGGTGTGCTGGGCCATACGGTGCGTTACACCATTGGTGGTTGCTGGCGTAGCGTGCGCTCATGGCTGAGGTGAATCGTCGTTTCCTACTGCGGGAGCGTCCCACCGGACGCATCGGCCCCAACACGTTCGAGCTCGTCGAGGAATCGGTTCCCGAGATCGGCGATGGCGAAGCGCTGGTGCATGTCGAATGGATCTCGCTCGATCCTACTAATCGGACCTGGATCAACGACACGCCGACATACCTGCCTCCGGTCGGAATCGGCGAGGTGATGCGGGCCGGTGGGCTGGGTCGGGTCGTCGAATCAAAGAACCCCCACTATTCGGTTGGTCAGATCGTCCAGGGCCTCGTCGGCTGGCAGGAGTACCTGGTTGTCTCCGACACGGCGCCGTTGTTCGCAGTCGACGTTGCCGACGGCGTCTCCCCCAGCGCCTATATGGGCGCGCTTGGGACGACCGGGCTCACCGCGTGGGTCGGAATTCGCGACATCGGCAAGCCGCGGCCAGGCGAGACCGTCGTCGTCTCGGCCGCGGCCGGCGCGGTCGGCTCGATCGCCGGCCAGCTTGCCAAGGCCGACGGCGCCCGTGTGGTCGGGATCGCCGGCGGCCCGGACAAGTGCCGGCTGCTCACCGAGGAGCTGGGCTTCGACGCGGCCGTCGACTACCGTGCCGACGACTGGGCAGCCCAGCTCCGGGCGGCGACGCCCGACGGCATCGACGTCGACTTCGAGAACGTCGGCGGCGTGATCATGGACGCGGTGTTCGCGCGCCTCAACATCGGCGCGCGTGTCGCGCTGTGCGGCCTGATCTCCGGCTACAACGAGGCCGACCCACCGCCGGGCCCGCGCGCATTCGGCAACCTGCTGATCCAGCGCGCCAAGCTCGAAGGCTTCATCGTTCTCGACCACTTGGGCCGCGCTCCCGAGGCGGTCCGCGAGATCTCCGGCCTGATCGCGGCGGGCAAGCTCACCCCGCTCGAGACCGTGGTCGAAGGCTTCGAACAGTTGCCGACGGCGATCAACATGCTGTTCGACGGCAAGAACGTCGGCAAGCTGATGGTCAAGACGTCGAGCTAGGGTTCAGAGCGTCACGAGGACAAGGACATTCGAACGGTCCGCGGGATCGACGCGCACCGTCACCTCGGCGCCGATCGTGAGATGCGGGGCAGTCGACAGCTCGAGTGACACGCGCCGGGTGGCGTGGTAGGAGTCTTGGTCGGGCAACCGCACGTCCAACTCCACTTCGTGCCACCACCCCAGCGCCGTCGTCGCGACGTTTTCGCGGATCGCCACGATTGTCGCGACGCCCGGTAGTCCGTCGCGCATCAGCCGTTCCCGCTCGGCGCTGCGTTCGTTGAGTTCGGCGACGGCGTCGACGGCGTGCCGCTGGTCGGACCGCGTGACGCGCTGTCCGGCGCTGGCCTTCCTTGCCCGCTCGAACCAGCCCATGTCGGTGAGCGTACGGCAGTTGACAATCGGCATGGTCGGGCACGGGCGTCAAGATAGGAATTATCGTGATTGGCTACAGCGACAGTTAGCTGTAGTTGTCGGCAGCTCGGAACCGCGAGGACGTGACACATGAGCGAGGACGCCGTCGATCCCAATCCTGTTGTCGCGCAGCTCCACCGCGGCCTGGCGAACCGTCACATTCAGCTGATCGCGATCGGGGGCGCGATCGGAACGGGATTGTTCATGGGCGCCGGACGCACGATCTCCCGCGCCGGCCCGTCGGTGGTGGTGGTGTACGGAATCATCGGGTTCTTCTTGTTTTTCGTGCTGCGCGCGATGGGCGAACTGCTGTTGTCGAACCTGAATTACAAGTCGTTCGTCGACTTCGCGGGTGAACTATTGGGGCCCGCGGCAGGTTTTTTCGTCGGGTGGTCGTACTGGTTCGCGTGGATCGTGACCGGTATCGCCGAACTCGTCGCGATCGCGGGCTACCTGCAGTTCTGGTGGCCCGGTCTACCGGCCTGGGTGCCGGCGCTGGTCGCCTGCGGGCTGATCCTGCTGTTCAACTTGTTCAGCGTGCGCAACTTCGGCGAGGTCGAATTCTGGTTCGCGTTGATCAAAGTCATCGCGATCATCGGCTTGATCGTCGTCGGTGTGGTCCTGCTTGCCACCAATTTCATTTCGCCGCAAGGTGATCCGGCGACAATCGAAAACCTTTGGAACAGTGGCGGATTCTTCGCGACGGGTTTCATGGGGATGGTCGGCGGATTCCAGATCGCGTTCTTCGCGTTCGTGGGTGTGGAACTGGTCGGCACCGCGGCGGCCGAGGCTGCGAATCCACGCCGCACCCTGCCCCGCGCGATCAATGCTGTGCCGCTGCGGGTTTCGATCTTCTACATCGGCGCGCTGCTGGTTATCCTCACGGTCGTGCTATGGCGGCGGTTCACCGGCAACGAGTCCCCCTTCGTCACGATGTTCTCCCTGGCCGGACTCGCAGGCGCGGCGTCGATCGTCAACTTCGTCGTCACCACCGCCGCGGCGTCGGCGGCCAATTCGGGGATGTACTCGACCGGCCGGATGCTTTACGGTCTGGCCGACGAAGGTAGCGCTCCGGCGGTTTTTCGCCGGCTGAACCGCGGCGGCGTGCCGGCGCCCGCCCTGTTCGTCACGGCCGCGCTGCTGCTGACCGCCATCCCCGTGCTGCACGTCGGCGGTTCGGTGATACGCGCTTTCACGCTGGTGACGACGATTTCGGCGCTACGGTTCATGTTCGTCTGGGCGATGATCCTCGTCAGCTACCTCGTCTACCGCCGCCGGCACGCAGAGCGCCACGCCGCCTCGGCCTTCAAGATGCCCGGTGGCCCGGCGATGTGCTGGGCCGCCTTAGCCTTCTTCGCCTTCGTCGCGTGGACGCTCACGACGGAGAAAGACACCGCGGTCGCCCTTGCGTGGTTCCCCGTCTGGTTCGTATCGCTGGCTGTCGGCTGGCTGATCGTCCGGCGCCGACCGACTCACGCCGAGCGCTACCGCCAGTTCCTGGCGGAGATGAACCGCCCGGTCGACGACAGGGCAGCGACACCCGCACCGGCGTCCTGACCTGCGCGTGGCCCCCGGGCCTGCGACGTTGTTGGGATCGGTAGCCGCCGTCGGCGTCTGTACTTATCGCAACGACGCCGCCAAGGAGGTGGCACCCCAGGAAAGGAAGACCGTAAATGAACATCGTGCCGACTGGCATCCAGGAGCAGATCAACCGCGTCGATCGCCAACGGAGCCTCTACATCGGGATCAGCACCGGCCTGGTTGCGGTCTGGAGCTTTTTCCGGCTGATCTGGATGCTCTACATCGGAATGACGTTTGGCTGGTTCTTCGCAGCGATGGCCTTCCAACTGGTGCTGTGGGGTGTGATCGGCACCGCCGCGGCGGTCGCGTCCATCGGGTTCCTGACTCGCTACAACAAAGGTTCTTGACGCGTCTGACGGCCGTCGGAGAAGTCCCGAACCCGAGGGGGTCCGGGACTTTCCGTCTTGTGGCAGTACGGTTCTAGAGCTGGATCCAGGCCGACTTCGTCTTCAGATAGATGTCGATGCCCTCTTTGCCGAACTCGTGTCCCCAGCCGGACTGCTTGTGGCCGCCGAACGGTACGTCGTGGTCGAAGACCAACTGGCAGTTCACCTGAACGCTGCCGGCGTGCAGGCGTTTGAGCATTCGGTGGGCCCGCCCGACATTTTGCGTCCACGCGGTCGCCGCCAGGCCGTAGGTGGTGTCGTTGGCCAGGGCCACCCCTTCGTCCTCGTCGTCGAACGGCAGGATCGTGACCACCGGCCCGAAGATCTCCTGCTGGTACAGCCGCATCTTCGTGTCGACGTTGGTCAGCACCGTCGGATGCACGAAGTAGCCCTTGCGGCCCAGCCGGTAGCCGCCGGTGACCACCTCGACGCCGTCGCTCTTCCCCTCGTCGATGAAGCCCATCACGCGGGTCAGCTGCTTGTGGCTGATCAGCGGGCCGCTGACGCAGCCCTCCTCGCTGGGGGCGCCCAGCTTGAACGTGTTCGCCATCGTCGAGATGCCTGCTACGACCTGGTCGTACACGCCGCGCTGGGCGAAGATCCGAGATCCGCAGACGCAGCCCTGGCCCGAGTGCACGAAAATGCCCAGCGGCGCCATCAGCAGGGCCTTGTCCATGTCGGCGTCGTCGAAGATCAGCACCGGCGACTTACCACCGAGTTCGAGCGTGACCTTCTTCAGATTGTCGGCCGACGCGCGCACGATCTCCTTGCCGACCTCGGTCGACCCGGTGAAGGCGGCCTTCTCGACGTCGGGATGTGCGGTGATCGCCGCTCCCGCAGTGTGGCCGTAGCCGGTCAGCAGGTTGACGACCCCCTCGGGGACGCCCGCCTCGTGGATGAGCCGGTCCAGCAGCACTGCCGACAGCGGTGTCTCCTCGGCGGGCTTGACGAGCAGGCTGCTGCCCGCGGCCAGCGCCGGTGCGAGCTTCGCGCTCGCGTTGAAGATCGGGCCGTTCCACGGGAAGATCAGCCCCACCACGTCATACGGCTCCTTGAGCGTGTAGGCGTGCATGTCCACGTAGGCGTCCGACGCGATGCCGTCGGTCTTCACGTCATAGGCGACGCCGTTGAGTTTGGTACACCACCCGGCGTAGTAGCGGAAGAACTCCGACACCGTCGACATCTGCAACTGTGCCTGCATCAGGGGCATGCCGGTATTGAGCGAGTCGAGTTGGGCGAACTCCTCGGCATGCTCGTCGATCAACTGCCCGATCCGCCTAAGAACCTTGGCCCGCTCGCGTCCGGGAAGCTGCGACCAGGCACCCGACTCGAAGGAGGCCTTCGCCCGCGCCGCGGCCTCGTCTACCGCTTCCGGGCCGCAGTCGGTGAATTCGGTGATCGTCTCTTCGGTCGCGGGGTTGATGATCGGGATGACCTCGCCCGAGCCGGGGCGCTTACTGAGGTCGTCCAGTACTGCCTGCAGAGTCATCTCTTCCCTTCCCGATCAACTCTGATCGAGCCCGGCGCTCCCGTGCCCGCATGCGCTGAGCACTTGCTTAGCATTGCGGGGGTGGTGCGGTCAAGATTGCGTCGTGCCGGCCGTCTCGGCGTGGCTTAGCGCTTGGCCGCGCTGATCGTCTCGCGCACCGCCGAAACGCATCCCGCCGCATCGGGTTCGGGCCCCAGCCCGACGTAGTAACTGCCGGTGCGCTCGCCCGGGAAGCCGGTGATCATAAACCCGGCCGGATCGCCGTCGATGGCGTCCGTGGTCATCGATGCCTGCACCAATGGCGCGGAAATCACCGCGGTCCCGCGTTTTGCGCCGTAGGTGGCCACCAGCAGTTGCGTGGGATGCAGCACCACCGCGGTCCAATGCTCTTCGTCGGGATCGAGCGGGTTGGTGCGGCGCCGCAAAAGCTTGCCGAATGCCGAACTGGCGGGCGGGTTTTCGCTGTCCGTGAGCCACACCTGGACGTCGTTGAGGTCGATTTGGTGAGACGCGGCGTGTTCGGCCAACTTGCCGCAGATCTGGCGCGGCAGTTCGACGATTCGTGCCGACCGAGTGTGACGCACATAGAGCGGCATGGGTGCATCATGCCCGCGGGCCGACCGGGCTGCCATTCGCGGGCGGGGGTGTTGGATAGGAGCATGGCGTGCTGCGAATTCCCGGCTGTGGTGCAGGGCTGTGACGGAGCCTTCACCGTCGACTCTTCCCGGATCACGTTCGGGCGCGGCTGCCTCGCGGAATTGGGCGACCGGGCCGCCGCGCTGGGCCTGCGGCGGGTGGCCCTGTTCACCGATGCCAGTGTGGCGGGCCTGCCCATCTTCACGACGGCACGTGACTCGCTGGTCGCGGCCGGTGTGGACGTCGTCACCTACGCCGACGTGCATGTCGAACCGACGGACGCGTCGTTCGCCGAGGCGACGCGCTTCGCCCAAGAGGTGAAGCCCGACGGCTATGTCTCACTCGGTGGCGGTTCGGTGATCGATACCTGCAAGGCCGCCAACCTCTACGCCACCTATCCGGCGGACTTCCTGGCTTACGTCAACGCTCCGATCGGCGAGGGCGAGCCGGTGCCCGGACCGCTCAAGCCGCACATCGCCTGCCCCACCACCGCCGGCACCGGCAGCGAGGTCACCGGCATCGCGATTTTCGACCTGCTCTCCCTGACGGTGAAGACCGGAATCGCGTCGGCCGCGTTGCGGCCCACCGAGGCGCTGGTCGACCCCGATTGCACCGCCAGCCTGCCCGCCGGCGTCGTCGCCGCGGCCGGCCTCGACGTGCTGTCGCACGCGCTGGAGTCCTACACCGCGCGCCCCTACGTGCACCGGCCCGCTCCCCCGCGGCCCAGCCTGCGGCCGATGAGCCAGGGCGCCAATCCGTGGAGCGACCTGGGCTGCAGCGAGGCGCTGCGGGTGCTGGGCCGAAATTTGGAGCCGGCGGTCGCAGATGCCGCCGACAGCGACGCGCGTGAGCAGATGATGTGGGCCGCGACGCTGGCGGGGATCGCCTTCGGCAACGCCGGCGTGCACGCGCCGCACGGCATGGCTTACGCGGTCGCCGGGTTGGTGCGAGACTTCCACCCGGCGGGGTACCCGCCCGGCGAGCCGATGGTGCCGCACGGCATGTCGGTGATCGTCAACGCGCCCGCGGTTTTTCGCTTCACCGCACAGGCCAGCCCGCAGCGGCACACCGAGGCGGCCCGGCTGCTGGGCGCCGACACCCGAGGCGCCGGTCCCGACGACGCGGGCGAGGTGCTCGCGACCGAGCTCGTCCGCATCATGCGCGCGGTGGGCATGCCCAATGGCCTTAGCGGGGTGGGCTACACCGATGACGACATCGCCGCCCTCACCGCGGGCGCCTTCCCCCAGCAGCGTCTGCTGCAGAACGCGCCGCGCGAGATGAGCGAGCCGGTGCTGGCCGATTTGTTCGGCTCCGCGATGCGCTATTGGTAGGGGCTCGTCGTCTGCCAGGTCATAGCTATCGCCGAGATCGACGTTAGCGTGCGGTTCACTCGCACTTTTCCGCGCTGGTGTCGATCTCGGCGGTTTGTGCACCCGGGCGCGCGTTAGGCGCCGACGAGTTCGGGGTGGAACTTGGTCGCCATCCGCCGCATGCCGTCGTGCCAGTCGACCGTCGCGGGACCGACGAGCTCGCGCATCCGGCTGGCGTCGGTGGGGTTGCCGCGCAGCGCCCGTTCGCTCTCCTCGAACACCGGCTCCTTGCCGACCAGTGATCCCAGGAAGCTGCACCACTCCTGAATGCTGACGGTCTGCTCGCCGCACCAGTTGAGGGTGGTGGCCGGCACCGATGCCACCTCGAACAGCTTCGGGATGGTGGCGACGATGTCGTCCTCGTGGATCGGCGTGTAGCGGGCCGGACCGCCGGGCGGGACCGGAATCGGGATGCCGCCGAGCATCATCTCCATGTGGTAGAAGGGCCAGCCGCCGTTGTCGCCATAGGGGACGTTGAGGCGGGCGATGGTGGTGGGTACACCCAGGGCGCGCGCCATGGTCCGGGCGACGACCTCGCCGGCGATCTTCGAGATGGAGTAGGTGGGAAACAGCGGCTTGTGGTTGTCGCCCAGCGCGGCGTCCTCGGTCCGGACGTCGTCGTCCGGCGGATCGTAGACGGCCCCAGATGAGCAGTGCACGAACGCTTTTGCGCCACGGCAATGCGCCATCAGGAGTCCGACGGATTCGGCGTTG
This sequence comes from Mycobacterium stomatepiae, assembly GCF_010731715.1. NCBI lineage: Bacteria > Bacillati > Actinomycetota > Actinomycetes > Mycobacteriales > Mycobacteriaceae > Mycobacterium > Mycobacterium stomatepiae. Next base: position 584,939 of record NZ_AP022587.1, read on the forward strand.
GCCGCCAGGTCCTTGTCCCAGTGACCACTCTTGGCCACCGCGAGATTGAGGACGTAGTCGAAGTCGTTTGGCAGACCGGCGAAGTCGCCGGCGGCCAGGTTGACCGTTTGGCACCGCACGCCCGCCTTCTCCAGGTCCTCCCGAACCGCGGGGTTGGTGAATCGGGCGATGCCCCACACTTCGTTGTCGGCTGCCAGCGCCTTGGCGACGGGGGTGGCAACTTGTCCGGTCGGACCGGTGATCAGGATTTTTGAGCCGCGCATGCGCTGATGGTAGCGAGGGCTCGCCGCGCCCCGACGATCGGCGTAACGTCCCCCACGTCATGGCAGATGCGGTGCGGTTCGTCGACGCGAATGGGCTGAGATTCGCCTACCTCGAGGAGGGTTCGGGGCCTCTTGTGCTGATGCTGCACGGGTTCCCCGACACCGCGTATTCCTGGGACTATCTGCGCGCGCGAGTGGCCGCGAAGGGCTTCCGCGCGGTCAGCCCGTTCATGCGCGGCTATAGCCCCACCGGAATCCCCGATCGCGACCCGGATCAGGAGACACTGGCTCGTGACCCGCTGGCGTTGATCGAGGCGCTCGGGGCGCCCGATGCCATCGTGATCGGCCACGACTGGGGCGCATCGGCCGCCTACGGCGCGGCCGCGCTCGGCCCCGATCGCGTGAAAAAGCTCTTCGTGATCGGCATTCCGCATCCGGCGGCGCTCAAACCGACACTGCGGAAGGTCTGGAGCGTCCGGCATTTCGCGGCCTACAAGCTACCGGGCGCGCCGAACCGCTTCGCGCGCAATGACTTCGCGGCGCTGCCCGCCATTTACCGGCGCTGGTCGCCGACCTGGAACCCCGATCCCGGCGAGTTCGACGCGGTGCGTGCAACCTTCGCGAATCCGGCGAGTCGCAATGCCGCGTTCGGCTATTACCGCAAGCTCTCCCCCATCCCGAGTGCGTCGCTGAGGGCGCGGATCACCGTGCCCACGGTTGTCTTTGCCGGACTGGATGATCCGGTCGCCGAACCGTCGGATTACCGGGGTGCCGCGCGGATGTTCGAGAACGACTACGTCGTCGAAGAGGTCCGCGGCGGGCATTTCATGCACCGAGAACATCCCGAGGAATTCACCGATCGGTTGTTGACCCACCTGTAAGCCCGGTGAGCGGATCGTCGACCACTGGGGTGGCCCAGATTTCTGCTTCTGGCAGCCGGACGCCTCGGTAGAATCAATGCCCATGACGTCCATGTCGCACGATCCCGCCGTTGCGATCATCGGCGGGCAGTTGACGGCATTGGGCGCTGCCGCCATCGCATCTGGTGCGGCGGCCGCGCCGGCGGTGACCGCGCTGGTACCGGCGGGCGCCGAGGAAGTCTCGATGCAGGCGGCGATGGCATTCGCCGCCGAGGCCGCCAAGACGCTGGCCGCCCACGCGGCCGCACACGAAGAGATTTCACGGACGGGCGCGGCGCTGGTGAACATCACCCGGATGTACGCCCAGACCGACGCGACGGCGGCAGGCGCCCTGCAGACCAACGCGGCGCGCAGCACCGCTGTCGAATTCGAAAGCGTCGGCGCGCCGATGTCGAGGTCGTTGGCGAGTCCGGCGCCGGCCACCCGGCTACTGCGCGCCGAAGCTGTGCCCGGCGCGGCCGGGACGGCCTCGATGCCCGCGGCCATGAACGCGGCGTCGACGCTGCTCAGCGCCGGCAGCGCGCCGTTGAGCACCCTCAGTTCGCTCGGCTCGTCGCTCGGTTCGGTCGGCCAGGGCGGCGCCACGGCCGGCGGAGCCTCGGCGGGCGCGAGCGGAGCGGCCGCGGGCGGTGCCGGCCCGGCGCTGGCGTCCTCGCTCACCAACGACGACGGCGGCCCCGACGCCAAGGATGCCGACGGCAAGCAGACCGGCGGGGAGCTGGTCTAGGCGGTTTACAGCCCGGGTTGGTCGTCGATGATGCCCAGCCAGATTTGCGCGGCGTCGATCGCCACCTTCTCGCTGATGAAGGCGTGTTGGGTTCCGGTGTAGATGTCGCGGAACGCCCGCTCGAGGCGGGTGCCCTCGCGGATCGAGCTGGTCCCGGCGACCAGGTGGGCCCATTCGGCGCAGCTTCGGGCAGTATCGGTGGCGTAGACGGCGGCCACCCGCATATCCGCCCGCAATCCGGGCGTCAGATCCTGGCCCGCGGCGACCGCCGACTCGGCGGTGGTGAAGGCATCGAGGACCAGCAGTCGCGCGGCGCGCCACGCCGCGCGATGGTGTGCCAGCCCCTTCTGGAAGGTGGGACGGCTGGCCAGCGCGGCCATGTCGCTCATCCGGAATTTTGTGGCCGCAAGGTCCTGCACGTCGTCGAGCATGCTCTTGGCCACGCCCAATGCCCACGACGCGTGACCGGCGGCGGTGACCGGCATCAGGCCCATCCGGGTGGCCGGCGACGTCCCGCGATGTGGCTGGCGGGCGAACAGTTCGAAAGTACGGCTCTGCGGGACGAACACGTCGGTGACGCTGTAGTCGTAGGAGCCGGTCCCCTTGAGTCCCTGGACGTGCCATCCGTCGTTGAAACTGATCTGCTCTCGCGGCAACACGGCGACATGCATCTCGGGCAGGCCTTCGCTGATCCAGCGCATCTCGCCGTTGTCCACCGGCAGAAAGCCGGCCGCGACATATTCGGAGTGGCCGATGCCGGAACCGAAACTCCAGGCGCCATTCAGCAGATAGCCTCCGTCGACAACCGTGCCCTGGCCGTTGGGAAAGAACTGGCCGCCCATCGTCACGTGATTGTCGTGAGCGGTGAACACCTCGGCGAAACCCGCGTCGGGCAGATAGGCCGCCGCGGCGAACGACGACGGCAGGTTCGCGATGCCGACCCACCCGAATGAGCCGTCCTGCCAAGCCATTTCGATCCAGGTCTCGATCATCTCGGTGAAGGTCGGTTCGAGACCACCGGCCGCCGCGGGGTTGAACGACGACATCAGCCCGCTGGCCCACATCTCGGTCACGATCGGCGCGGAAAGGGTGCGGATTCGCTCGGACTCCGCGGCTTGCTCGGCCACGACGTCGCGCATGCCGCGCGCCAGCGAGACCACACGGTCGCTCGTATCGGCTAACGACGTCATCGGCGCTCTCCTTGTCGAACCCGGGACACTTGACACGGCTGACCGTACCAATTGCTCAAAGTGTCTAGCCATCGAAATCGCGTGTCAGCGAGCGTCGGATCTACTGTGGGCTGGTGCGGTGGATCGTCGACGGGATGAACGTCATCGGCAGTCGCCCGGACGGTTGGTGGCGGGACCGCGAGCGCGCCATGGTCACTTTGGTAGACAAGTTAGACGAATGGGCTTCGGCGCAAGGAGAGACGGTGACGGTGGTGTTCGAGCGGCCGCCCAAGACCGCGATCACGTCGACCGTGATCAAGATCGCGCACGCGCCCAAGGCCGCCGCCAATTCGGGTGACGACGAGATCGTCCGGCTGGTTCGCGCCGACGCCAGCCCCGACGAAATCCGGGTGGTGACATCCGACCGGGCGCTGAGTGACCGGCTCCGAGGCCTGGGTGCCAGCGTCTTCGCGGCCGAACGGTTCCGCGACCTCGTCGACCCGCGGGATCACCGATGACCGCGGGCCGCGCCAATCGGGTCTGCGAACTCGCGCAGATCGACATCCCGATCATCCAGGCGCCGATGACCTACATCGCCGGCGCCCAGCTCGCCGCCGCGGTGTCCAACGCCGGTGGGTTGGGAATCATCGAGACCACCTCCGATCAGGGGCGGGCCGACCTTCAACGGGTGCGCACCCTCACCAGCGGGTCGATCGGCGCGAACATCGCGCTGCTGTTCAACCGCGACCTGACGGTCATAGACCTGTTGGTGGCCAACGGTGTTCGCTTCGTGACCACCTCGGCCGGGAGCCCCTCGCTGTTCACCGATCGGCTGCACGACGCGGGCATCACGGTGTTCCACGTGGTGGGCACCCTGGCCGCGGCCAAGAAAGCCGTCGACGCCGGAGTCGACGGGCTCGTCGTCGAGGGGGTCGAAGGCGGCGGGTTCAAGAACCGATACGGTGCGTCGACCATGGTGCTGCTGCCACTGGTGGCCTCCCACGTTGAAGTCCCGATCGTGGCGGCCGGCGGAATTTGCGACGCCCGGTCGATGGCCGCCGCGCTGGTGCTCGGCGCCGAGGCCGTTCAGATGGGCACGCGACTGCTTGCCTCGGCGGATTCGCCGGTGCACGGCAACCTCAAACAAGCGGTCGTCGCCGCCGACGAGACCGCAACCGTGATGCTGCCGCTGGACGGCAAGCGGATGATGCGCGTGATCCGCACCGCGGCTGCCGAAAAGCTCGATGAGTCGGCCTCTTTCGAGGAATGCGGCGCGGCGCTGCAGCGCGTGCAACGACTCTATTTCGACGGCGATATGGACGCCAGCGTCGCGAACACCGGTCAGGTCGCTGGCCGGATCGACGACCTCCCACCGGCCGCCGAGATCATCAAGCAAATGTGGACCGGCTGCCGAGAGGTGCTGGCCGCCACCGCGGATCGGCTGCGGCCCGGCCAGGCCTAGCTCGGGTGGGTGTTGACGGCGAAGTCGACCTGCTCGCCGTTGACCTTGGTGATCTTCATGTTCGCGGTGTACTCCTTGCCCTCCGGGCCGGTGAAGTGACAGTCGAACTGCACCCCGACCTTGGCCTCGACGCCGTCGGGGCAATGCACGTCGTTGGGATGAAAACCGGTCTGCTTGGCGACGACGTCGACCACCGACTGTGCCGCGCCGTCGGGCTTGACGGTCGACTTGCTGCTGCAACCGGCGGCCAGCACACCCACCAGGCCGACAGCCGCGACCGCAACCTGGGCGATACGCATCATCGCGCGTTACTCCTTTGTCTGCCGAGCCCGAGGCGAACGCGACGGGAATCCACAGGCTAACACGACCCAGCGGCGACACCACAGCTCAGAAGCGGCGGATGTCCGGCACTGCAAACGAATGTTCGCGTTGCCGGGAAACCGGCGTCGGCGCCCCCGGGTGCCCCGGCGACGGCCCGGGCGTCTACTGGCTGCCGTTCACACTGACGCCCAGCTGACTGCCTTACTGGGGCGGAATCCCGGGCGGCGGGTAGACGCCACGCAGGATCCACGGCAGCCAGTTGATGCCGTACTCGACCTCGTCGCTCGCGTCTTAGTCGGGGCTGGGATCGAGGGGGACGTTCTCCTGCAGTGCCACCGCCGGCGGCGGCACTGCCCGGGCCAGTGCCGCAGCGGGCCGATCGGATTGGCCGTACACGGCGACCACGACGGTGCGATCCCGGGCGTTCTCCGACCACACTCCGATCTGGCTGTTGGCACAGTCGGACATGATCGCGAAATATCCGGGGTTGTAATACCACTGGTTCATCAGCTCGACGCCGCTGATCGCGATGGCGGGATTGATCGCGACGGTTTCGGCGACCCGCCCGTGGAACCCGGCGGCGTTCGCCCGGTCCTGCGGGGACCCGTCAGAACCGATGTCGTCGTTGAGGTTTCGGTTGTTCAGCACATCGAGGGTGTGCCGTTGGGCGGCCAGCTGTAGCTGCGGATTGATCTTCACGTCGTTGGTGCAGCCGGCCTGGTGCTGAACGGTGAAGACGTTGGCGACTACGCCGTCGTTGAGCCGCTTGTTGTCGGCCTGTGCGGCGGGCGCACCGAATCCGGCACCGATAGCCGTGCAGAACAATGCGCCGATGGCCGAAGCTTGATACCGCATGTCGTTGTTCCCTTCGATCGGCTCCGTCAGCTCCCCGGCGGCAGCAACATCGCCTGCCACGTCTTGTCTTTCGGCGCGGTCTGAGCCAGATCCGATCGCGTGTATTGATGCCCGTCGGGCCCGGTATAGGTGCCGGTGGCCGGGTCGTATTGCGCGGCGGCGATCGGAGGCGGCGCGGGTCCGGGAGGGCTGGTGGCGCGCGGTGCTGATCCGGGCGGCAGCTGCGGGATGTCCTGACCGGACAACGTGGCGTTGGGATCGCCCTTCCAGTTGAAACGGTCGTTGAGAGGCACGTATTGTTCGTTGCTCTCGCACATCTTCACGGTGGGTGCGCGCTTGCCCGGCACCGTTTCGCACGGGATGTTGCGGGCCCCACGGACATTGAGCTGTGAGTCCTGCGGGACCCGGCAGTACAGGTCGCCGGCCGGGCGGCCCGGATAGTCCTCGGCCGTCGGCACGCGCTGCTGCTGAGCGGGCAGGAAACCCGTCGCACACGGTGGCGGCAGGTTCAGGTTGAGGTTGAAGCTCAGATACTGACCCCGGTACGCCTGCTTGGTGTTCAAGTTGGCGAGAATGCCGGCCTGCTCGGCGCCGATGGCCATCGGAAACACCACCAGCAACTGCTCGAGGTCGTTTTGGTACGTGAGCGCGGCCTGGCCGACGCTGACGAGGTTGGCCAGCAGGAGCGGCAAGGTGGGTTGCACGCGCTCGATCAGCTGGCGCACCTCCCCCAGGGCGGGCCCGCCCGCATCGATGACGTGGGTGACGGTCGGGTCATGCGTTTGCAATTCGGTGGTGACCGTGGCCAGATGGGATGCCCAGCCGGCGATCGCGTCCGAGCTGTGGTTCTGCGAATCCAGCACCGGTCGTGCTTGGTCGATCAGCGCCACCAGCGGGTCGAGATTCTTGCGCGCGTCGCCCGCCAGATCCGACGTGCCGACGATCAGCCGGGAAAGCTCAGGCCCGAGCCCGCCCACCGCGGTATACGACTCGTCGACGACGGTCTTCAAGTTGTCGCGCGGGATCGCCCCCAATGCGGTATTCGCCGCGCTGAGAAGGGCATTGATGTCCGGCGGGACCGAGGTATCGGCCAGCGGGATCACGTCGCCGTCTTTCAGCGGCCGTGAGGTGGCGTTGCGGGGCAACAATTCGACATACGATTCGCCGATCGCGGTGTGACTGTGTACCTCGGCCTTGAGGTCGGACGGAATGTCGATGCCGGACTTCAGCGACAGCACGGCTTGCACCCCGGTGTCGGTCAGCCCCACCGATTCCACCCGGCCCACCTCGAATCCGCGATAGGTGACGTTGCCGGTGCCGTACAGCCCGCCGGATTCCGGCAGCTCCATCTTCACCGTGTAGCGGCTGACGCCGAACAGCATGGCCGGCAGCTTGACGAAGTGCAGGAAGGTGATTGCCAGCACGGCCAGCGCAATCACGGTGAAGACGCTCAGCTGCAAGATGATTCGTCGCAGAAGATGTAGCATCTAGGGCCCCTGATCCCAGTGATAGGGCGCGACCAGCGGATTGCCGGGGGTGCCGCGATAGCCCGCCGTGCACGGGCTGGGGAACTGGCCGATGGTGCGGCCCCACTGCAACTCGAGCTGTGTCAGGTGGCACTCCCATCGCGTGCCGGTCAACAGGCCCTGGTCGATTCGGCTGAGTGTGAGGTCCACGATCGCGGTCAGGTTGGCGTAATCGCCGCGCTGGAAATTCTGGAATGTCTCGTTCGGAAACGGGAAGGTCGCCAGCAGGGACAGCGATCGGGTCAGGCTGGGCCCCGCGTTGGCGAGCGACTCCAGCACGGGTCCGACCTGCTGCAGCTCCTTGACCAGGTCGGCTTTGGTCTTGTTGACCGAATCAACAGTCAGGGCACCGAATTTGCTCAACTGATCCGTCGCCTCGACGAGCTTGCCCCGCTCCTCGTTCAGCACCGCGAGGGCGTCGGGAACAGTCGCCAGGGCGCGATCCAGGACCGGTTGCTGGGGGGCGAACTTCCCCACCACATGGTTCAGGCTCTCGGTGGCCGCGATGATGTCGCCGGACTGGTCGTTGAGGTTGGCCGAGAATGTGCCCAGCTGTGAGATCAGGCTGCGCACGTCGTGTTCGCGGCCGCGGAACGCGGTGCTCAAAGCCTCGGTGATGTCTTGGATCTGACCCAGTCCGCCGCCGTTGAGCACTAGTGACAGCGCCGCCAGCGTCTGCTCGGTGCTGGGGTAGGCGCCGCCACGTGCCAGCGGAATGACGGATCCTTCACGCAATTTCCCTTGGGGTGCTTCGCGTTTCGGGGGGCTCAGTTCGATGTGATAGGAGCCCAGCAGGCTGGTGGTGCCGATCTTGGCCGTCGCGTTCGCGGGCAGGGTGACGCCACGGTCGAGCTGCATGGTCACCAGCGCATGCCAGCCCTGACGCTCGATCTTCGTCACGTGGCCGATCGTCACGTCGGCAACACGCACCCGCGAGTTCGGCTGAATGTTGTTGACATCCGGCATCTGTGCCTGGACCACGAACGACCCCGGCCCCTCGCCCTGGGTTCCGGGCAGCGGCAACGAATTCAGCCCGCGCCAACCACAACCGGGTATGCCGGCCACGACCATGACCGTCAACACGCTCAGCGCCAGTCGTCTCATTGCCCCCTCCCGGTGGCGTCATCATGCCGCGCAGGCCCGCGGCCGGGTCGGTCGCGACCGTTTCGCTCACTGGCGCACCGGCGGCCGGTGGTGGCGCGTTCGGGGCGGGCGGAACGTAGTCGGGGCGCATCGAATCCTCGCTGTAGGTCACCTCATTGGGCCTGGCCTGCGCCCCGACGAAGAGGTTCTCCCCGATCGGCGGGTAGTTGTACTGACGGTTCTTCACAATCGGCGCCATGTACTGCGCACAGAGTTTCGCCGCTTGCTCGCCTCCCAACCGGGAAGCGGCTTGAATGGCGCCGCACAGGAACGAGATCTGGTTGGACATGTTGCTGCCGGCCAGTGCGCCGGTCAGTGCGCCGTTGGCCGGCTCGAAGATGTTGTTGAAGTTCTGCAACACCGTCGGGCTGATGTGCAATGTCTGCTTGATGTCGTCGAGGCTGGCGACCAGTACCTTGCTGATCGACGTGAGCTTGTCCGACGCGGTGCCGATCGCGTTGCGGTTCTCGGCGGCGAAGCTGCGCACGTCGCCGACGACCGCGTTGAGATCCTCGGCCGCCTGCGCGACTTTGTTGGGATCGTCGGCCAACAGCGAGGACACTGTGGCGAGGTTCTGGTTCAGCTGCTCGAGCAGATCCGCACTGTCGCGCAGCGCCGTCACCAGTGTCGACAGATTCTTCAGGGTGGAGAAGATGTCCTTGCTGTGGTCGCCGAGCGCCGAAACAGCTTGCGAGAGTTTGATAATGGCGTCGCGGATGGTAGGGCCCTGCCCGCGCAGGTTGTCCGCGGCGGTGTTGATCAGGGCGCCCAGTGTGCTCACGCCGCCGGGCTGCGTGGGCTTCAACAATTCGGTCAGCCGCTGAACCTGTGCGCGCAGGTCATCCCACTCGACCGGCACCACCGTGCGGTCCTGGCCGATGACGGCCCCGTCGGCTAGGACCGGACCACCGGTGTAGGGCGGCGTCAACTGGATAGCCCGGCCCGAAACCAATTGCGGCGACAGGATCGCGGGCCTGGCGCCGGCGGGGACCTTGCATCTGCGGTCGAACGAGAACGTGATCTTGGATCGCAGCGGCTCCGGCTCAATCTTGAGGATGGTTCCCACCGGCACCCCCCGGATCCGGACGTCGTCACCGGCGAACACGCCGTTGCTGTTGTCGAAGTACGCGACCACGACGTTGCGGGCGGCCTCGCCCGCGCTCCGCATCGCGACGATCACGCCGGCGACGAGCACCAAGATCAGGCTGGTCGCCAGCACGGATCGGGACCGTCGGAGTCTTGTTGTCACGGTTGACCTCCCGGGGCCGGCGCGGGCGGCCCGGGCGGTGGACCGCCGGGCGGCGGCGCCGCGGGTGGCTCCCGGTAGGGGTAGCAGCCCGGCCCGGGCAACGGCACACCGGGCGGACCGCACGGACGGTCGCCGGGGTTACCGGTGATCGCGTCGGGCAGATTCATTCGTGGCTCGCCGCCCTGGCCCGTCCGCGGATACGGGACCGGCAACGGCGGAGTTCCGGGTTGGCCGGTCGGCGGGTCGGTCAGCTGCGACGGGAGCAAGGTGGCCGGGTCCAGCCCCAGGTCGGAGAACGCTGCACTGATGAACGGCTGAACGAACTGCCCCGGCAGTAGATTCACCACGTACGCCTTGAAGAAAGGGCCGGACGACAACGACTCGCCCAGCGACATGACGTAGGAGTTGACCAGCGGAATGGCCTTCTGCACGCGTTCTTTTCGGTTCTCTACGATCGCCAGCACGCCGTTGAGCTTGTCCAGCGCCGGTCGCAGCTGCTGACGGTTTTCGGCGATGAACCCTTGCAGCTGCCGCGAGACCGCCGAGATGTTCGTCCAGATCTCATCCAGGGCGGAGCTCTGGGTCCGCAGCTGTGCCAGCACCGCGTTGGTGTCGCGCACCAGGGTGACGACTTCGTCGGTGCGTTTTGCCAGTACCCCGGTTGCCTTGGCCGCGTTGTACAGCAAGTTGCGCAGCTGCGTATCGCGGTCATCGAGCGTTTGCGCAAGGCGGGCAACCCCTTTGAGCGCGCTCCTGAAATCTGCCGGCGTATCGGCGAAGGTCTGTGCCATCGTGTCCAGCGATTCGGACAGCCGGTTGGTGTTCAGCCCGCTGATCGTGGTGGCCAAATCGCCCAGCGCGTCCGGCAATTGGTAGGGCGACGTGGTCCGCTCGATCGGGATGGGCCCCTCGAGTCGGCCCTCGCCGCGCGGCGTTACGTCGAGGAACTTGCTGCCCAGCAGGCCTTTGGTTTTGATCGCCACCTCGGTGCGGTTTCCGAGCCGAACGTCGGCGTCGACCTGGAACGTGACCAGCACGCCGGGCCCGTTGAGCTCGATACCGGACACCTTGCCCACCGGGTAGCCCGAGACCTCGACGGTGTTGTCGGTTCGCAGCCCGCCCGCGTCGGCGAAATATGCCGAGACACTATTGCCCTGATCGAGAAACGGCAGGTTCTGATATTGCAGCGCAGCCAACACGATTGCGGCGATTGCCACGATGCCGACGGCGCCGATGACCAGCCGGTTGCGTTCAGCCAGTGACGGCATTTCGGCGTACACCGCCCGCTGGCCTGACCGGCGACCTTGATGTAGACCGGCTGGCCGCCCTTGCCGTTGACCTTGAGCACGACGTCACACAGGTAGAAGGCGAAGAAGTCGCCGTACATGCCCTGGCGGACCAGTGCCTGGTATTTGTCCGGCAAGGTGTTGAGCAGGTTGTCGAGGTAGTCGTGGTCGGCGACTCGATCGGTCTCCTGGACCACCTTCGAAAACGGTGCGCCCGCCCGCGACAGCAAGTCGGTGATCGAGCCGGCCGCCGTGTTCGTGTAGGCCACCGCGTTCGAGATGTCCGCTTTGCGTTCGGCGAGACCGTGCACCAGTTGTGACAGCGATGTGACCGCCTTGTCCAACCGATCGCTTTGGCCACCAAGCGAACCCAGCACCACGTTGAGGTTGTTGACGACTTGCCCGATGAGCTGGTCGCGGTCTGCCAAGGTGTTCGTCACCGCCGCGGCCTGGTCGAGAAACGACGTGATCGTGGGGCCCTGCCCCTGGAACATCTGCAGCAACTGCTCGCTGAGCGCATTTACCTGCTCGGGGTTGAGCGCGCGAAACAGCGGCTTGAAGCCGCCGATCAGGGCATCGAGATCCAGCGCCGGCTTGGTGCGGGCCAGCGGAATCGTTTGGTGCGGGGCAAGTATGGCCAGCCCGCCGGCACCTTCTTCCAGCGCCAGGTAGCGGTCGCCGAACAGGTTGTCGTATCGGATCACCGCGAGGGTTCCCTGGGTCAGGGTGACCGAATTGTCGGCGGTGAACTCCACCCGCACCGTCGCGTCCGGGTTGATGGAGATCTTTTCGACCTTGCCGACCTCCACCCCCGCGATGCGCACCAGCTTGCCCTCCCTGAGGTTGGACACGTTGGTGAACTCGGCGTAGTACGTCTTGCCGTCACCGAAACGCACCTCGCCGAACACGGCAACGAGCAGGGACGCGGTCAGCGCGCACACCGACAGGAAGATGCCCAGGCGTACTGCGACGCCTTTCAGGTTCTCCTGCATCGTTCTTCTCCTGCATGTCGATCGTGGGCTGTCACGCTGTTAGGGACCCGGCGGCGGTGGGGCGGGCGGTGGAGCCGGCGGAATGCCAGGCCACAGCGGCACCCCGCCCGGTCCGTACAGCGCCGCCCCGTACGGCGGGGCGCCGGGGTTGGGCCCGATGGCCGGACCGGGAATGCACTGACGGATCGAGGGCGGTTGGGGCACGGCGCGGGTCACCGGGAGGTAGTCGGCCCAGCACGGATGGCCGAGGCCGGGGTTGGGCCTGATATCGATCCCGGCCCCCCACCCGGTATTGGTGACGAGTTCGCGCACCGGGAAGTTCTTGCTGGCATCCGGCAGTGACCCACACCCCGGCTTGCCGCCGGGGCCGCCCTTGGCCGCGACGAGCGGCACGTTGTCGGGAAACACGTACGGGTCGTTGCCCAACAACAGTGCGACGTCGAGTTGCAGCGTGCGACCGTCGGCGCCACCCCATGCCGAATAACCGCCGTTGTCGAGATACCACTTGGTGCCCTGCAGGAAGCAGGTGTACTCGGGGTTGTATTTGAGAAGCAGGTTCGTGGTCGGCTCGAGGATGTTGACCGACGCGACGAGATTATCTCTGCTGTAGCCCAGCAGGTTGGTGCCGGAATTGGACACGCCAATCACGTTGAGCAGCAGGTTGTCCAGTTGATTTGCGTGACTGACCACGGTGGTGCTGGTGGTGCTGGCCACGTTCAGGATCGTCAGAATGTCTTGGGCGGCAACATCGTAGGTGTCACCGAAGGTCTTCAGCGACCGCCAGTCCTGGCGGATGGTTTCGCTGCGCTCGTTGAGCGCCGCCAGCACCTGGTTGAGGTCGGTGGCGGTTTTGCCTATCCGCTCGCCTTGGCCGCGCACGGCGTCGGCCACCGCGGTCAGCACCGAGTTCAGTTTGAGCGGATCGATCATGTTGAGCAGGTCGACGACGTTCTCGAACACGGTGTTGATCTCCGTGCCGACGTTCTTCGAATGCAGGACAGCTCCGGCCGACAGCCGGGCCCGGCTCGGGTTCGGCGGCATCACCAGATCGACGAACTTGGCGCCGAACGCGGTGGTGGCGCTGATTTGGGCCTCGACATTGGCTGGGATGTAACGGATTTGGTCCGGCTCGATCTCCAGCTTCAGACTGGTTCCCTTTTTGTCATGAGTGGCCTGGTCGATCTGATTCACCCGGCCCACTTGCACGCCGCGCATCATGACCTTGGCGCCGGTGTCCATCACCAGCCCCGAGCGGTCCGCGGTCAGCGTCACCGGCACGTAGGAGCGCAGGGTGCCGGTGAAGGACATCGCCGTCACGAGGACAACCACGCCGATCGCCCCCAACAGAATCAGCGTCCACCACGCGTCGTGCAGACGGTTTCTGCCTGGCCCGCGACTCATGCCGCTAGCTCGCCAGGTGGAAGTTCGGGGACTGGCCATAGATGGCCAAAGTCATGATGACGATCGCGATCGACGCCAGCACCATCGAGGCGCGCACGGCCCGGCCGACGGCTTCGCCGACCCCCGCCGGTCCGCCGTACGCGCTGTACCCGTAATAGGTACACACCAGCATGATCATCAGCGAGACCACGACGACCTCGAACGACGACCAGAGCACGTCGGTCGGGCGCAAGAACGTGTTGAAGTAGTGGTCGTACACACCGGAGCCCTGCCCGTACACCGCGGTGGTCCCGATGCGGGCGGCCAGGTATGCCGTCATGAGCCCCACGCAAAACAGCGGGATCGCCACGACCACGCCCGCCAGCACCCGGGTGCTGGCCAGATAACTGACGCTGCGGATACCGATTACCTCGAGTGCATCGATCTCCTCGTTGATCCGCATCGCGCCCAGCTGCGCGGTGGCGCCGGCCCCGACGGTGGCGGCCAGCGCGACCATGACGGTTCCCGGCTGAATCTCGCGGGTGTTGAAGAACGCCGACGCGAAGCCGGTCAGGGCTTCCATCCCGACCGAGGCGAACTGGTTGTAACCCTGGACCGCCACGATCGCGCCGGTGGTCATCGCCAAGAACCCGACGATGACGACAGTTCCACCGATCACCGCGAGAGTCCCGACGCCCAAACCCATCTGGGCGATCACCCGCAGCAGCTCGCCGCGGTAGTGCATGACGGCGTCGGGAATCCCGGCGATGGCGCTGGCGTAGAACCGTACCTGCGAGCCCATCCGGTTCCACTCGCCCGCAACGGACTTCGTAAAGCGCTGGACCTGTCTCGGGCCGCTCGGAACGCTGACCGTCATCGGTTCACCTCACGACACCATGAACGGCATGCCGACGGCGGTGACGATGATGTTGATGACGAACAAGACGATGAAGGCGAACACCACGGTCTCGTTCACCGCCCTGCCGACGCCGGCCGGGCCCCCGCCCACCGACATGCCCTTGTAGCAGGCGATCAGGCCCGCCATCAGTCCGAACAACGTCGCCTTGATCATCGAAATGATCACGTCGATCGTGTGGGTGAGGGTGGTCAGGCCCGCCACCCACGCCCCCGCCGAGACGTGCATCAGGAACACCGAGCAGAAGAACGCGCCGATCAGACCAGTCGCGGTGACCACCGAACTCAGGGCCAAGGAGACCGTCGTGGCCGCCAGCACGCGCGGAACCGCCAGCGCCTGAATCGGATTGATACCCATCACCCGTAACGCGTCGAGCTCCTCGCGGATGGTGCGAGCACCCAGGTCGGCACACATCGCGGTGGCGCCCGCGCCTGCCACGACCAATACCGTGACGATCGGGGCGCTTTGGTCGACGGTGAAGATTGCGCAGCCGGTTCCGGAGAAATCCGCCGCGCCGATATCGGTGAGCAGGATGTTGAACAGGAAGCCCGAAATCACCGCCCACGGGATCGTCATCAACACCCCCGGCAGCGTCGACACCCGCGCCACGAACCAGCACTGCAGCAGGTATTCACGCCACGCGAACGGTGGCCGGAAGATGGCCACAAACGTCTCCGCCGACATCACGAAGAAATCGCCGATTGCGCGGACCGGCTTCGCCGCCTGATCGACCACCATCACCATCGCGCCGAGCACCGCCTGGATTCGACGCCGTGTCGTCGGGTGGAGTTGCTCACGGTGCCCCCCCCGGACAGGTCGAAGTGGACGAGTGACATCCGCGAGGGTACGCGGCGCGCCGCCACCATATCCATAGCCAATACGCACGATTTCCGACGACTGATACGTAAATAACGAAGCAAAAGAGCACTTACGTGTGATGATGTATCTTGTCACTACCGTCTCAATGTCGGTCGAGTCGCCGCGTGCGCGGCCGTCCCGGGCGTCGTTTGCAGGCCCGCCTCCGGGCCGTGCCACGTTGGCCGGCCCCAACCTCATCCGGTCACTCCGGAACCAACTGCAATGCCCCCGACGGGCAGAGTTTGACCGCGTTGCGCACCCGGCGGGCGACGTCGGTGTGGGAGTTCGGAATCTCGTCGGAGGCAAGCAGCACGACGCCGTCGTCGTCCTGGTCGAAGAACTCGTCGGCGGTCATCACGCACATTCCGGCGGACATGCAGATCTCGCGGTCCGCGGCGATTTTCACGAGAAGGCCCGCAGGGTCAGCGCCGAATTCATGAAGTCGCGGAAGTGCAACCAGCGGCCGTTGCGCAGCGTAATGATGTGCGCGAACTCGGATTCCCATTCGTAGCCGGTGGCCGGGCGCCGAAAGCGTTGGTGGCCCCAGGTGGCGAGTTCGTCGCCCTGGGCGATGAATTTCCATGCCTGCATCTCGACGATCTCGATGTGCATCCCGACCGTGGCGAAGAACGTCGTCGCTGCCTCGATGCCGCGGTAATCACCCGCGTACGGGATCGTTTCGGTGCCGTAGTAGGTGATCCGTATCTCGGGATCGAGATAATGCAGCGCGGTCTCGAGGTCGCCGGCCGGCACCGCGGCGTAGATGGCTTTGGTCGCCTCGATATTGCGCGACTCGATGGTGGTTGTCATGAAAGGTGAAGGGGCAGACGGATATAGGCGTGGGTCAGCAGGCTAGCGGTCTGCTTGGTGCCGGGATCGTCGGTCAGCGCGATGGTCCGGTAACGATCGAGTACGGCGTCCAGGACCGCCATGACCTCCAGCCGGGCCAGCGAAGCGCCGAGGCAGAAGTGCAGCCCGTGCCCCAGCGAGAGCTGCTGGCGAATGTTGGGTCGATCGAGGTCGAGTCGGTCCGGGTTCGCAAACACCGCGGGATCGCGGTTGGCCGAACCGAAGAACAACGCCACCCACTCCCCCTTGCGGATCAGCTTGCCATCGATCTCGACGTCACGGGTCGCGATGCGGAACAGGCGTTGCGGCGGCCCGTCGAGCCGAAGTGTCTCCTCGAGAAAGAGATTCAGTAGCGTTCGGTCGGCGCGCAGGCGCGCCTGGACTTCGGGCTCGCGTGCCAGCGCGTGCAGCAGATTGCCGATCAGAAAGGTCGTGGTCTCACTGCCGGCCACCACGAGGGTGACGCAGAACCGCACGATTTCCCCTGGGGTCAGCCGCTGCCCGTCCACCTCGGCGCGCAGCAGCGCCGAAATCAGGTCTTCGGCGTCTTCCACGCTTTCGCTGTCGTCACCGGTCTCCCGCTCCGCCAGCCGGGCGGTGTGCTCGGCGAGTCGAGTGGCGAACGTCGTCACCATCTCCTGGTTGCTGGCGATGCGCTCTTCGGGGGACAGCGACGACGAGAGCATGAAGGCGTTGGCCCAGCGCCGAAACCGGACGTGGTCGCCGTCGGGCAATCCCAGCAGGCGCACCATGGCCCGGGTGGGAACCTCGGCGGCGAATTCCATCACCTCCACTGTTGGATTGCCGTCGGCGTCGAGGGCAGCGAGCAGCTGCGGGATCAGTTCATTCAGCCAACCCTCGAGCTTTTTGACACGGCGTGGAGAGAATGCGTGACTGACCAACTTTCGTTCCACCTCGTGCTTGGGCGGATCGGTGTTGACCAGCATCAGGCTCGGCGCCGACGAGGCCTCTTGCAGGGGATCGCGCGACGAGAAGGTGGTGCTGTCCTTGGCGGCGTCGAAAACCTGGTCGTAGCGGAACAGTGCCCATGCGGTCACGGGCTCGTCGGCGCCCGGAATGGTTCCCGGCGGCCAATCCCGATATCCCGCAACGGGTGAGAGCTTTCTCAGCTGTTCATACAGCGGATACGGATTGGCGACGCCAACTGGGGTGGGAAGTAATTCGATGGCCGAAACCGATTCCGAAACGGATGCTGAGGACATGCGATCAGCCTGTGTCAGTTGCGGCGTCAAATCGATCCCCCGTTGGGGGGGACTCCTGCCCCCGTACGAGGTGAATTTCTTATTTCCGGCCTGCCACGGCGCTTCCCAGAGGAAAGTGAGCATCGTGATTGGTGTCAACGTTGGCGATGTCATTTCGGGCATGTCCGATCCTCCGGGGCCCAATGCGCTGGCCGACGGCAACCATCCCGGTTGGGCGTCGCGGCCGGCCAGGGAATCCGATGCCGCGCGCCGCTACCGCGAGGCATTTCGGGAGGGTGAGGTCGATCCCACCGACGATCCGTTGGCGGTGGTGGCCGAGGCCATCGACACCAAGGCGGCGATGGTGCGTAATGCGTTGGAGCCGCATGGGGATGAGGACGCGCTCAATGCGCTCGACGGGTTGTTGGACCTGTGTTCGCTCGAGCGGGAGCTGATCGAGGACGGCGCCAAGCGGCGCACCTTCGCGCTGCTGGCCGTGCAGGAGGGCCTGAGCAAGCTGCGCGCGGTCGACGATGTCGCGACGATCGTGGACCGGGCGCCGCGCGAGATGGTGGAATCGTGCGGATTCGACCGTGCGGTGCTGTTCCGCGTGCACGAGGGCCGAATGGTGATGGAGTCGGCGTATTTTGGCGAGGACACCGAGGGTGCGGAGAAGATGGTGGCCTTCGCGCAGTCGGTCGCACCCCTGCTGGATCACATGCTGATCGAAACGCAGATGATCCGTCGTCACGCGCCCGCGATCGTGCGTGACGCCCGCAACGACCCACGGGTCAATCGGCCGATCATCGACTTCTCGTTGACGCATTCCTACTGCGCGGCACCGATCATGCGGACGGGCAAGGTGATTGGGTTCCTGCACGCCGACCGGCTCTACTCGGGCCGCATGGTCGACGAGATCGACCGCGACACGGTATGGGCGTTCGCCGAGGGTTTCGGTTATGCCTACGAACGCACGGTCTTGCTGGAGCGAATGCGCCGCCAGCATGACGAGGTCCAGCGTGCGCTGGCGTCCGCGGACGAGGCGGCCCGCGCGCTGCAGGACGCGGATCTGGACTTGCGCAAGATCGAGCCGGTCGAACGCAGCCCCGCCGCACGGTCGTTGGCCGAGGTGCAGACCCGGGTGATGACGATGCTGACGCGCCGTGAGGTCGAGGTCCTTCGGCTGATGGCGGCCGGCCGCACCAATCAGCAGATCGCCGACGAGCTGGTGATCTCGGCGGGCACGGTCAAGTCTCACGTCAAGAGGGTGCTGCGCAAGCTGAGCGCGACCAACCGCGCGGAGGCGGCGTCGGCCTATGTGCGGCTGGCCAGTGTGCCCGAAGTGGGCTTATGCTCAGGCGTTGTCGGCGTTTCCGAGCAAGACGTCGTACGGCTTGGCCTCACGCCCGCCGGACAGGTCCAGGTGTACCGTCTTGACTTCTGTGTAGGCATCGAGCGCGTCGGGACCCAGTTCGCGTCCGATCTCGCTCAGCTTGTAGCCGCCGAACGGCAGCCGGCAATTGATCTGGTGCGCGTCGTTGATCCACACGCTGCCGGATCGAATCCGTTCGGCCATCGCCAATCCCCTGGCGTTGTCGGACGTCCAGATACTGGCCGCCAGACCGTAATCGCTGTCGTTGGCGATCGCGATGGCGTGTTCGTCGTCGTCATACGGGATGACCACGAGCACGGGACCAAAGACTTCTTCGCGCGCTATGGCCATGTCGTTGGAAACGCCGGTGAGAATCGTTGGCGCGACCCAGAACCCCTTGTCGAACGATCCGCCCGCGATGGCTTCGCCGCCGAGTGCGACGCTGGCGCCGGCCGCGCGCGCCTCGTCGACGTAAGTCAGGATGCGAATGCGTTGTGCCGCATCGATCACCGGGCCCAGATCGGTATTCCAGTCACGGGTCGGGCCGGCCACGATCGTTTTCGCGCGCGCGACGAGGCGTGCGACGAACTCGTCGTGTAGCGCGGCGGGAACCAGTGCGCGAGTTCCGGATTCGCAGATCTGACCCGAGTAGGCGAAGCAGCCATAGAGCACCCCGTCGACGGCCAGCTCGAGGTCGGCGTCGTCGAGCACGATCGAAGGGCCCTTGCCGCCGAGTTCGAGGGTTACCTGTTTGACCGTGGCCGACGCCAGCCGCATGATTTCGCGTCCGACCGCGGTGGAGCCGGTGAACGCGATCTTGCCCACATCGGGATGCGATGCGAGTCGGGGCCCCGGCGACATGGCCCTCGCCGGGTACGACGTTGAGCACACCCGGTGGCAAGCCGCAGCGTTGCGCGATGCGGGCGAACTCGAGAATGGACAGCGGGGTGTGTTCGTCCGGCTTGACGACGACGCTGTTGCCGGCCGCCAGTGCCGGCCCCACTTTCCAAATTGCGAGCAGCAGAGGGAAATTCCACGGTGTGATCGCGCCGACCACACCGATCGGCTCACGGTGCACGACGCTTTGGCTGAGCACGGGGAACGTCTCGACCGGTGCCGGCCGTTGCCACGCATAGCTTTCGGCGAGGTCGGCGAAATAGCTGAAATGACTCAGCGCGTAGCCGATGTGAAATCCGGTGGCCAGTCGGATGGTGGCGCCGTTGCACGCCATCTCCAATTCGATCAGCTCGTCGCTGGCCTGCAGCGCCGCGGCAGCGATCCGGCGCATCACCTCGGCGCGATCCTGCGGTGTCGCGCGCGACCAGGCGCCCCGCTCGAAGGCGGCCTTGGCGGTCGCGACGGCCGCATCGATGTGCGACGCATCGCCTTCCGCGACGGTCGCGACCAGCCGCTCGTCGCCGGGGTCGACGATCTCCATCCGTCGGTCGGAGTCGATCGACTGGCCGCCGATCAGCATCGGGTGGTGCGGGACGGTGACGGTGGTCATCGGGTCAGGCCACCCCGCGATCTTTGTCGGCGATCTTGGCCCGGTACATTCCGAACAGCGGCTTGGTCAGCGGGATGAGTCGCAGCAGCTTGCCGATTTGGCCCTTTGCTTTGACCTGGCCCTTGGCCAGGCCGACGGTGAGGTTGTAGTCACCGCGCCAGAATCGATCCGCCACGTCGGCCGGCATCGTCATGGTGATGTCGGGTTTGAGATCGGTTGGGCCGGAGATGACTTCGAAATCGTCGCGCAGCGCGATGGTGAGTTCGTAATCCGGATCGGTATAGATGACCCGCAGGACGATGTTGGCGGCCCGGAATTTGGGTCCGGATTGCGGGTGGTCTCCCGCGTCGCGAAAGACGCCGCCGATGTACCTGTCGATCTCGCTGGAATCCGTGAAGAAACTCATGATTGCCAATGCAATCACCGCGGCAACGTCACGGTCAGACCCCAAAGGGGAAGTCTTGGTGCCCCGAAGGGGGGAAAGCGTCGTCGTGGGCCGGTCGCCGCCGACGCGAATCCGCGGCGACAATTTCCGGCCAATATCCATCCGCAGTATGGCATCGATCGTCGCAGATTCGAATAAATGACTGTGTTATCGCGTATATATGTCGAGTGATGTATCTTGATAATCCGACATTTCGCGGCAACTGCTCAAGGAGGAGCCATTCGCATGACTGACACCAAGGAAGCAAGCGAGAAGCTCGTCCGAGACTTTCTGGGGTCCTGGCAGGCGCGCAGCTTGGAAACCATCTGCGGCAGCTTTGCCGACGATGCGGTCTACCACAATGTGCCGGTTGCGCCGATCGAGGGTATTGCCGGCATCCGCGCGGTGTTCCAGGCATTTCTCGACGCGTTCGCCGATGCCAAGCTGGACATCCTCAGCCTCGCCGCCGAGCCCGGTTTGGTGCTCGCCGAACGTATCGATTACTTCACGATGAACGACGGCCGGAAAGTCGTGCTCCCGGTAACCGGCGTGTTCGAGGTCAAGAACGGCAAGATCGCCCGTTTCAGCGACTACTTTGATCTGGCGGACTTCGAAGCGCAGAGCGGAATGAAGCTGTAGCCGATGCGTCTGGCAGGATTGGTAATTCGCGCGCATGAAGGGGGCTCGAGTCGATGGGGACCACCAAGGCCCTAGCTCAACCCGTTAGACGCCGCCCGAAGGACCGAAAGCAGCAGATTCTGGATCAGGCCGTCGGGCTCTTCATCGACCGGGGTTTCCACTCGGTCAAGTTGGAAGACATCGCCGAGGCGGCGGGAGTCACCGCGCGCGCGTTGTACCGCCACTACGACAACAAACAGGCGTTGCTCGCCGAATCGATCCGAACCGGCCAGGATCAGTATCAGATCGCGCGCCGCCTCACCGCCGGCGAGGCGGAGCCGACACCGCGGCCGCTGAGCGTCGAACTACCCGACCACATCGCCGCGGCCGTCGCATCGCGGTCCCTGGCGGTGTTGTGGCAGCGCGAGGCGCGTTACCTCAACGAAGCGGACCGCGCCGAGGTGCGGCGCCGCATCAACACGATCGTCGCCGGGATGCGCGACAACGTCGTCCTGGAAGTGCCGGGCCTGAGCCCGCAGCACGCGGAGCTGCGCGCGTGGGCGGTGGCCAGCACGCTGACCGGCCTGGGGCGGCACAATCTGACGCTTCCTGCCGACCAACTCAAAGAGCGCCTGTACCAAGCGTGCATGGCCGCGGCGAGGACGCCTCCCGTCGCCGAGCTGACGCCCCTGGATGCCGCGCGCGACGACGGCGATGTGCTGTTCTCCCGCTACGAAACTCTGCTGGCCGGGGGGGCGCGGCTGTTCCGCGCGCAGGGCTATCCGGCCGTCAGCACCAGTGAGATCAGCAAGGCGGCCGGCATCGCGGGTCCGGGTCTCTATCGATCCTTCTCGTCCAAGCAGGCCATCCTGGATACGCTCATCCGCCGGCTCGACGAGTGGTGGAGCCTCGAGTGCATCCGCGCGGTGCGAACCAACCCTGAAGCCGCACAACGTCTTCGGGGCCTGGTGCAGGGGCATGTCCGGATTAGCTTGGATGCCCCCGACCTTGTTGCCGTTTCGATCACCGAACTCCCGCATGCGTCGGCCGAGGTGCGGGACGGGTACTTGAGGAATCAGGCCGACCGCGAAACCGTCTGGATCGAGCAGATCACCGAGTTGGTCCCGCAGACCTCCGTCGTCGAGGGGCGACTGCTGGTCGCGGCCGCGATCAGCTTTATCGAAGACGTCGCTCGCACATGGCATCTCACCCGATTCGTCGGAGTGGCCGACGAGCTCACCGCCATTGCGTTGTCGATCCTGACCAGCCGGGCCTGACTGCACTCACCACAGTGCGGCGATGGTGCCACCGTCGGCGATCTGCGTGGTTCCGGTGATCATCGACGCATCATCGGACAACAGGAACGCCACGATGCTGGCCATCTCCTCCGGTGCGGCCATCCGGCCTTGCAGACGCGCGATCATCTGGCCGGCGCCGCCTTCTCCGAGCGTTTGGTCGAATGTCGTCATCGCGATCTGCTGCATCGGGGTGTCGACGAACGCCGGCAACAGCGCGTTGGCGCGGATGTTGGACGAACGCAGTTCCGCGGCGGTGATGCGACTGAGGTGACTGACGCCGGCCTTGGACATGCCGTATGCCCCGCTGCCGCCCACACCGATGTGGCCGGCGAGTGACGACACGCTGACGATCGCACCACCGCCTCGCTCGACCATCCTCGGCGCCGCGTGCTTGGTACACAACCATGCAC
Organism: Mycobacterium stomatepiae; assembly: GCF_010731715.1. Classification (NCBI taxonomy): domain Bacteria; kingdom Bacillati; phylum Actinomycetota; class Actinomycetes; order Mycobacteriales; family Mycobacteriaceae; genus Mycobacterium; species Mycobacterium stomatepiae. Next base: position 607,686 of record NZ_AP022587.1, read on the forward strand.
CCCGGAGATTGATCGCGATGACACGATCGAAGTCCTCGACGGTGGTGTTGAGCAGCGAGGCCATATGAACGACGCCGGCGTTGGCGACGAGTTTGTCCACGCCGCCGAACGTCGCGACGCAGGCTTCGACCATGCCGATGACCTGTGTCTCGTCACTGACGTCAACCTGGTAACCGATTGCGCCACAGCCGATCTCGGCGGCGGCCGCATCGGCCGCGGCGCCGTTGATGTCCGCGCACAGCACGCCACAACCCTCGGCGGCGAGTCGCTGCGCCACCGCGAGGCCTATCCCGGCGCCGGCACCGGTGACGATCGCGGCCTTACCGGCTAGGTCTGGATGGTTCAACCCGCGGCCGCCAGGGCCTGAGTTGCTATGCCGTGCTCACGAATTGCCCCGAACATCACAAGGCCAAATCCTGGCATGTCATCGGAGAGTTTGAGGGCATACAGCCCGAGGTCGCGCAGAATCCACGCCACGGTCTCCGGCATCGGGTCACCAACCGCCTCACGCCGGGTGAACAGGCCGCAGGCTCGCGGCGGTCCGACCGGACGCAGATAGATCACCACGCCGCTGCCCTGGGCCGACATTCGGGCCAGAGCGGTGTTGAGTTCGCCGCCGCATCGGCACGCTGTCGAGCCGAACACGTCTCCGGTCAGGCACTCGACGTGGACGTGCAGCGGCACCGGCACTCCGGCATCCGCCGAGCCCACGATCATCGCCAGGTGCTCGCCACCATCGGTCCCGCGGAAGCCGATGACGCGCGAATCGCCTGCCCAGGTGGGCAGTACTGTCTCGGTCAGCCGGACCGCCTGAGGTTCGGTCCGGCGCCGGTACGCCACCAGCTCATCGATCGAGACGATGGGCAGCCCGTATTCGACGGCGAACTCGGTCAGTTCGACGCCGCGCGCCATCAGCGTGGGATGACGCCGCGAGACGATCTCGCACAGCGCGGCCGCGCGAGGCCGTCCGGCGAGGCTGGCGAGATCCACGGCCGCCTCCGCAGCGCCCTGCCGGCCCAGCACCCCCTCGTCGCCGGCCCGCAACGGGACCACGTGTCCCGGGCGATGGAAATCCGCAGCCGCAGCGCCGCCGGACGCCAGCGCGGCGATCGTGCGGGCGCGATCCGCCGCCGAGATTCCGGTGCCCGTCCCGCGAACGTCGACGGACACGCAGAGCGCGGTGTTCCGGTGGCACATCGGCGGGAGATTCAATCGCTCGCATTCGGATTCGGACAGCGCGGCGCACACGTATCCGGAGGTGTGGCGAACCATGAACGCCAGCAGGCGCGGAGTTGCGGTGTCGGCGGCGAAGACAAGATAGCCGTCGCCGTCCGAATCGCCTCTGACGACCACGGATTGGCCCGCCGCCATCGCCGTGATCGCGCGCAGGACCCGCACGTCGGTGGTTTTCATGTGCGCTCCCCCGCCGTTCTCACGAAGCCAGTCCGGCCAGGAAATCGAGCAACAACCGGTTGGTCTCCTCCGGCTCTTCCTGCTGAATCCAGTGTTCGACATCGGCAATCATGTGGTTCCCGCGGCAATCCGTCATCACCTCGCCGGCGCGCTCGACGGCCTCGGCGCCCCAGGTGGTACCGACGTCGTACTGGCCGCCGATGAACAACGCCGGCGGCGTGAGCGGCTTACCTTCCTGATCGGCCAGGTCGTGCCAGTCGTTGTCGATGTTGTGATAGAAGCTCAGCGGCCCGCCGAAGCCGGAACGCTCGAACTCGCCCGCGTAGAAGTCGACGTCGGCATCGGTGAACCAGACCGGCATCGTCTCCGGATAGATGAAGGCGTCCTTGAGCTTTGCGCCCTCGGCCATGCAGAGCGGGCCGGCGCGGATCACGTCGATCGGGTCCATCGACGCCAGGTCCACGCCCGCGTCGACAGCCGCCTTGGTGGCGGCCATCATCCCCTCGCCGGAGACCGTGTAGGTCAACCCCAGCAGCCAGCCGCGCACGTCCTCCTCGATTTCGGCGATGATCCCATCCTGCGCGGAGAAGTAGTCCTGATACCAGATCCGGCCTTCGCCCGCGAGCTCGATGTGATAGTCGTTGGGGCGGTGCTCGCCGAAGGGGCTGCCCGGCAGCCCGATCACGCCGCGACCCGCGAACGGAACGCTGATCCCGACCACCCCGGCGCACCTGTCCGGGTGCAGCCACGCAAAGGTCCACGCGACGGGTGCACCCCAGTCATGACCGATGACGATCGCCTTATCCGCACCGTAGGCGTCGAGGACACCGAGTACGTCGCCGACCAATTCCTTGATGCGGTACGCCGATTGGACCCGGTATTTCGACGACTGTCCGTAGCCGCGCTGGTCGATCGCCACCACGCGATAGCCCGCGGCGGCGATTACCGGGATCTGATGACGCCACGAGTACCAGGACTCCGGAAACCCGTGCAGCAGCACGACCAGCGGGCCTTCCGGGCTGGAGGGGCCGTCTTCGACGGCATGAATGCGCGTGCCCCGACAGTCCAAAAACCGGTGAACCTGCGACATCGTCTTCGCCTTTCTGGTCGAGTGCTAGAGAGTTCGGCCCGGCACCGAACCGCCAACGGCCACCAGCCGTTCCGCGGTATCGGCGACCGGTACCGTCCGATTTTCAAAGTTGCGGGCGATCAGCGTCTTCTGTCCCGACAGCCTGGTCCGCGCCCATTTGCCGATTACGCGGCCGGCAACCCCGGGCGTCATCAGCGCCAGGGGCGGCTTGACGAGATGGACGACCGCCAAGAACTCGCGATAGGTGTCGAGATCGTCGTGCACCAATTCCATCAGGCGATCCATGTACCAGGTGAGGATGCGGAAGTAGAAGGGACGCTTCTTGTGGACGTCTTTCATCCAGTCGAAGCGCAGATTCTGTTCGCGGATGACAAACGACGCCGTGCCGGCCATCTTTGCGATCGATTTGTAGTAGCGGCGCGGCAGGTCGTGGTGGCTCGGACCATATTTGCCCAGTAGCACCTGCATCTCCCGAACTTCCTTGAGCGCCAGGCTCATACCCAAGCCGGACACCGGGTCGGCACTGGTGTACGCGTCGCCCACGGCTAGCAGCGCGCGCGGCAGGTGGCGTTTGCGCTCGTAGTGCAACCAGAGCATGTTCGGATAGCGGAAGTTGTAAATCGGCGAGGCTGGTTCCAGCCCGTCGATGTTCTCTCCCACCACCGGCGAGGGCATCAGGCTGGCGAATTCACGGAATTCCCGGGCGGTGCGTGGCGGTGAGTAACAGTTGTACGCCACCAGGGAGGTCGACAGGATGGTGCGCGAGCTGTCGGTGTAGTACTGCGCGGCGTAGGTGTCCTCGAAGGGGCGGTACGCGTAGCAGATCACCATGACCTTGTCCTGCCACTGCCGGTCCGGTGGAACCCGGTGCTGCATCGTCGAGTAGAAGCAGTTGATGATGTCCTGCTCGACCTCGGGGGCTCCGATGCCGATGCGATCCAAGAAATCCGGCACGCGGGTGTTCTTGCCCGATGCGTCGACCACGAACTCGGCCGGTACCACCTCGAAATCGCCGTCCTTGCCGACGGACACCCCGACGATGGCGTTGTTCGCGCGGTCGTAGACGAGGTCGTCGACCTCCGACTCGTAGCGGAAGTCGATCCGGGGCTCGTCGTCGAGGCGGCGCCGTACACACCACTCGAGCAACGGCCTTCCGGCACAGATGATTTCGATATCGCTGGTGCCGGGCTTCTTCCAGCTTCCACCCAACCGGATTCGGTACTGCGCGGCCATGTCGACTTTGAACGCGCCCTCGCGGACCATGTCGTCGACGATGCCGGGGAAGAAACGTTCCAACTCGATCTGGCCGGCGGTCAGCAGGTGGTGCAGGTGCCAGCCCTGCGCGGCTCCGGGCCTGCCCTCGCGGCGACGATGCGGATCGTCCTTTTCGAGGACGATGACCCGGTCGAAAGTCTCGGTGAGCACCTTCGCCGCCGCGATGCCCGCAATGCTGCCGCCGATCACCACGGCGGTCCTGCGACCGCGCCTGCGCAACTCGGCGATGTCGATGCTCGCGGGATCGAGGTGAACCGGATTGCGCCGCCGCGCTGCCCCGCTCGGGACGAACTTCTCGTAGTAGAGTCCGACCCGATGAAACCCGTTGTTGTCCAACCATGTTCGGGTTGCTTCGACCATCGGGGCCGGACCGCACAGATACACGTCGGCGTCGCCGCCGGACAGCATTCCCTCGCTCAGGAGATCCGTGACCAGGCCGGTCGGTCCACGCCATTCGGCGTTCGGGTGTGCGACGATAACGTGCACCTCCACCGCCGTCACCCGGTCGGCCAGCGCCTTGAGTTCGTCGAGCTTGCACAGGTCTTCGCTGGAGGTCACGCCGTAGAGCAGGTAGACGCGGTGGGCGGTATCGGCGCTCAGGCTCTCGGCCATCGCCAGGATCGCCGATAAACCCGTGCCGCCCGCGACCAGGATCACCGGCCGGACCACCGGGCGCAGACCAAAGTTGCCCTTGCTGCATCGCAGGGCGATGTGGTCACCGGGCCTGGCGCGTTCGCGCAGGTAGTTCGACATCACCCCGTCCGGTAGCAGCCGGACGATGAACTCCAGGTCACCACTGCCGTCGGCGGGATGCGCGTAGGAGTAGTTGCGCCAGGTATTAGTGCCGGGCACCTGCAGCTGGGCGAACTGCCCCGCCTGGTAGTGCAGCGCACCGGTCTTCGACGAGACCTTCACCCGTAGCACCGCGGTAGTGGCCGACAACAAATCGACCCCGGTCACCACGCCGTCACAGGCAACCAGCAGTGCCGCGTTGTCGTCGGCCGGGTACTGCAGTTCGATCCGGCAATCGGAGGTGGCAAACGTCTGACAGGTGAGTATCTTTCGCGCGTCCCGCTCCACGTCGGACAGGCCTTCGGTGCGGCCCATCTCGTACTGTCCGGCGGTGCAGGTGGCCACACACGTGCCACAGATTCCGCTTTGGCATTCGCTGACGATGGCCACGCCGTGTTCCTCGGCGGCATCCAGCACGGTCTGGTCCGGCCGCACCGGCATCGTCTTGTGCGTTCCGTCCGAATACCCTACGGTGACTTCGCGATCCGCCATTGGCTCGCCCTTTCCCCGACCCGCTAGACGATCGCAGCTACGGGTTTCTTGGCAATACGCGCGCTGAGTCGGGGCATCACTTCTTCGGCCAGCAGCCGCAGTGATTCCTTCCACGGCCCTGGGTTCTCGCTGTAGTCGAACCCGAGCACCAGCAGGTGACCGAACCCGCCCACCTGGTCATAGGTGGCTTCGAGTTTGTCGACCACGGTCTCCACCGAGCCGACGACGAAGGTGTTTTCGGCCAGGTATTCCGGTGTCACGTCGTCGTCGGGCACCGAGGGGTTGTGCTTGTAGAACTTCGTCATGCCGAACATGCGGAACGTCGGCAGCACGTACTCACGCATGTTGCGACCCATCGTGCCGTCGACCGCGTAGCGGAAGGCCTGCTCGTCGGTCTCGGCGACGAGAACCTCACGCACCAACCGCCAATCGCGGCGATCGGGAGTCCGGCCACTGCGCTCCGCGCCTTCGAGCACCGCATCCCAGTGTGTCGCGACGTATTCGGTGTTGAGGTCGAGGCTCATCGGTAGGTAGCCGCGCTCCCCCGCCAGCTTGAGCGTTTCAGAGCCCGCACTGAATCCGGTCACGCCAATCGGCGGATGCGGCTTCTGGAACGGCTTGATGTGACGCTTCATCAGCCCCTCGAACATCGGCGCGATCCCGTTGGCGTTCCAGTACTTTCCGCGGTGTTCCCAGGGCTCGTCTTCGGTCCAGATGCGCAACATGATTTCGAGAGCTTCCCGAGTCATCTCGCGATGCTCGCCGTTTTTTTCCGTCCACGTCGTACAGTGCCCAGTCGCCCGGGATTCCACTGGCTCCCACGCCCAGCATGAATCGGCCTTGGGCGAGGTGGTCGAAATAGGCGACCCGATGGGCTAATTCGACCGGGTGGTGGTACGGCAGCAGATGTGCGCCGGGCGCCAGCTTGATGTTCTTGGTCCGCAGCAGTGCCTGCGCCAACAGCAGGTCGGGGGCGCAGATCGGCTCCCAGGGCACGGTGAAATGTTCCCCGACCCACGCCTCGACATACCCGAGCTGGTCGGCCAGTTCGATCATGTCGAGGTCCCACTGAGTGGCGTCGTAGAGGCTGCGCTCCGGTGGATGAGCCGGCATCAGGAACATTCCGATCTCCATGGGGCAACCCTTCCGTTTACTCGTTAGCCGCGTGCCTGCTGCTGTAGGTATACCACAGTAGTAGCAAGATACTTCGCAACACACAAGAGCCAATTTGCATGGGACGTTACCCGCGATATGACCCTGATCGCGCGTATTGGCTATGGACATCATGGCGGAGTGCCGCGTAACCTCGCACAGGTCACCCGTTCGAGCGCGCGGCGAGCGGTAAAAGGAGGCGCCATGAACGTCAACGGACTCCGTCCGGCCGATCGCCGGGAGAGTTCCGGGCCGCAATTCGACTTCATCGGATACGAGACACTCGACGAGGGTCGGATCGCGGCGATCACCCTGGATCGCCCGAAGCAACGCAATGCGCAGACGCGCGGAATGCTGGTCGAGCTGGACGCCGCCTTCGGCCTGGCCGAGGCCGATGACACGGTGCGGGTCGTGATCCTGCGCGCGGCGGGTCCCGCCTTCTCGGCGGGTCACGACCTCGGGTCCGCGGACGATGTGCGGGAACGGACACTCGGCCCGGACCAACACCCCACGTATCAGTGCAACGGAGGCACGTTCGGCGGGGTGGAGTCACGCAATCGTCAGGAGTGGCACTACTACTTCGAAAACACGAAGCGGTGGCGCAACCTGCGCAAGATCACCATCGCTTCGGTGCACGGCACGGTCCTGTCGGCCGGCCTGATGCTGGCCTGGTGCTGTGACCTGATCCTGGCGAGCGAGGACACCGTGTTCGCCGACGTGGTGGGCACGCGGCTGGGCATGTGCGGGGTGGAGTACTTCGGCCATCCGTGGGAGTTCGGCCCGCGCAAGGCGAAGGAACTGCTGCTCACCGGCGACTGCATCGGCGCGGACGAAGCGCACGCACTGGGGATGGTCAGCAAGGTGTTTCCGGCTGAGGAATTACGCTCTAGCACAATTGAATTCGCTCGACGAATCGCCAAGGTGCCCACGATGGCGGCGCTGCTCATCAAGGAGTCGGTGAACCAAACCGTCGACGCGATGGGCTTTACCACCGCGCTGGACGGTTGCTTCAAGATCCACCAGCTCAATCACGCGCACTGGGGTGAAGTCACCGGTGGCAAGTTGTCGTATGGGACGGTCGAGTACGGACTCGACGACTGGCGCGCCGCCCCCGAAATCCTGCCCGCGACCAAGCACCGACCCTGAGTCCGGACGCCATTCGTGGACATCACCTACCCGCCCGAAGCGGAAGCCTTCCGCTACCGGATCCGCGCGTTCCTCGCCGAACACCTCCCACCCGGCTGGACGGGGCCCGGAGCGCTGCCGCCGGTCGAGCGAGAGGCATTCGGCTCGCGGTGGCGGCGGGCCCTTTCGGCCAGCGGGCTGGTCGCCGTGTCGTGGCCGACGGAATACGGCGGGGGCGGTCTCTCCCCGGTCGAACAGCTGGTGCTGGCCGAGGAATTCGCCCGGGCCAATGCGCCCGAGCGGGCCGAAAACGACCTGCTGGGGATCGATCTGTTCGGCAACACGCTGATCGCCCTGGGCTCGGAGGCACAGAAGAAGCATTTTCTGCCGCGGATCCTCACCGGCGAAGATCGCTGGTGCCAGGGATTCTCCGAGCCCGAGGCCGGCTCCGACCTGGCATCGGTGCGGACCAGGGCCGTGCTCGACGGCGACGAGTGGGTGATCAACGGGCAGAAGATCTGGACGTCGGCCGGTCTGGGCGCCAACTGGATCTTCGTTCTGGTGCGCACTAATCCCGATGCACCCAAGCACCAAGGTCTGTCCATGTTGCTGGTGCCGATGGAACAACCCGGCGTCGAGGTTCGCCCGATCGTCAACGCGGCCGGGCACTCGTCGTTCTGCGAGGTCTTCTTCACCGATGCCCGCACCGGATCCGCCCACGTCGTGGGCGGGGTGGGAAACGGATGGCCGACCGCGATGACCGCACTCGGGTTCGAGCGTGCGTCGCAGCTCACCACCGCTGCCATCGAGTTCGGTCGCGACTTCGAGCGGCTGTGCGAACTCGCGCGCGAACGCGGAAAAAACACCGACCCGCACATCCGAGACGAGTTGGCGTGGTGCTTTTCCCGGATCCAGATCATGAGGTATCGAGGCTACCGTGGCCTCACCCTGTCGCTGGACGGACGGCAGCCGGGCGCCGAGGCCGCAATCACCAAAGTCATTTGGAGCGAATACTTTCGGCGCCATACCGATCTCGCCGCCGAAATCCTGGAACTGGAGGCACTTGGCCCGTCGGGGCCCGGCAACGGCGGGGCGCGCCTGATCCCGGAAGCGGGCACGCCGAACTCGCCCGCCTGCTGGATGGATGAGCTGCTCTACTCCCGGGCGGCCACGATCTACGCCGGGAGTTCGCAAATTCAGCGCACCGTGATCGGCGAACAACTACTCGGGCTCCCCAGGGAACCACGCCGGGAAGCCAGGCAAGGCTGATATCTCCAATGGACTTCCGCTACCGCATCGAACAAGACGACTTCCGCACGTCGTTGCGTGGCTTCCTGCGCGAGCATCCGTGCGCGCCGCGCACCACCGACGCGGCCCACGACAGCCGGCTCTGGAAGCGGATCTGTGCCGAGCTGGAGCTGCCGGCGCTACACACGCCACCGGAATACGGTGGCGTCGGCGCGACCCTGGCCGAGACCGCGCTCGATTTCGGCGAGCTGGGTCGCACGCTGGCCCCGGTTCCGTTCGCCGCGACGACGTTCGCTATCGAGGCGATTCTGCGGTGCGGCGATGACGAGCAGCGCGAAACCCTGCTGCCCGGCCTGCTTTCCGGTGAGCGGATCGGCGCGCTCGCGGCCAGCGGGCACCGGGTGACCGATGCGTGCGCCGCAACGGTGGGCGCGAAACGGCACGGCGGCCGGGTGGTGCTGACCGGCGAGTGCACCGCGGTGTTGCACGGCGGTAGCGCGGATCTCTTCGTGGTGCCGGCCTTGGTCGACGACGCGAGGGTGCGCCTGCATGTCGTCGCCACCGACGCGCCCGGAGTTACGGTCGTCGGGCTGCCCTCCTTCGACATCACCCGCCCGGTCGCCACGCTGCGGCTGGCGCAGGCCCCGGCCGACGCCTTGACGGCCGGCTCGCCCGACGACATCGACCGGGTGATGGACGTGGCGCGGGTGCTACTGGCCGCCGAGATGCTCGGCGGCGCCGAGGCGTGTCTCGAGCTTTCCGTCGAATATGCCCGCAGCCGAGAGCAATTCGATCGCGCAATAGGATCGTTTCAAGCGATCAAACATGCCTGCGCGGAGATGCTGATCGAGATCGACGCGACCCGCGCGGCGGTGATGTTCGCCGCGATGACCGCGGCCGGCGGCGACGAGTTGCGCATCGCGGCTCCGTTGGTCAAGGCGCAGGCCGCGGACACCTACGTGTTGTGCGCCGGCACCGCTATTCAGGTCCACGGCGGCATCGCCTTCACCTGGGAACACGACCTGCACCTGTACTTTCGCCGGGCCAAGAGTAGCAAGGCGTTGTTCGGTAGCAGTGCGCGACACCGCGCGCTGCTCGCCGACCGCGCGGGCCTGTAGGAATCCGTGGCTGACACCGGCATCACGCTCAGCGACGTCCTGGCGCGCCATGCGCGGGTGCGGCCCGACCAACTCGCGCTGGTCGATTCACGCCGGCGGTGCACCTTCGCGCAACTCGACGAACAAGTGGCGCGGCTGGCGCATGTGCTGTCCGCGAACGGAGTTCGGCCGGGCGACCGCGTCGCCGTGGCCGGCCTGAATTGCCTTGAGCTGATTGAAGTCTGGCTGGCCACCCTGCGGCTGGGGGCGGTGGCGGTGCCGGTCAACTTTCGGCTGGTCTCCGACGAGATCGCGCATGTGCTCACCGACAGTGGCGCCGTCCTGGTCGTCACCGACGGCCTGGCCGAACTCGTCGCCGCGGCAGACGCTCTCGCGCCCGACGTCACGGTCGCCGACGAGGCGCCGGCGTTCATCATGTACACCTCGGGCACCACCGGTTTTCCGAAGGGTGCGGTGATCACCCACCGCAACCTGTACCTGCACGCGGTGAGCGTGATCGCCACGCTGGGCCTCGACGGGGACGACAACTGCTGGATGGCGCATGCGCCGCTGTTTCACGTCGCGGGCGTCTCGGGGATGTTCCCGACGTTCCTGACCGGCGGCACGGTCGTCGTTTCGCCATCGGGCGGCTTCGACCCCGAGGCCACCATGCGGATGATCGCCGCCGAGGGCGTCACGTCGTGCTGGATGACGCCGGCGCAGTGGCAGCTGGTCTGCGCCCTGCCAGACCTGCGGTCGCGCGAGCTCGGCCGGCTGCGTCGGGTGTGGTGGGGCGCCGCGCCGGCGTCAACCACGTTGCTACGCACCATGTTCGACACCTTCCCGCACGCGGAGATCATCGCCGCCTTCGGGCAGACCGAGTGCAGCCCCATCACGTGCCTGCTGCGCGGTGAGGACGCGATCCGCAAAATCGGATCGGTCGGCACCCCGATGCTGGGCGTCGAGGTGCGCATCGTCGACGAGGAGATGAACGACGTCGCGCGCGGCGAGGTCGGCGAGATCGTCTATCTCGGACCGCTGGTGATGAAGGAATACTGGAACCGGCCCGCCGAGACCGCCGAGGCGTTCCGGGGCGGCTGGTTTCATTCCGGCGATCTGGTCCGCCAGGACGGCGACGGCTACATTTATGTCGTCGACCGCAGGAAAGACATGATCATCTCGGGTGGCGAGAACATCTACAGCGCCGAGGTGGAGAACGTCGTGGCAGCGCACGACAAGGTCGCCGAGGTCGCGGTCATCGGAGTTTCCGACCCGAAATGGGGCGAGATCCCGATAGCGGTCATCGTCGCGCGCGATCCCGCCAATCCGCCGACCGAGGACGACATCGAGACGCACTGCCGCGCGCACCTCGCTGCGTACAAGCGTCCCCGCCGGGTCGTGATCGTGGAAGCCTTGCCGCGCAATGCCAATGGCAAGGTGCTCAAGAACGAGCTGCGGCACCGCTACGGCGCCCCGGATTCCTACGCTGCCGGTCCGGTCGACACTCCCCTATTGGACGAGACGATCGGGGCGAACTTCGAGTGCACCGCGCTGGCGCACCCGCATGCCGAGGCGCTGGTCGACGTGGCCGGCGGCCGGCGGTGGACCTACGCCGAACTCAACGCCGACATCGATTGTGTGGCCCGCGCATTGATGGCCGCCGGGATCCAGCCCGGTGACCGGGTCGGGATCTGGTCGCCCAATTGCCCGGAATGGACCATCCTCCAATACGCCACGGCCAAGATCGGCGCGATTCTCGTCTCGGTCAATCCCGCGTATCGCACCCACGAGTTGTCGCATGTGCTGCGCGATTCGCAGACCCGGCTGTTGGTGTCGGCGACGACGTTCAAGACCTCCGACTATCGCGCCATGATCGCGCAGATCCGTGCCGAGTTGCCCGGGTTGATGGACGTCGTGTTTCTGGGCACCGACGACTGGCAGCGGTTGCGGCAGCGCGCCGATGCGGTGACCGGCGACGAACTACGCCGCCGGCTGGCCGGACTGAACCCGTCGGACCCTGTCAACATCCAATACACTTCGGGCACAACGGGTTCCCCGAAAGGCGCGGTGCTCTCGCACCGCAACATCCTCAACAACGGGTACTTCGTCACCGAATGCATCGGGCTGCGACCTGGCGACCGACTGTGCATCCCGGTGCCCTTTTATCACTGCTTCGGCATGGTGATGGGCAACCTGGGCTGCACGACGCACGCGGCCACGATGGTGATCCCGGCGCCGGGTTTCGATCCGGCCGCGACGCTGCACGCGATCGAATCCGAACGCTGCACCGGCCTCTACGGTGTGCCCACCATGTTCATCGCGATGCTCGGGCACCCGGACTTAGCGCGGCGCGACGTCTCGTCGCTGCGTACCGGGATCATGGCCGGCGCGTCGTGCCCGGTGGAGGTGATGCGGCGCTGCGTCGCCGAACTGAACCTCTCGGAGCTGTCCATGGCCTATGGCATGACGGAGACGTCGCCGGTGTCCTGCCAGACCCGCATCGACGACGACCTCGCACACCGGACCGCCACCGTCGGCCGGGCGCATCCGCACGTCGAGATCAAGGTCGTCGACCCCGGCACCGGCGAGATCGTCAAGCGGGGTCGGCCCGGCGAGCTGTGCACGCGCGGCTACTCGGTGATGCTGGGCTACTGGCACGACGACGACAGGACCCGCGAGGTGATCGATCACGACGGCTGGATGCATACCGGCGATCTCGCGGTGATGCACGACGCCGGCTACTGCGCGATCGTCGGCCGCATCAAGGACGTCGTCATCCGCGGCGGCGAGAACGTCTATCCGCGCGAGATCGAGGACTTTCTGCACACCCACCCCGACATCGACGACGTGCAGGTCGTCGGTGTACCCGACGCCAAGTACGGCGAGGAGGTGTGCGCCTGGATCAAGATGCGGCCGGGCGTCAGCCCGTTAGACGCCGACGCTGTCCGGGCGTTCTGCGCCGGACAGCTCGCGCACTACAAGATCCCCCGCTACGTCCACATCGTCGACGAGTTCCCGATGACCGTCACCGGAAAGGTGCGCAAGGTCGACATGCGGGCCGAAATGGTCCGGCTGCTCGGGTTATGACAGCGCCGCGAGCGCCGCGTCGTAGTCGGGCTCCTCGGCGATCTCGGGCACCAGCTGCGCGTACGCGACGTTGCCGTCGGCGCCGATCACCACGACGGCCCGGCCCAGCAGCCCGGCCATCGGACCGTCGGCGATCGTGATGCCGTAGTCCTCGCCGAAGCTGTCGCGGAATGCCGACGCCGTGGTGACGTTCTCGATGCCCTCCGCGCCGCAGAACCGCTTCTGCGCGAACGGCAGGTCCTTGGACACGCACACCACCGAGGCGCCGCTGGCGGCGGCACGCTCGTTGAACTTCCGCACGCTGGTCGCGCACACCGGGGTGTCGACGGACGGAAAGATGTTCAGCAGCACGGACTTACCGCTGAACTGGTCGCTGGTGACCGCGCCGAGGTCGACGCCGGTCAGGCTGAAGGCCGGGGCTTTGGATCCGACGGCGGGAAGCTCGCCGACAGTGTTGATCGCCTTTCCACGCAGGGTTATCTGTGCCATGGGCACAGTCTGCCAAGGCCGATCCGGTGGCTTGGGGTCAGGGCCGGATGTCCTGATTCGTGGGGTACCAGGCCTAGACGACACGCCCGCTTCGGCCAACACTGAATCCATGGTTCGCAACGTCGTTATCGTCGGCT